>NZ_BAABAF010000008.1:0-423416 GCF_039537285.1 Microbacterium kribbense | reverse complement strand
GCCGGATCAACGCCCAGTCCTCCAAAGTGATCACTCTCCCATCGTCGAGTGTTCACTTTTCAACCGCCGGAACTGTCCAGTTTTCGAGCGCCGCCGACAGCCACTACTGCTCGCGGTGCCAGCGGATGGCGCGCCCGGCCTGACGCTCACCGGATGAGCGTCTTCTTCCACGCGCCCAGGTAGGCGATCGGCGCGAAGCCGATCGCCTCGTTGATCTGCAGCATCGGCCGGTTCTCCTCCGCGTTGTACGTGATCACCCGCGGGGAATCGGGGGCGAGCCGGCGCCATGCCAGCAGTCCCGCGCATTTGAGGAGCATCCCGAGCCGGTGACCCCGGTGGTCGGCGCGCACCAGGGTGTCCTCCTGGAATGTCGCCGCCGTCAGGTCGCGGCCGATGACCAGTTCGTTGAACGCGACCAGCTCACCGGACTCGATGTGCTCGGCCGCGGTGATCAGCATCGTGCGGCCGGCTGCCAGCACCGGGCGCTCGTGGTCGGCGACGCGGGCGGCATCCCAGACCTGTTCATCCAGTTCCAAGCCCGCCGCCGGCGCATCGGTGACCATGCGGGACTTCAGCCACGCGTAGCCGTCGATCAGCTCCGGGGGCGTGGGCGGCATCCAGCGCACGATGCGATACCCGGCGGCGGCGCGCTGGGCCGGCATCAGCAGCGCCTGGATGCGCGCATCGGCGTCGGCGGTCAGCTCGAGCGCGCTCGTGCGCTCGACCTGCTCCAGCGCGAATCCATGCGCGTGCGCGAAGCGTGCGGAGTGATCCTGCGGCACCCGGCCGAAGCCGGTGGGCGAGTCCAGCCACGGCGCCGCGTCGCCGGGCGCGATCGGCGCGCGCGTGGGGTGGTAGGCCCACGTCTGCAGCACGGTGCGGCCGTGCTCGCGCGCGGCGCGCTCGAGTACGGCGTACAGCGCCGATCCGACGCCATGGCCCCACACCCGGGGGAGCAGCTCGATCGTCACGTCGGCGACGCGCGAGCCGTCCTCCAGGGGCAGGTTCAGGATGCCGCGCCCG
The DNA here is from genome assembly GCF_039537285.1 of Microbacterium kribbense. NCBI lineage: Bacteria > Bacillati > Actinomycetota > Actinomycetes > Micrococcales > Microbacteriaceae > Microbacterium > Microbacterium kribbense. Next base: position 422,393 of record NZ_BAABAF010000008.1, on the reverse strand, counting down.
ACGATCTGCTCTTCGAGCAGGGCGATCCACGGCAGCGTGAGCTCGTAGGGCCCGCTCTGCAGCAGCGGCAGCATCTCTGCCGGGGTCCTGCTCTCGTCGTCGTACCCATTGAGCTCGCGGTAGACCTCGTTGCGCACGCGCACCATCTGGACGAAGTCGGCGGCATCGGCGGCGTCTGCCGATTCGGGCATGATCAGCGGGCGCACGTGGGGCGCGGCCAGCGTTGCGGTCATGAGCGTCTTCTCGATTCAGCGGTAATGGATGGTGAGGTGTGCGCGGGTGATCGCGGCTTCGCGCTCGGCGCGCAGGTACGTCTCGCGAGCGAGCGTGCGCCGGGCGTGCGCCTCGTGGTCGTCCCGGCGCCGGTCACGCAGCTCGGCGTGGCGGGCCGCCGTCAGCAGCAGCCAGAGGCCGAGCCGCAGCGTGAGGCGGTCCGGCAGCGACGTGCGCGTGTCGGTGGTCAGGGCGGTCAGTTCGTGCAGGCGTTCGGGCGGGTGGGTCCGTTCGGTGTGCAGCAGGGTGTTCATCAGGGTGCTTTCGAAGTCGAAGAGGTCGTCGGCGGCAGGCCGATCGAGTGGCCGCGCATGCGGCGGGAGAGCACGAGAGGCTCGTGCGTCAGACCGTCGGTGCGACGGCGCGGGGCGCAGGTGTCCTGTGGACGCGGTGCTACGCGGCCGCGCGGCGCGCGAGGCCGAAGGAGCCGGCCGCCGAGGGCAGCATCGCTGCTCGCACAGACGTGCGGATTGGTGTGATCATCATCGGGGGCCTCCTCTCCACTTCGGACCGAACAGACACGCTAGCGCGGTTCGGATGCCGCCGTCAAGCGGATGCACAGAATCGGTGCCGAACAGGTCTTGCCGGCAGCGGGTGCCGGCGATGCGCGGCCGGTCGCCGCGGCGCAGGCGGCGACATCGGGTAGCGTGAACCGGTGACCGGACGGGGCGGAGAGGCACGGCTATGCACCTGAAGAGCGTGACGCTCAAGGGGTTCAAGTCGTTTGCGCAGTCGACCACGTTCGCATTCGAGCCGGGCGTCACCGCGATCGTCGGTCCGAACGGCTCGGGCAAATCCAATGTCGTCGACGCCCTGGCGTGGGTGATGGGCGAGCAGGGCGCCAAGACGCTGCGCGGCGGCAAGATGGAGGACGTCATCTTCGCCGGCACCTCCACCCGCGGGCCGCTGGGCCGCGCGCAGGTGCAGCTGACGATCGACAACAGCGACGGCGCGCTGCCCATCGAATACGCCGAAGTCACGATCAGCCGAATCCTGTTCCGCAACGGCGCCAGCGAGTACGCGATCAACGGCGACACCTGCCGGCTGCTGGACGTGCAGGAGCTGCTCAGCGACTCGGGCCTGGGCCGCGAGATGCATGTGATCGTCGGACAGGGCCGGCTGGACGCCGTGCTGCAGGCTTCGCCCGAAGAGCGCCGCGGGTTCATCGAAGAGGCCGCCGGCATCCTGAAACACCGCCGCCGCAAAGAGAAGACCGTCCGCAAGCTGCAGGCGATGGAGGCGAACCTCACCCGCCTGAGCGACCTGGCCGGCGAGCTGCGCCGACAGCTCAAGCCCCTGGGCCGGCAGGCCGAGATCGCCCGAGCCGCCGCCGACATCGCCGCGGTCGTGCGCGACGCCAAGGCGCGACTGTTCGCCGACGAGCTGGTCGGGCTGCGCACCGAGCTGGCTGCCGCGGCGCACAGCGAGGCCGAGCGGCACGCCGAGCGGATGGTGCTGCAGGATCGTGCCGAGACGCTGCGGGCACGCATCCAGACGCTGGAGTCCGATCAGCGTTCCGAGGCCGTCGACACCGCGCGCGGCGTCGTGTTCGCCCTCGAGCAGGTGCAGGAGCGGCTGCGCGGGCTGTTCACCCTGGCGGGGCAGCGGCTGTCGCTGCTCGGAGACGACGAGAGCGCGCTGATGCCCGCGCAGACCGTGACACAGGCCGGCATCGACGAGGTGTATGCGGCCATCGAGGAAATCGGCTCGGGGCTGGGTGCCGCCCAGGATGCCGCCGCGGCTGCCGCGCGGGGCGTCGTGCACGCACGTGCCGAGCTGGACGCCCTCGATGCCGACATCGCCGAACAGAGCGCACTGGTCTCCGAGCACGACATGCGGATCTCGGCGCTGCGCGGCACGGCTGAGGCCGCCGCGTCGGCGCTGGCAGCCGTGCAGACGGCCGTGACCCGCCAGCAGAATGCGCTGGATGCGGCACTGGAGCGCCGCGCCGAGGCCGAGGCCGCGCGCGCGCAGCTCGAGCCCGCCGACGAATCGGACGGCCCGGCGATGGACCATGCCGCCGCGTACGAGCGCAGCCAGCGTGCCGCCGGTGACGCCGAGAAGGCGGTCTCGGACCTGCGCGAGAAGCTGCACTCCGCCGAGCGCGAGCAGGAGGCGCTGACGGCGCAGACCAAGGCGCTCTCGCGCGCCCTGGACGTGCGCAACGGTGCCGCCCAGCTCATCTCGAACGGCGGCCCCGGCATCCGAGGGCTGGTCTCGGACGCGGTGCAGGTCGAGCACGGCTACGAGGCGGCCATCGCCGGCGTGCTCGGTGCGCTGTCCGAAGGCGTGCTCGTCGAGCAGTCCGGCGACGCCCTCGCCGCCGCGCGCGCCGCAGCGGACGGCGATCTCGGCGTGGTCGACATCGCCATCGCCGCGGCGGGGGCCACGGTGCCCACCCCGCCCGCACTCGGGTCGCTCACTCCGGCCTGGCAGGTCGTGACCGCTCCGGACGGGGTGCGGGCGCGGCTGGCCGCGGTGTACATCGCCGACGACCTCGAACAGGCCCTCGCCGCCGCCGCCGGCGCCGAGGCGCACGTCACCGTCGTCACTCGTGCGGGCGAGGTGGTCACCTCGTCCACGGTCCGCGCCGGGTCGGGTGCGGGCCGGTCGCGCCTGGAGCTGTCGGCGGAGCGGGATGGTGCCGCCGAGCGACTGGCCGAGGTCGCTGTGACCGCGGACGCGCTGCGCGCGGCGCTGGCCGACCGCAACGCCGAACTGGCGGCATCCCGGCTCCGCGCCAAGGCGGCGCTGGAGGCCCTGCGCGCGCACGATGCCGACCTCGCCGCGCGCGCCGAGAAGGTCAACCGCGTCACGGTGCGCCACGAGGCGGCGGTCGCGGAATGCGAACGGCTCGAGGTCACGCTGCGCCAGGCGCAGGCGGCCGTCGACCAGGCAGCCGCGTCGGCACGCCAGAGCCAGGACCAGCTGCAGACGGCCCGCCAGGCGCCGCGGCCGATTCTGGACGCGTCGGCCCGGGAGCCGATGCTGGCCGAGCTGGAGGCCGCCCGCGACCTGGAGATGCGCGCGCGGCTGGAGGTGGAGACCCTGAAGGAGCGCGTCCGTGCCGAGCAGGCCCGCGCGGAGGGGCTCGTGCGCCAGCGCGAGCGCGAGAAGAGCGCCGTCGCAGAAGCCGCCCGCCGCACCGTGCTGCGCCGCGCGCAGCGCGACATCGCGGCCGGCGTCGCCGACCGGCTGCCGCCGGTGCTGGACTCGGTGGACCGGTCGGTCAGCCGGGCCCGCGTGGAACTGGCCGCCGCCGAGGCCGAACGCACCGCGCTGACCGCCGAGCTCGCCGACCTGCGCACGCAGGAGGCGACGGTGCGCGAGCGGCTCGGCGGGCTCACCGAGAGCGTGCACGGCCTCGAGCTGCAGATCCACGAGAAGCGCCTGCACGTGACGAGCCTGCTGGAGCGCGTGCAGTCCGAACTGGGCGTGGACGAAGATATTCTCATTGCGGAATATGGTCCCGATCAGCCCGTCCCCGGCGCCGACGACGCCGAACCGGTGGCGTTCGAGCGCAGCGCGCAGCGCCGACGGCTGCAGGAGGCCGAGCGCAAGCTCGCGCAGCTGGGGCGGGTCAACCCGCTGGCGCTGGAGGAGTTCGAGGCGCTCGAGCAGCGGCAGGCGTTCCTGGTCGCCCAGCTCGCCGACCTCACCCAGACCCGCACGGATCTGCTGACGATCATCGCCGAGCTCGACGAGCGCATGCAGGCGATCTTCCTCGCCGCCTTCGAAGACACCCGGGTGGCCTTCGGCGAGGTGTTCCCGATCCTGTTCCCCGGCGGGGTCGGCAGCATCGCCCTCACCGACCCGGACCAGCCGCTGACCTGCGGCATCGAGGTGTCGGTGCGGCCGGTCGGCAAGAAGATCGAGCGGCTCTCGCTGCTCTCCGGCGGCGAACGGTCGCTGGCGGCGGTCGCGCTGCTGACGGCGATCTTCAAGGCCCGCCCGAGCCCGTTCTACATTCTCGACGAGGTCGAGGCGGCGCTCGACGACGCCAACCTGGGGCGCCTGCTGGGCGTGTTCGAGCAGCTGCGCGCGGCCAGCCAGCTGATCGTGATCACCCACCAGAAGCGCACCATGGAGATCGCCGACGCCCTCTACGGCGTCTCGATGCGCCAGGACGGCGTGTCGGCGGTGGTCGGTCAGCGGGTGGGCGACCGCACAGCGCACGAGAAGGAGCCGGCCGCGGTCTGACCGCACTGCCCCCGTAGGCTGGAGGCATGGCGGAGAAATGGTCACTGGGTCGCGCGCTGCGCGGTGTGTTCGTCACGCCGACGATCGACTCCACGACGTGGGACGACCTGGAGACGGCGCTTTTGACCGCCGACTTCGGGCCGGACGTCACCGAGCGCATCGTCGACGACCTGCACGGCAAGGTCGAGCGGTTCCGCACCACCGATCCGCGCGACCTGCAGCGCATGCTCAAAGAGACGCTCGAGGAGCATTTCGCGAAGTACGACACCACCCTCAAGCTCACCGAACGGCCGGCTGTGGTACTGGTGGTCGGCGTGAACGGGGTCGGCAAGACGACCACGATCGGCAAGTTCGCCAAGTTCCTGCAGCGGTACGGCCGCTCGGTCGTCGTCGGCGCAGCCGACACCTTCCGGGCCGCGGCCGTCGACCAGCTCGCGACTTGGGCGCAGCGCGCCGGTGCCGAGATCGTCCGGCCCCAGCAGCAAGGCCAGGATCCGGCATCCGTCGCCTTCCAGACCATCGAGTACGCGACCCGCACCGGCACCGAGATCGTCCTCGTCGACACCGCCGGTCGGCTGCACACCAAAGGCGGTCTGATGGACGAGCTGACCAAGATCCGGCGGGTGATCGAGAAGCTGGCACCGATCAGCGAAGTGCTGCTGGTGCTGGATGCCACCACCGGCCAGAACGGTGTCATGCAGGCGGAGGCGTTCCTCGAACATGCCGGCGTCACAGGGCTGGTGCTGACCAAGCTCGACGGATCGGCCAAGGGCGGCTTCGTCCTGGCGGTGCAGGAGCGCACCGGCATCCCCGTCAAGCTGCTCGGCCAGGGCGAGGGCATCGACGATCTCACCGGCTTCACGCCGCACGTGTTCGTCGCTGCGCTGGTGGATTAGCCCGGCGGGCTACCGGAACCCGGCGGAGACTGGTTTCATAAAGCTATGGCGATCGAACACGACTACTTCGGACTTCTGGAATCCGGCCCGGACGGTTCGATCTTCTGGTCCGAGACGATCGAACTGGGCGACCAGGCCGTCGCCGTCGACCTGACCGCGCCCGATGAGAACGACGTGGCGCAGGCCGCTCTGGACGTGGCGGCCGCCATGATCACGTCGCTGGAGGCGCTGGATCGCACCGCCCGCAACGCCATGGTGTCGGAGCTGGATGACCGCACCAGCGAGGTGATCGAGTACATCCTGCAGCAGCAGGCACGCCTGGGCGAGGAACTCGAAGACTTCCTGGTCGACATCTCGGGCGACACGCACATCGACATCATCCGGTCGCTGCGCCTGGTCAGCATGACGATCCTGGCCGACGAGCACGGCGGCACCGACCCGTTCGCGGTGCTCGAGTATGCGCTGGACCCCGACTCCACCGACGACGTGCTGCTGGTCAACCTCAACACCGACGGCGACGTCCAATCCGTCACCAGCGCCGACTGACCGGTGACCGAGTCCGAGGCGGCCGCGCGGGCCGGACGGCCCAAGGCCTCGTCCCGCCAGACCCTCGCCGAAGCGGCCTGCGATCTGTTCCTCGAACAGGGGTATCAGGCGACCTCGGTGATCGACATCACCACCCGCGCCGGAGTGAGCCGGTCAAGCTTCTTCAACTACTTCTCGGCGAAGGGCGACGTGTTCTGGGCCGCGTTCGACGAGCGACTGGCCGCCGCCACCTCGCTGCTGCGGGCCGGTGCACCGGTGCGCGCCGCGCTGGCGGATATCGCCACCGGGTTCGCACCGGACGCGCTGGCACTGGCCATCGCCAACGTCGAGGCGATGGGCCTGGCCGACGAGCTGGAGCGCGAGCGCGCCGTACGCCAGGCACGGCTTGCCGCAGCCATCGCCGAGCGCGAGCGGTCCGGCGGCACGCCACCGCTGGCTGCCGAGGTCATCGCCGCCGGCGCCGCCGGCGCCGTGCTGGCCGCGGTGTGGCACTGGGCCGCCGCCGGGCCCGGCCGCACCTCGTTGGCCGCGACGCTGCAGCAGGCCCTCGACATCGCGCTCTGACCGGCGCCCGTGGGCACCGGCGCCGGGCGCCCGCCAGCGGGCACCGATAGAATCGGGGGATCATGGCTACTTTCGGCACTCTCTCGGACCGGCTCACCGAGACCTTCCGCAATCTCCGCACCAAGGGCAAGCTCACGCCCGCCGACATCGACGGCACCGTCCGCGAGATCCGGCGCGCGCTGCTGGATGCCGACGTCGCGCTGACGGTGGTCAAGGACTTCACCGCCAAGGTGCGCGAGCGCGCCCTCGGCGACGAGGTCAACCGTGCGCTGAACCCGGCGCAGCAGGTCGTGCAGATCGTCAACGAAGAGCTCGTGGCGATCCTGGGCGGCCAGCAGCGCCGGCTGCAGTTCGCGAAGAACCCGCCGACGGTGATCATGCTCGCCGGCCTGCAGGGCTCGGGCAAGACGACGTTCGCCGGCAAGCTCGCCAAGATGCTCGAGAAAGACGGCCACACACCGCTGCTGGTGGCCGCCGACCTGCAGCGCCCGAACGCGGTGAATCAGCTGCAGGTGGTCGCCGAACAGGCCGGCGCCGCGATCTACGCGCCGCAGCCGGGCAATGGGGTCGGCGACCCGGTGCGGGTCGCGCGCGAGGGCGTCGAACAGGCCCGTCGGGCCCAGCACGACATCGTCATCATCGACACCGCCGGCCGGCTCGGCGTGGACGCCGAGCTGATGGAGCAGGCCGCCGACATCCGCGCCGCGACCAGTCCCGACGAGGTGCTGTTCGTCATCGACGCGATGATCGGTCAGGATGCCGTCAACACGGCCAAGGCGTTCCAGGACGGCGTGGACTTCACCGGCGTGGTGCTGTCCAAGCTCGATGGCGACGCCCGCGGCGGTGCGGCCCTGTCGGTGGCGTCGGTCACCGGGCGCCCGATCATCTTCGCTTCCACGGGTGAGGGGCTGGACGATCTGGAGCCGTTCCACCCGGACCGGATGGCCAGCCGCATCCTGGACCTCGGCGACATCCTCACCCTCATCGAGCAGGCCCAGGAGGCCTTCGACGAGGACGAGGCCCGCAAGGTCGCCGAGAAGCTCGCGACCGAGCAGTTCACGCTCGAGGACTTCCTGCAGCAGATGCAGCAGATGCGCAAGATGGGCTCGATGAAGAAGATGCTGGGCATGCTGCCCGGCATGGGGTCGATGAAGCAGCAGCTGGACGACTTCGACGAGAGCGAGATCGACCGCACCGAGGCGATCATCCGCTCGATGACCCCCGGTGAGCGGCGCAACACCAAGGTGCTCAACGGTTCGCGCCGGCTGCGCATCGCGCGGGGTTCGGGCATGACCGTGACCGATGTGAACCAGCTCGTGCAGCGCTTCGAGCGGGCCGCGAAGATGATGAAGACGGTCGCCCGCGGCGGTGTGCCGAACATCCCCGGGATGGGTTCGATGGGCAAGCCGGGCGCCTCGAGCAAGCGCGGCAAGCAGCAGAAGAAGAAGGGCTCCCGGTCGGGCAACCCCGCCAAGCGCGCCGCCGAGAACGCCGGAGTCGCCTCGTCCGAGGCCGCGGCGCCGACGGGATCGGGGTTCGGGCTCGGTGGCGGGCAGAAGGCCCCCAGCGCCGCCGACCTGGCAGACCTGCAGAAGCTGCTCGGCAAACGCTGAGCGCCGCCGCCGCGCACCGCACGATCAGAGCACGACGTCGGCCTCATCCAGCGCGCGGGTGATCGCCGTCAGCAGGGCGCGTTGGCCGGCGGCGGTGGGATGCTCCTGGTCGGCCTGCAGCAGGTCGGGCTGCCCGGCGAGCGGCTGACCGACGTCGACGAAGGTGCCGCCCACGGCGTCCACGGCCTGACGCAGCGCCGCCGAGCTGGACGCGATCGTCGCCGGCGGATCCGTAGGCTGATTCCACAGCGTGCTCAATCCCACGATCACCGCCTCCGGCAGCGCGGCATGCAGCGTACGGACGGTGTGTGCCGTGTCGGCGTCGATGTCGGTCTTGGCGGCGTTCATGTCGTTGTCGGAGGATTGGATGATGACGAGCGTCGGCGACGCCGCGACCGCCTGCGCGACCAGCCCGGGATAGTCCTCACCGCAGTCGCCGGGCGTGGTGAACCCGGCGCCGCTGCAGGCGAGGTTGGCCACCCCGATCCCGTCCTGGCGGGCCAGCAGGGCGGGCCAGGCCTGCGCGGGCTCGAGGTGGTAGCCCGCCATGATCGAATCTCCGACCGTGACCACGGTGGCACGCGTGTGTGCCCCTGCGGCGGTGAGGTCCTCGCCCGCGGACGCCGTGGCGGCGCACCCGCTCAGAGCGATCATGGCCACCACCGCGAGCGCGGCGCACAGTCTTCGAGACAGAAGGGGCATCCCCCCACGCTAAACGCCTCGCCTGGACGTCAGCCGCCCGGCCGGATGAAACCGCTCTCATAGGCCAGCACGATCGCCTGGATGCGGTCGCGGGCGCCCAGCTTGGCGAGCATGCGGGCGATGTGCGTCTTCACGGTGGCGTCGGCGACGAACAGGCGGCGCGCGATCTCGGCGTTCGTCAAGCCCTGCGCGACCAGGCCGAGCACCTCGCGCTCGCGTGCGCTCAGTGCGGCGATCGGGTCGTGCGCGGCGGGGCGCGGAGCGTCCGTGCGCACGAAACGCTCGATCAGCCGCCGGGTCACCGACGGCGCCAGCAGGGCGTCGCCGGCGACCGCCTGCCGGATCGCCGAGGTCAGCTGCACCCGCGGCGCATCCTTCAGCAGGAATCCGGCGGCACCGGCCTGCAGCGCGCCGAAGACGTACTCGTCGAGGTCGAATGTGGTCAGCACGAGCACCCGGATCGCCCGGCCGGCCGCGGTGATGCGCCGGGTCGCCTCGATGCCGTCGAGCACCGGCATCCGCACATCCATCAGCACGACATCCGGGTCGGTGCGGGCCACCACATCGAGGCATGCAGCCCCGTCGGAAGCCTCACCGACCACCGCCATGTCGGCTTCGAGATCGAGGATGAGCCGGAAGCCGGTGCGCACCAGCTCCTGGTCGTCGGCGATCACGACGCGGATCACGGCACCTCCCGCAGCCGGGTGGTGCGCAGCGGCAGGCGGGCGGCGACCTCGAAGCTGCCGTCGCCGGTGGGACCGGCGCGCAGGCTCCCGCCCAGCGCCGCCGCGCGCTCGCGCATGCCGCGGATGCCGTAGCCGGCCGGGATCGCGCCACCGCCCGCACCGCCCGGCAGCGTGCTGACCACGCGCACGGTGAGGATGCGGCTGGTCTGCGCCACCGTCACGACGGCATCGGAGTCGGGCGCGTGCTTGAGGACGTTGGTCAGGCACTCCTGCACGATCCGGTACCCGGCCAGGTCGATGTGCCGGGGAAGGGGTGCCGAGGTGACCTGCACATCGCTGCGCAGCCGCAGGCCCGACGCGCGTGCGGACTCCACCAGCGCCGTGATCGCGGCGATGCCGGGGGAGTCGTTGCCGGGCAGATCGGCGTCGTCGGCGCGCAGCACGTCGAGCACCCGGCGGATCTCGGCCAGTGCCCCGCGCGCCGTCTCGCGGATGGCGCGGACCGGTGCCGTCGCCCGGGCAGCGTCCACCGCGAGTGCGGCCTCGGCGGCATCGGACTGGACCGCGATCACCCCCAGGCTGTGCGCGATCACGTCATGCACCTCGCGGGCGATGCGCACGCGCTCCTCGGCCACCGCCAGTCGGGCGACCTCGCGCTGGCGCTGCTCGACCGCCGTGACCCGGCCGCGCCAATGCCGGCTGGCGCGGCCCAGCAGCCAGACACCGCCGAACATCAGCAGGATGAAGACGTAGTCGACACCGTTGTCGATGCGCTCCTCGATCAGCAGCACCGCCACGACGACGGCCCCTGCTATCGCTGCGACCAGCTCGGCGCTCCATGCGGCCAGCGAGTACATCGCGATCGCGTAGACCGCCAGTGACCACAGCGAGCCGTGCGGCTGTGCCAGCAGCGTCTGCACCAGGCCGGCCGCGGCGACCAGGCCGGCGGTCAGCAGCGTCGTGCGCTGCCGCCACAGCAGCGCGACGGCCGAGACGATCGCGACCGGCAGCGTGACCGCCATGGGGCCCTCGTCCGGGTTGCCGGTGAGCACGCTGGCGACGGCGACGACGCCCACGAGCCCCGCCAGCGCGACGTCGGAGGCGGGAAAGCCCGCCACCGAGGCCTGCCGGAACCGCGCGATCGCCTGGCGCATGCGGCAACTCTATTGGCCGGCGCCGCGCCGTGTGTCGTCCGCGCGGGCGACACGGTGCGCCCGCACGGACCACACGATTCCCTCTGGCCGCCGACGCGCGCACGGGCGCCGCACCGCGACGATCGGTGAAAGCGCACTCGGCGTTGAAAGGAGCATCCGATGTCCTCACCTGCCACTGCTCTCACCCGGACCGTCGCGACCGTCGCGCTGATCGTGGGACCCGCGAGCATGATCGCCACCGCCGCCGCACAAGGGACGCTGCACCCCTCCGGAGCCGATCCCACCGCCGTCGACGTCGCCGCCCAGTTCCCCGTCGCGTGGCTCGTGATCGGGCTGCTGTCGGTGCTCGGCCCGCTCGTCTGGCTCGCCGGAATCCCGGAACTGACACGTCTGACTGACACGCGCGCACGCGTCGCGGTGCAGATCGGCGGCCTGCTCACTGGTGCGGGCCTTGCCGCCGGGGTCGGCCATCTCGCGCTGTTCTTCGGGGTGTTCGGCACACTGGCCGGTGCACGGCTGCCCGACGCGGACACGGCCGCGCTGGCGGCGTCGGCCGATTCGGCGATGATCGGCACCGTGTTGCTGATCGTCTTCCTGGTGGGCTTCTCGCTGGGCCCGATCGTGCTGACGATCGGATTGCGGGCGGCGGGCCTGGTGGCGATCTGGGTGCCGATCGCGGCGATCATCACCGCCGGGGCCGATCTGTTCGGCGGGCCGATCGCCTCCGTCGTCCAGCTCGTGACGCTGGTGCTGGTGTGGGCGCCGCTTGCTGTGCTGGTCGCGCGCGGGGACCGCCGGAGGCCGTCCGGGATCCGTCCGGCGACACGGCGCTCGCCCGCTCTGCCCACGATCTGACCGGCCTCGCCGGGGCGTGGTTCGCCATGCGGCATCGGATCTGGCAGAATTGACCCTTGGAACATCGCCCGACCCTCTAATCCGGCGGCTGATTCCGATTCGAGCTTCCGCCGGGTGTGCACCCCACGCTCCAGGCGACCAGTTCTTCGCTCCCTACACACATTCAGGAGAATCGTGGCTGTCAAGATCCGTCTCAAGCGGTTCGGCAAGATCCGTGCCCCGTACTACCGCATCGTCGTCGCCGACTCGCGCACCAAGCGCGATGGCCGTGTCATCGAAGAGATCGGCAAGTACCACCCGACCGAGGAGCCCTCGTTCATCGAGGTCGACTCCGCCCGTGCGCAGTACTGGCTCGGCGTCGGCGCCCAGCCGACCGAGCAGGTGCTCGCGCTGCTGAAGCTGACCGGCGACTGGGGCATCCACACCGGTGACAAGGACGCGGTCTCGACCGTGAAGGTCGCCGAGCCCAAGGTGCCGTTCGAGCTGGACGGTTCGAAGAAGTCGGTCGTCAAGCCCAAGGCCGAGAAGAAGGCCGAGTCGGCCGCTCCCGTCGCCGACGAGGCCACTGCCTCGGCCGACGCCGAGTAGTCGTCGTGCTGGCTGCCGCGCTCGAGCACGTCGTCAAGGGGATCGTCGATCACCCCGACGACGTGCGCATCGATGAGTCCACGTCGCCGCGCGGGGACGTGCTCGAAGTGCACGTGCACCCCGACGACCGGGGTCGCGTGATCGGACGCGGCGGTCGCACCGCGAAGGCACTGCGCACCGTCGTCTCGGCACTGGCCGAGGGCAGGCGCGTGCGCGTCGACGTCGCGGACGACTGAACCCGTGACGCAGGAAGACGCCGCGGCGGGCGCTGCGCGCTCGGCGCACGGCCGCCACCGCACCCCGGGGTCGGGCCGCACCCAGTTGCGGGTCGGGCGGCTGCTGAAGGCCCACGGACTCAAGGGCGCGATCAAGCTCGAGCTGTACACCGACGACCCGGACCGGCGGTTCACCCCCGGCGCGACCTTCACGCTGCAGGTGCCGGAGACCTCACCGTGGCACGGCAAGACCGTCACGGTGCGCGAGTTCCGCTGGATGAACTCGCATCCCGTCGTCTTCCTCGAAGGGGTCGCAGACCGCAGCACCGCCGAGCAGCTGATCAAGGCGATCCTCTGGATCGAATCGGACCCGGCCGAGCCCGCCGAGGCGGACGCCTGGTACGACCATCAGCTGATCGGACTCGACGTGCAGCGCGACGGGAAGAGCGTGGGGCACGTGATCCGCGTCGACCACCTGCCCGCGCAGGACATCCTGATCGTGGGCGACGGCGACCGCGAGGTGCTGGTGCCGTTCGTGAAGGCCATCGTGCCCGAAGTGGACGTCGCAGCCGGCCGCGTCGTGGTGACCCCGCCCGCGGGACTGTTCGAGGAGATCGCGGAAGAGCCCGAAACCGGGGAACCCGACGGCGTCTAGGCTCGTTGCGTGCGCATCGACATCGTGACGATCTTCCCCGAGTTCTTCGACGTCCTCGAGGTGTCGCTGCTGGGCCGGGCCCGCAGCAAGGGCCTGCTCGATGTGCGCGTCCACGACCTGCGGCAGTGGACCCACGATCGCCACCGCACCGTCGACGACACCCCGTACGGCGGGGGCGCCGGCATGGTCATGAAGCCCGAGCCTTGGGGTGAGGCGCTGGATGAGATCGTGGCCGATGCCGGATCCCGGCCGCTGATCGTGTTCCCGTCACCGGCCGGCGAGGTCTTCACGCAGCCCCTCGCGCGCCGGTTCAGTCGCACCGACCACATCGTGTTCGGCTGCGGACGTTACGAGGGCATCGACGAGCGCGTTTTCGACTACGCCGCCGCGCTCGGCGATGTGCGCCTGGTGAGCCTGGGGGACTATGTGCTCAACGGGGGAGAGGTCGCCGTGATGGCGATGGTGGAGGCCGCCGGCCGCCTCGTCCCCGGCGTTGTCGGCAACCCCGACAGCCTCGTCGAAGAGTCCCACGAAGACGGGTTGCTCGAGTACCCGAGCTACACGAAGCCCGCCAGCTGGCGCGATCGCCCGGTGCCGCCGGTGCTGCTCAGCGGCGACCACGGGGCCGTGGACGCCTGGCGGCGCGAGCAGCAGCTGGAGCGCACCCGCGCGCGTCGGCCCGACCTGCTCGCCGCCGACGACTCGCCCGCGCTGTGACCGACCGCGAAGCCCTCGCCAGGCTCAGGGGATGAGCGCGAGCTTGCCGCCCGGGTGGCCGGTCTGCAGGAACCGCAGCGCCTCGCGGGCCTGGCCCAGCGGATAGGTCCGCGCCACCGGGACCACCAGGTCGCCCGCCGCGGCGCGCGCGATGAGCTCACCCCGCACCGATTCGCGGAACGCCTTGCTGGCCGGCATCCCGCCGCCGATCGCGATGAAACCCGCTGCGGCCGTCTGCGGCCCCGCCACGATCGTGACCATCCGGGACCGGTCCTTCGCCACGGCCGCCGAGACCGACACCGCCTCGGGCGTGCCGACGCAGTCCAGCACGACATCCACGCCGCCGGGCGCGAGTGCGCGCAACCGGTCCTGAAGGCCCTCGCCGTAGGCGACCGGCTCGACGCCGAATCTGCGCAGTCCGTCGAAGCTGCGCTCGCTCGCGGTGCCGATCACCCGGGCGCCCCGCCAGCGGGCCTGCTGGGCGGCGCTGATGCCGACCGCACCGGAGGCGGCGTGGATCAGTACGACGTCGCCGGCATCGACCCGGGTCAGCTCCACCATCTCGGCGGCGGTCGCACCCGCCAGCAGCAGATTCGCCGCCGCTTCGAACGAAAGCACGGCGGGCTTGGCGAACACGTCCGCCGCCGGCACCGTTAGCTCGCTGGCATATCCGCCCGACACCCGGAACGCCAGCACCTCATCCCCGACCGCACCGCCGCCGGAGGCCAGCCCGGCGCCGGGGCCGAGCGCCGTGACCGTGCCGGCGACCTCGTAGCCCAGCGGCAGCGGAAAGCCGTCCGTGGCGCGGGCGAAGTGCTTGAAGTCGGCCGGGTTCACGCCGGCGGCGTGCACTCGCACGGTGACCTCGCCGGGGCCGGGCGCCGGCACCGGGGCGGTCACGAACTCGAGAACATCGACATCACCCGCGCGCGGCGCGATCCACATCTGAGCCATGACTCCCAGTCAACACCACCGGTGCAGGCCGGGCGCGGCGGGTCAGCGCGCGCCCAGGAAGGACCGGTCGGTGAGCACGGTCGGCCCGTCCGCGGTGATCGCGATGGTGTGCTCGGAGTGCGCGCCCCGCGAGCCGTCGGCGCTGCGCAGCGTCCAGCCGTCCGGATCGGTGAACAGCTCGTCGGTGGTGGCCAGGAACCACGGCTCGATGGCGATCACCAGCCCCTCGCGCAGCGGGTAGCCGCGGCCGGCGCGGCCGTCGTTGGCCACGTGCGGGTCGCCGTGCATGATGTGGCCGACACCATGCCCGCCGAAGTCGGTGTTGATCGAATAGCCGTCGCCGTGGGCGACAGCGGCGATCGCGGCCGAGATGTCGCCGACGCGATTGCCCACGGTCGCGGCCGCGATGGCGGCATCCAGCGCCCGCTCGGTCGTGTCGATCAGTGCCAGGTCCTCATCCCGCGGCGTGCCCACCACGAAGGAGATCGCCGAATCGGCGACCCAGCCGTCGATCGAGACCGCGAAGTCCAGCGACACCAGGTCGCCGTCCTGCAACGAGTAGTCGTGCGGCAGCCCGTGCAGCACCGCGTCGTTGACCGAGGTGCAGATGACCTTGCCGAACGGGCTCGCGCCGAACGACGGGTGGTAGTCGATATAGCAGGACTGGGCGCCCGCCCGGTGGATCAGCTCGTGAGCGCGGTCGTCGATCGCCAGCAGGTTCGTGCCGACCTTCGTCTCGTTGCGGAGCGTCGCCAGGGTCTCGGCGACGAATCGGCCCGCCGGCTTCATCGCCTCGATCTCAGCCGGTGTGCGCAGTTCGATCATCGTCTTCCTCTCATCGGCTTCCATTCTCGCGCACTCGTCCACGCCACGCTCAGGGGCACGGCGTACCATCGGGGTCATGTTGTTGCGTCGTGGCTTCTTCGTCTGGCTGCTGCCGGCGGCACTGATCCTGCCGGTGTGGCTGGTCGTGGGCTGGGCCATCTTCAGCGCGAGCGGCTGGGCGCTGCTGGGCGTGCTGCTGGTCGCGGCCCCCTCGGTGCTGGTCGGCGAGGTGATCGCGGCGATGCTCATCCGCGCGCGACCGACCGTCCGCCGCCAGCGTGCCGTCTCGTGGCAGGACGTGCTGGCCGTGTCGGTGTGGCACGTGCTGGTCATCGCGTTCGGCTGCTTCTTCCAATACGCCTTCGTGCCGATCCTGATCCTGGCGATTCTGGCCTTCCTCGGCCTGTTCTGGTCGTCGCTGGGGCAGCTGTGGGGTGAGGCGCGCGGATCCTTCGCCAAGATGACACCGGGCACCGGCCCGGGCGACCTGCCATACGAGGAGAGCGTCGCCGACCGCGCCCGCCAGCACGGCGAGGTCATCATCGTGAACGAGGTCGGGCGTCCCGGCGACGGCCGCAGCACGCACTGACGGCGGTTTGGCCGGTCCCGGCATCCATGGCAGAATGGATGTTTGTGCTCGCGCACCGATTCTGCCGCAGGGGAATCCGCGCCGCTTCCCGGTAGCGCAGCGGGCACCGATCTTCTCTCATCCCATTCATTGCGCGGTCGACCTGTGGCGGCCGCAGGAAGACACCCATCATGCAGATCCTCGACGCCGTCGACGCGGCATCGCTCCGCTCCGACATCCCCGATTTCAATGCCGGTGACACCGTCAAGGTGCACGTGAACATCATCGAGGGCACCCGCTCCCGCATCCAGGTCTTCCAAGGAGTGGTCATCGGCCGCTCCGGCGATGGCGTGCGCGAGACCTTCACCGTCCGCAAGATCAGCTTCCAGGTCGGCGTGGAGCGCACGTTCCCGGTGCACAGCCCGGTCATCGATCACATCGAGGTCGTCACCCGCGGTGACGTCCGCCGCGCGAAGCTGTACTACCTGCGCAACCTCCGTGGCAAGAAGGCCAAGATCAAGGAGAAGCGCGGCCACTAGTCGTGTGCACCCGACGCCCCGAGGCATGCGCCTCGGGGCGTCGTCGTTTCGCGGAGCCAGAATGTGCGACGCTGTAGTGTGCGACCGTTGAAGGGCATGTATGACTGATCACCCCGCCCCGTCGGGCGCACGCGGTGCCAAGCGGCGCGGAACCCTCAGCTTCCTGCGCGACATCGTCGTGATCGTGCTGATCGCGCTGCTCGTGTCGTTTCTGGTCAAGACGTTCGTCGTCCGGTCGTTCTACATCCCGTCCGGGTCGATGGAGAACACCCTGCAGATCAACGACCGCATCCTCGTCGACGAGATCACGCCGCACTTCAGCGGCTACCAGCGCGGCGATGTGGTCGTCTTCCGCGATCCCGGCGGGTGGCTGCCCGCCCCCGCCCCCAGCACCCGTCCGTTCATCGTCGAGGCGGTCGACTGGGTGCTCTCACTGGTCGGCCTGTCGGCGCCGGACAGCGACGACCACCTCATCAAGCGCATCATCGGGCTGCCCGGCGACCACGTCTCCTGCTGCAATGCGATCGGCCAGATCACCGTCAACGGCATCCCGATCAACGAGAAGCCGTTCGTGAAGCTGCTGCCCGGCGAGAGCGCACCCGAAGTCGTGCCGTTCGACGTGACGGTGCCGGCGGACTCGCTGTGGGTGCTCGGCGACAACCGGGACCGCTCGCGCGACTCCCGGTACAACCAGGACCAGCCCGGCAAGGGCTTCGTGCCGATGGACAACGTCGTCGGACGCGCGTTCCTGATCACGTGGCCGTTCAACCGGTTCGGCCTGATCGACTTCCACCACGCGGTGTTCGCCGGGGTGCCCTCGCCGAGCCCGTCCGGCACGTCACCATGACCGTCATCGAGCCGCGGCTGACGCTGGAGCGCCGGCTGCTGCGCGAGCACACGATGCTGATCGCCTGCGACGAGGTCGGCCGGGGGGCTCTCGCCGGGCCGGTCGCCGTCGGCGCCGTCGCGATCGACGTCCGCGATGCGCGCCGCCGCGTGCCGCAAGGGCTGCGCGACTCCAAGCTGGTGCCCGCCCGGCGGCGGCCGGATGTCGCGTCCCGCGCAGCCGCGTGGGTCAGCGCCAGCGCCACCGGCTGGGCCAGCGCGGCCGAGATCGACGAAGTCGGCATCATGCGGGCGCTGGGCGCCGCCGCCGTGCGGGCGATCACCGAGCTGCAGCGGGCCGGGGCGGTGCCGGCCGACGCGATCGTGCTGCTGGACGGCAACTACGACTACATCACCCCGGTGGGCGGGATCGGATTGGCCGTGACGCCTCGCGTGGCCGCCGACCGGGACTGCGCGAGCGCGGCAGCGGCGTCGGTCATCGCGAAAGTGGCGCGGGACGAGTACATGGTCGGGCTGCACGAGACCCACCCGGTCTACGAGTGGGCGCACAACAAGGGATACGCCAGCGCAGTGCATCAAGCCGCGATCCGCGCGCACGGGCTGAGCCGCTATCACCGCTCCTCGTGGGCGATCGCGGCGGCGCCGACCCTGTTCTGAGCGCGATCCGTTCCGAGTGGGCGCGGCGCATCGCGCGACCTAGGATGGGAGGACCATGGACGACGACTTCGATGACTACGACCGCGAGCTCGAGCTGGCGCTTTACCGCGAGTACCGCGACGTCGTCGTGCAGTTCCAGTACGTCATCGAGACCGAGCGGCGCTTCTATCTGGCCAACGAGGTCAATGTCGTGCGGCGCGACACCGAGCACGATTTCTATTTCGAGATCTCGATGACCGATGTGTGGGTGTGGGACATCTACCGGGCCGATCGGTTCGTGAAGTCGGTGCGCGTCCTCACCTTCAAGGACGTCAACGTCGAAGAGCTGCAGCGCCGCGATCTGCACCTGCCCGAAGAGCTCTCGCTCGACTCCTGAGCCGGAGCACCGGCTCCTCCCCAGGTGCCCCGGATCGGCGCATTTCGACCATCCCTGCACAGATCCGCTGCGCGCCATCCGCTGAAGGCGCCGGCCGCGGGAGCATGCCTTCATGGCAGCGAAAGACGAACTCGGCAGGGCGGGGGAGCGCCGCGCCGCGACGCACCTGACCGTCCGCGGCTTCGAGGTGCTCGACCGCAATTGGCGGGCGCCCGGCGGTGAGATCGACCTGGTCGCGTACACCGGTCGGACGCTGGTGTTCGTCGAGGTCAAGACCCGGCGCAGCGCCCGATTCGGCGACCCGCTCGCCGCCGTCGACACACGCAAGCGGGCCCGGCTGTGGAAGCTGGCGGCCGCCTGGTGCGCCGCACACCCCGACCGAGCCTGCGGGCGGGCGCGTCGGCTGGATGTGATCGGGATCACCGGAGCGGATCCGGCAACGGCGCGGTTGGAGCACGTGGAGGATGTCGCATGGGTGTGACCCGCACGTGGGCGGTGGCGCTGTCGGGCCTGGACGGCACGCTCGTCGAGGTCGAAGCCGACCAGACCAACCAGATCCCGGACTTCCACATCATCGGGCTGGCCGACAAGGCCCTGGGTGAAGCCGTGCAGCGCGTGCGCAACGCGAGCGCGAACAGCGGCCTGCCGCTGCCGCGACGGCGGCTGACCGTGAACCTCTCGCCGGCGAGCCTGCCCAAGCAAGGATCCGGCTTCGATGTGGCGATCGCCGTGGCGGCCCTCGCCACGGACGCCGTGATGGATCCGGCCTCGATCGCCGCCACCGCGCACATCGGCGAACTCGGGCTCGACGGCCGGCTGCGACCGGTGCCCGGCGTGCTGCCGGCGGTGCGCGCGGCCGCGCGCGCCGGGATCGGGCACGTCGTGGTGCCGTGGGCCAACCGGTCCGAAGCCGAGCTGGTCTCGGGCATCCGCGTCACCGGGGCCGTGAGCCTGGTCGATGTGGCACGCCTGCACGGCGCGGAGGTCGAGGCGGGCGGCAGCGCTGAGCCGGTCGGGCTGGCCGAGGAGCCGGAGGAACCGGCCGACGGCCTCGATCTGGCCGATGTGATCGGTCAGCCGGATGCCGTCGACGCGCTGGTGATCGCGGCCGCGGGCGGGCACCATCTGCTGATGACCGGGCCGCCGGGGGCGGGCAAGACCATGCTGGCGCGCAGACTGCCGGGCATCCTGCCCGAGCTCGATGACGAGGCCGCGCTGATGGCGGCATCCATCCGCTCGCTGTCGGGCACCGCCGTGACCCGGCTGGATCGCACCCCGCCGTTCGAGGCGCCCCATCACAGCGCGAGCATCGCGGCGCTGGTCGGCGGCGGGCCGCGCGTGGTCCGGCCCGGGGCCATCGCGCGGGCCAGCGAGGGCGTGCTGTTCCTGGACGAGGCCGCTGAGCACCGCGCCGGCACCCTGGACGCCCTGCGCCAGCCGCTGGAGACCGGCTCGATCGTGATACACCGCGCCGGGTTCGTCGCCTCATTCCCGGCCCGATTCCAGCTCGTGCTGGCGACGAACCCGTGCCCGTGCGGCAACTACGGGGTGCGCGGCGCCTCGTGCACCTGCACCCCGATGATGATCCGCCGCTACCTGGGCCGGCTGTCCGGACCGCTGCTGGATCGCATCGACATCGAGGTCGCGATGTCGCGGGTGGCCGTGGCCCACCGTGCCGCCGGCGGCACGGTGACCACGACGGCGCAGGCGCGCGAGCGGGTGCGTGCCGCGCGCGAGCGAGCCGCGTTCCGGCTGCGGGAGACATCGTTCACGGCGAACTCGGCGGTTCCCGGCACCTGGCTGCGACACGGCCCGGTCGCCCCCGAACCGGTCGTGCGCAGACCGCTGGATGCCGCGCTGGACCGCGGCGCGCTCACCCTGCGCAGCTACGACCGGATCCTGCGCGTCGCGTGGACCGTCTGCGATCTGGCCGGACGCGACCGGCTGCAGCTGGGAGACATCGGCCGCGCGCTGTACCTGAAGAAGGGAATCCGATCGTGACCGCATTCCGATGGGACGAATCGAACGCCACCGCCGTGGCCGCACTGGTGGGGGCGGATGCGGCAGCCGATGAGCAGCGTCTGCAGCGGGCCTACGCCGCGGCGGTGTGGAGCTGCCTGGTCGAACCCGGCGACGGCGTGGCCGGGCGGCTCATCGCGGCGCTCGGGCCGGACGAGGCGCTGCGCGAGGTGATCGGCGGCGCCCGCGGGGGACTGGCGGCCGATGCCGCCGAGGTCGACGCCGACGACATGCACCAGGCGCTGGCACGGTGGCGGCCGCGGCTGGAGGCCGACGCGATCGCGCTGGCGCTGGGGGTGGCCCGCGGCCGGGGCATCCAGCTCGTCGTGCCCGACGACCCGGGGTGGCCGGCGACGTTGAACGACCTGGGCGAACACGCGCCGGTGTGCCTGTGGGTGCGCGGGAACGCCGCCGCCCTCGCGCACGCCGACCCCGCGATCGCGATCGTCGGCGCGCGGGCCGCCACCGGCTACGGCGAGCACATCGCCGGCGAGTTCGCAGCCGAACTCGCCGGGCGCGGCGTCACCGTCGTCTCGGGTGCGGCGTACGGCATCGACGGCGCCGCCCACCGCGGCGCACTGTCCGCAGGCGGCGTCACCGTCGCAATGCTCGCCGGCGGGGTCGACCGGCCCTACCCGGCCGGGCACACCCAGCTGCTGGAGCGCATCGCCGTCACCGGCGCGGTGGCCAGTGAGGTGCCGTGCGGCTCGGCCCCCACCAAATGGCGCTTCCTGCAGCGCAACAGGCTGATCGCGGCACTGGGCCGGGCCACCGTCGTCGTCGAGGCGGGCTGGCGCAGCGGATCGCTGAACACGGCCGCGCATGCCGCCGATCTCGGCCGGCCGCTGGGCGCAGTTCCGGGACCGGTCACCAGCGGATCGTCGGCGGGGTGCCATCGCATGCTGCGCGAGTTCGACGCGTGCTGCGTCACGACCGCCGACGAAGCGGCCGAGCTGGTCGGCCTGGATCGTCCGCCCGTCGACGCGACGTTGGATCTGGGCCCGGCGTGGAACGGGACCGATGAGCGCAGTCGCGTGATCGACGCCCTCAGCACGCGGGCCGCCCGGGGCATCGACGACATCGCACGCCGCTGCGGGATGGCGCCGGGCGAGGTGCGGGTGCAGCTGGGCATGCTGGCGCTGGAGGGCACGGCGCAGAGCCAGAGCGACCGCTGGCGGCGCGTTGCCGTCGGGGCCGGGCGCTGACGGGCATTCTGGAGAGGTGCGGATCGACGAGGCGGTGGCGGCCTACGCGCGACACCTGACCGACGTGCGGCGGCTGTCGCCGGCGACGGTGCGCGCCTACCGCTCCGACCTCGCCGACCTGGCCGGCGCTGTCGGCGACGTCCCATTGGACCAGATCGGGGTCGAAGCGTTGCGGGAATGGCTGTGGCAGGCGAGCCTGCGCGGCCAGGCGCGCGCGAGCATCGCACGCCGCACCGCCGCCGTACGCGGCTTCTTCGCCTGGGCCGCCGAGAACGGAACGATCGAGGTCGATCCCAGCGGCCGGCTCGTCTCGCCCAAGCGCGGCCGGACCCTGCCGAAGGTGGCCACCGCCGACGACATGGCACATCTGCTCGATGACGCCGCCGCAGCCGCCGTCGATCCGGAGGCCGATCCGATCGCGCTGCGCGACGACGCGATCCTGGAGATGCTCTACGGCACCGCCATGCGCGTCTCCGAGCTGTGCGGCCTGGACCTCGACGACCTGGATCTGGATCGGCGCACGGCCCGCGTCATCGGCAAGGGCGCCAAGGAGCGCGTGGTGCCGTTCGGTCTGCCCGCCCGCCGTGCCGTGGACGCCTATCTGGCGCGCGCGCGACCGGTGCTCATCGCGCGCAGCAGTCGCCAGGGGCCGGCGCTGTTCCTCGGTGCGCGCGGCGCGCGGATCGGTCCGCGCACGGTCTATGCACTCGTATCACGCATGCTCGCGCCGGTCGTGGGCGCCCAGACCATCGGTCCGCATGCGCTGCGGCACTCTGCCGCCACGCACCTGCTCGACGGCGGCGCCGATCTGCGCGCGGTGCAGGAGATCCTCGGCCACGCGAGCCTGGGCACCACCCAGATCTACACGCACGTCTCCAGCGAGCGGCTGATGGCGACCTACCGGCTCGCCCATCCGCGGGCCCAGCGCGCCCCGGAGTAGCCCTCAGGCGCAGCACGGCAGCAGCACTGCGCGCGGTACGCCGCCCAGCAGCAGCATCGGGTTGATGTAGTCGCCGTGCAGCCGCACGCCGAAGTGGACCGTCCCCGGCGCGGCGTGCCCGCCGGCCGAGACCGTCCCCACCACCGCGCCACGCGCGATGGCGGCGCCGGCGACCAGGTCGGATGCGACCGGCTCGAGCGTCGTGACCAGGCCGTCGCCGTGGTCGATCGTGACGATCGGCCGATCGGCGACCCGGCCCGAGAAGGCGACCACGCCGCGCTGCGGCGCGCGCACGTCGGTGCCGCCGAGCGGCAGCAGATCGATGCCGCGGTGCCCGGGGCCGTAGGCGTGCGTGGGCGCCCGATAGGGATTCGTCAGCCGGAACGCGTGCAGCGGCCAGATCCAGCCGGTCCCGGCCAGATCGACGGCGGCAACCGAACTCGGTGCCGGCGCGGCCGTCGCGCCGGCGGCGGCGCCACCGGCGCCCAGCAGAAGCACCACGGCCGAAAGCACGGCGCCGGCCCGCCGCATCCGCCCTCGCCGCGCAGGTGACATCCCCCCATCCTGCGCGGTGGTGGCGCCCCGCCGCGGGCCCGCCCGTCCGGCGGTGGATAACCCCAGGCGAGGCGCGTGATCGAGCGTCGGGGGAGGAGCCGGTGCCTGATACACTGAATGCGCGCTCCGCATGTCGGGGTGACTACGCGTGCCCACAGCGAGCGGACCTCCGCACGTGGCATCCACTTCCCACCGGTCCCTGATTCAGGGCGGGACGTGTGCCGGGCACCAGGATCATCGGGCGCTCGCCCGAGAAAACAACCGAAAGCGGCGCTTCTGCGCCGAGAACAGGAGAACGGCCATGGCCGTCGTCACCATTCGCCAGCTGCTGGACGCCGGCGTCCACTTCGGACACCAGACCCGCCGGTGGAACCCGAAAGTCAAGCGCTTCATCCTGACCGAGCGCAGCGGCATCCACATCATCGACCTGCAGCAGTCGCTGGGCTACATCGACACCGCCTACGAGTTCGCCAAGGAGACCGTCGCCCATGGCGGCACGATCCTCTTCGTCGGCACCAAGAAGCAGGCGCAGGAAGTCCTCGCCGAGCAGGCCACCCGCGTCGGCCAGCCCTACGTGAACCAGCGCTGGCTGGGCGGTCTGCTGACCAACTTCAGCACCGTCAGCAAGCGCCTGCAGCGCATGAAGGAGCTTGAGGAGCTCGACTACGAGAACCCCTCCGAGAGCGGCTTCACCAAGAAGGAGCTGCTGCTGAAGAAGCGCGAGCTCGACAAGCTGCACAAGTCGCTGGGCGGCATCCGCAACCTGCAGAAGACACCGTCGGCGCTGTGGGTCGTCGACGCCAAGCGCGAGCACCTCGCCATCGACGAGGCCCGCAAGCTCGGCATCCCGGTCATCGGCATCCTCGACACCAACGCCGACCCGGACGAGATCCAGTACCCGATCCCGGGCAACGACGACGCGATCCGCTCGGTCGCGCTGCTGACGCGCATCATCGCCGACGCCGCCGCCGAGGGGCTCATCCAGCGCCACCAGCCCGCCGACGCCGAGTCCGAGACGGCCGCCGAGCCGCTGGCCGAGTGGGAGCGTGAGCTGCTCGAGCAGGGGGCCCCCGAGCAGTCCTCCGCCACGACCGACAAGGTCGCCGACGAGGCCGCCGAGCCGGTCGCCGCCGAGCCTGCCGCCGACAAGGGCGAGCCGGTGGCCGTCGCCGAGGCAGCGGCTGCCGCTGAGACAGAGGTCGCCGAGCCCGAGGTCGCCGAGCCCGAGGTCGCCGAGCCCGAGGCCGCCGCTGCTGTCGAGGCCGAGCCTGCCGCGCAGTAGCACGGGTCGCACGCATTCGTCCGGCGGAGTCGTCCACGGACGACTCCGCCGCGGCATCCACGAGAACCCACCACAGACAAGGAGCCGATACCCATGGCAAACTTCACGATCGCCGACATCAAGGCGCTGCGCGAGCAGCTGGGCACAGGCATGGTCGACACCAAGAAGGCGCTCGAGGAGGCCGACGGCGATCGCGAGAAGGCCGTCGAGATCCTGCGCCTGAAGGGTGCGAAGGGCAACGCCAAGCGCGCTGACCGGTCCACCAGCGAGGGCCTGATCGCCGCGCGCGAGCACAACGGCAAGGCCACGCTGATCGAGCTTGCCTGCGAGACCGACTTCGTCGCGAAGAACGACCGCTTCATCGCATTGGCCGACAAGGTCGCCGATGCCGCCGCCGCCGCCGCAGCGGACTCGGCCGAGGCTGCCCTGGCCGCACCGGCCGGTTCGCAGACCGTGGCCGAGCTCATCTCCGAAGAGGCCGCGATCATCGGCGAGAAGGTCGAACTGCGTCGCGTGCGCACCCTCTCCGGCGATGCATTCCAGGTCTACCTGCACAAGACCAGCAAGGACCTGCCGCCGCAGATCGGCGTCGTCGTCGCCTACAGCGGCGGCGACGCGGAGACCGCGCGCAGCATCGCCCAGCACATCTCGTTCGCCAACCCGTCGTACCTCTCGCGAGAGGACGTGCCGGAGGCAGACATGGAGAAGGAGCGCGAGATCGTCACCGAGATCTCGCGCAACGAGGGCAAGCCCGAGGCCGCGCTGCCGAAGATCGTCGAGGGACGCGTGCACGCGTTCGTCAAGCAGGTGGCGCTGCTGGAGCAGGACTACGCCAAGGACAACAAGCATTCCGTCGCGCAGATCGCGGCGGACGCCGGCATCACGATCACCGACTTCGCTCGGTTCAAGGTCGGCGCGTAGCACGCCCCAAGGGCCCGCATCGGAATCGATGCGGGCCCTTGGCATGCCGGTTCGCTAGGGTGTGATCGCGACGAGAGGGAACATACGTGAACAATGAATCCACGCGGCGCCGCCGCGTTCTGCTCAAGCTCTCGGGCGAGGCATTCGGCGGCGGCTCACTGGGCGTGAACCCCGACGTGGTCGGCCAGATCGCGCGCGAGATCGCAGCGGCGGTGGACCGGGTCGAGATCTCGATCGTCGTCGGCGGCGGAAACTTCTTCCGCGGCGCCGAGTTGAGCCAGCGGGGCATGGACCGCGGCCGCGCCGATTACATGGGAATGCTCGGCACGGTCATGAACGCGCTCGCCCTGCAGGATTTCCTCGAGCAGGCGGGCGCACCCACGCGCGTGCAGTCGGCGATCCAGATGACCCAGGTGGCCGAGCCGTACATCCCGCTGCGTGCCGAGCGACACATGGAGAAAGGCCGCGTCGTCGTCTTCGGCGCCGGCGCCGGCCTGCCCTATTTCTCCACCGACACGGTCGCCGCTCAGCGGGCGCTGGAGGTGCGCGCCGACGAGGTGCTGGTGGCCAAGAACGGCGTCGACGGCGTGTACACGGCGGATCCGAACAAGGATGCCTCGGCCACCAAGATCGAGCGGATCACCTACCTGGAAGCGCTGCAGAAGGGACTGAAGGTGGTCGACTCGACCGCGTTCAGCCTGTGCATGGACAACAAGATGGACATGCGCGTGTTCGGCATGGAGCCGGCCGGCAACGTCACCCGGGCCCTGCTGGGGGAGCCGATCGGCACCCTGGTCACGACCTGATCGCCCGGGCCGCGGGATGGGCCCAGACTAGACTGAGCAGGAACGCCTGAGCGAATGGAGAGACCGTGATCGCGGACGTCTTGGCCGATGGAGCCACGCGGATGGACAAGGCAGTGGAAGTGGCGAAGGACGACTTCGCCACCGTGCGCAGCGGGCGTGCGAACCCGCAGATGTTCCAGAAGGTGCTCGTCGACTACTACGGCACACCGACCCCGCTGGCGCAGCTGGCCTCGCTGAACGTGCCCGAGGCGCGCAGTGTCATCGTCACGCCGTACGACAAAGGGGCGCTCAAGGCGATTGAGCAGGCTATCCGCGACATGCCGAACCTCGGTGTGAACCCCACCAACGACGGCAACATCGTGCGCATCACGATGCCGGAGCTGACCCAGGAGCGCCGCAAGGAGTTCGTCAAGCTGGTGCGGTCCAAGGGCGAGGATGCGAAGGTGCACGTGCGCGGCATCCGTCGCAAGATCAAGGACGAGCTCGATACCCTGAAGTCCGATGTCGGCGAGGACGATCTGGCTCGTGCAGAGAAGGATCTCGACACTCTGACGCGCTCGCACGTCGACGCGATCGACGAGGCGCTCAAGCGCAAAGAGGCCGAGCTGCTCGAGATCTGAGCACCCCTGATGACCGATGCGCCCGATCAGCGGCCTGGGGCGGAAGATCCCGACCGGGCCGATTCGGCGCGCGCAGCGGGCAACGCGGGCCCGCCACCCGGTGGACACGACGACACGGACCCGCAGGATGCCGCCGCCCGATTGCATGAGCACCTGCGCTCCGCACGCGATGAGTTCGGCAGCCAGGTGGCGCGCACCCGCGCCGACTTCGAAGAGGCCAACGAGCGGATCAAGGCCCGCACCGGACGCGACCTGATCGTGGCGATACTGATCGGCCTGGCCGCCGGCGCCGTGCTGCTGCTGTCGCTGCTGATCTACAAGCCAGTGTTCCTGCTGTTGGCCCTGGCGGCGGTGGTGCTCGGCGTGTTCGAATTCAGCCGCGCCCTGCAGGCCCACGGCCGACGCGTCGACCTCATCCCGCAGGTGACCGGTGCGGTCGTCCTGATCGCCTCCGGCTGGTTTTTGAGCATGTGGCTGCATTGGGTCATCACGTGCGCGATCGTCGTGATCGTGCTGGTGTGGCGCCTGATCGCGCAGATGATCGCACGCGACGGCCGCAGCTACGCCGATGTGGTCGGCGACGTACTGACCGGCACGTTCACGCAGCTGTACGTCTCGTTCCTGGGGAGTCTGTGCGTCGTGCTGCTGCGGCAGGACGGCGGCCAGTACTGGGTGCTCGCGTTCATCGTCATCGCCGTCGCCGCCGATACCGGGGCCTACGCCACCGGGCTGACGCTGGGCAAGCACCCGATGGCGCCGCGGATCAGCCCGAAGAAGACCTGGGAAGGCTTCGGCGGTGCGGTCGTCGCTGCGCTGGCGGCCGGCGTGCTGCTGGCGACGTTCATGCTGCATCTGCCGGTGTGGGCCGGCCTGGTCATCGGCGCCGTGATCCTGGGGACGGCGACCGTCGGCGATCTGGGCGAGTCGATGATCAAACGGGATCTGGGCATCAAGGACATGAGCTCCTGGCTGCCCGGTCACGGCGGCGTCCTCGACCGGCTCGACTCGATCCTCCCCTCTGCCGGTGCGGCACTGGCCCTCTACTTCCTCCTGATCCCTCTGGTGGCACCATGACCAACGATTCCCGCGACGCGCGTCCGGCCGGGCACTCCTTCCCCCGCACCGCGGGGCGCGCGAAGGGCTATCAGGTATCCGCCGTCGACGAGTTCCTCGGGCGTGCACGCGCCGCGTTCGAGTCCGCGACGGATGCCGATGCCCTCGCCGCCGCCGATGTCAGATCGGTCTCGTTCCGGCTCGTGAAGCGCGGATATCAGCCGGAAGCGGTCGATGCGGCACTCGTGCGCGTCGAGGACGCCTTCGCCGCTCGTGAGCGCGACCAGGGGATGGCGACGACGGGCACCGGCGCATGGATAAATCAGACCCGGGACCGCGCGCAGGAGATCCTGGACCGGCTCACCCGACCGCCGCGGCGTCGCTTCGACCGCGCGCGGGGTCTGGGCTACGGCTACCGCATCGACGAGGTCGACATCGTCGCCGACAAGATCGCCGCCTACCTGGCCGACGGAAAACCGGTCACCGTCGAGCAGGTGCGCGCGGTGGCGTTCCGGATGCAGCGACGCGGCTACCGCGAGACGCAGGTGGATGCCGTACTGGACGCGGTCGTGGACGTGATGCTCGCGGTCGGCTGAGAACCCACCCGAGCAGCTGATGGCCATCACGCGATCTGCGCGGTAGACTCGGGCCCACTGTGACTTCCGCCAACGAGACGACCCCCGAAGCCTCCCGTGCGATGTTGCGCCGCGACCTGCGGTCCGCGGCGGCGCGGACTGCCCGTCCGGCGCACCCGCACGCGCCGCGCACGGCGGCGAAGGGCCGGACGTGGGGGCGAGCGATCATGGGCGGCTTGGCCGCGCTGGCCGTGATCGGTTTGGCGACGGCGTATCTGACCCCGTTGGGGTCGGTGATCGCGGCGCCCGCCAGCGCCGAGGTCACTCCGCAGGTGACGCTGTACGCGAGCGCGCTGGGGGATGCCCAGACCGTGGAGATCTCATCGCTGGAGCCCGCCTCGGCGACCGCGCTGAACCGGGACGCCTACACGGTGTACGTCAAGCCCAAGCCGACACCCACGCCGAAGCCACAGCCAGCGAGTGTGCGATCGCGAGCCGGCTCGTTCACGGTGCCGTTCGTCGCGCCGAACCCGGGCACGGCCCAGGCCATCGCCTACGACATCGTCAAGGCGCGCGGCTGGAGCGACGGCGAGTTCGCCTGCTTGGTGTCGTTGTGGAAGCGCGAGTCCGGCTGGCGTGTCAACGCCTACAACCCGAGCGGGGCCTATGGCATCCCGCAGGCGCTGCCGGGCAGCAAGATGGCCTCGGCCGGCGCCGATTGGGCCACGAACCCGGCGACCCAGATCAAGTGGGGCCTCGGCTACATCAGCGGCCGCTACGGCACCCCCTGCGGCGCCTGGAGCCACTCGCAGTCCTACAGCTGGTACTGACCCCATGCCGCGATCGCGCCGGCGGCGCCCCGATCCCAGGACCGCTGATTCGTTCGAGCAGTTCGTCGCGGGCTTCACGCGCACCGAGGTGCGCCGTGGTTCGCAGTGGACGGTGCAGCCGGTCTCGGCCGCGCACGCGCAGAAGGTGTACACGTGCCCCGGTTGCGGTGCACCCGTCGAGGTCGGTACGCCGCATCTGGTGATCTGGCGGGCCGACGGCATCCTCGGCGATGCGGCGGACCTCGCCGGCCGTCGGCACTGGCACACGCACTGCTGGAGGGTGTTCTGAGTGGAGATCCGTGGTCCCGTCCTGCTGCCGGCACGGCGCGAAGACATCGAACTGCATACTGCAGACGGCCTGACGCTGGTCGGCGAGCTGGCGCTGCCCGAGCATCGCGACCCGGTCGCCACGCTGGTCACGCTGCACCCGCTGCCCACCGCCGGCGGATTCATGGACTCGCACATCCTGCGCAAGGCCGCCGGGCGGCTGCCGGCGCTGGCGGACCTCGCCGTGCTTCGGTTCAACACCCGCGGCACGACGTCGCCGCGGGGCACCAGCGCGGGCGCCTTCGGTGACGGCGAGACGGAGCGGGACGACGTGGCCGCGGCCATGGCCTTCGTGCGCGAGCGCGCGCTGCCGCGACCCTGGCTGGTGGGCTGGTCGTTCGGCACCGAACTCGCGCTCAAGCACGGTCGCGGGCAGCCGGATGCGGTCGGCCTCATCCTGCTGTCCCCGCCGCTGCGCCGCACCAGCGAGACCGAACTGGCGGCGTGGGCCGACGACCCCCGCCCGGTCGTGGCGCTGATCCCCGAACTGGACGATTACCTGCGGCCCGCCGAGGCCGCGCGGCGCTTCGCGGTCGTGCCGCAGGCCGACGTCGTCCCGGTCGCCGGCGGCCGGCATCTGTGGGTGGGCGAGAACCAGACCCGGCGGGTGCTGAACGAGATCGTGGCGCGGGTCAATCCCGCGGCGCTGCCGCTGCCGACCACATGGGCGGACCAGCCGGCATAGCGTCAGCGCTCGTTCTGGCGGGGAATCACGACCTGGCGGTAGAGGATCAGGATGCTGGCGGCGACGGGGATCGCAATCAGCGCGCCGAGCAGGCCCAACAGCGACCCTCCGGCGAGCGCGGCCACCACGACCAGGGCGCCCGGCACCGACACCGCACGATTCATGATGCGCGGCGAGAGCACGTAGGCCTCCACCTGCATGTAGATCAGGTAGTAGATCGCCGCCACCAATGCGGTGCTGGGCGAGCCGAGCCCGGGGATGAGGCAGGTCAGCACGATGATCGTCGAACCGGTCAGCGTGCCCACGAGCGGGATCAGCGAGAAGAAGAACGCCACGACGGCCAGCACCGCCGGGAACGGCGCATGGATGATGGACAGGAAGATCGAGCTGAGGATGCCGTTGATCAGTCCCAGCGTGACCTGGCCCATCACGTAATAGCCGACCGAACCGGTGATCTGCTCGGCCAGATCGGAGAACCGCGCGCGCTTGGAGGCCGGCACCAGCTGGTACACGGCGTGCTTGAGCGACGGGATCGACGACGTGAAGTAGATCGTCAGGATCAGCACGATGAAGGCGCCGGCCAGCCCCCCGAAGAACGCGATCCCCGCGGTGAGCACGCCCTGCCCGATCGAGCCGCTGATGTCGGCCAGGTTCGTCACGAGCCAGTTCTGCACATAGGCGAAGACGTCGTCGACCTTCAACTGCGGGAAGGTGCGGGTCAACCAGTTCTTGAATTCTTCGAGCGCGTTGGGGTTCTGCGCGATCTGGGTGATCGAATCCACCAGCTGGGTGATCTGGCCGACGATGATCGGCACCACCAGCAGCACGATCCCGGCGAACACGGCCAGCACGCCGAGGATCGTCACGAGCACGGCGAGCCACCGGGGCAGCCGGCGCCGCTCCAGGAACGCGACGATCGGCTCCAGGCCCAGAGCCAGGAACAGCGCGGTGCCGATGTAGAGCAGGATCGTGGACAGAGTCTGGATGCTGCCGATCAGAAGCAGCCCGAGCCCGACGCCCAGCGTCGCGATGAATGCGACGCGAAAGGGGTTCTGCACCTTCATTGCTCATCCTCTCCGACGACGGCTCGTGTGGAAAGACTACTTGCCGACACGCCTGAAGCCGGCCGTGACCCTCCCGGCACGCACACAGGCTGGATTCGCTAACCTGAGACGTCGAGTGAAACGGCCGCGCGGCGGCCCGAGAGGATACATTCGTGCGTTTCGTGTGGGCTGTGGCAGCCTTCGTCCTGGCTGCTGTGATGATCGCCACCGGGATCGCTCAGCGCACCGTGTTCCAGGGTCCGAAGACGGCGACCACGGCGGTGAGCCAGCCCGCAGCGGCGTCCTACACGCTGATCGACGGCGCTGTGCTGAACCGGCTGCCCGGCTCGCAGACACTGCGCGCGGCGCAGTCCGGGACGATCTTCGCCGCCTACGCCCGCACCTCCGACATGAAGTCCTGGCTGTCGGACGTCGCCTACACGTCGGTGACGCTGAATGAGGCCGGCAAGGTGGTCGACACCGTCGTGCCGCCGACCGCGGCCGGGCCCGACGGCGCCGCCGACCGCGATCCGGCCGGTTCTGACCTGTGGCTGGACCAGTTCCAGCAGGATGACATCCTCATCCAGCACCTTCAGCTGCCCGACACGATGAGCGTCCTGGTGGCCACCGACGGCACCAAGCCCGCACCGGCGGCGATCTCCGTCACCTGGTCGCTGCAGACCAACACGCCGTGGGCGGGGCCGCTGATCGCCGGCGGCAGCATCCTGATGGCCATCGGCGTGTTCCTGTACATCCTCGGTCTGCGCAGTCTGCGCCGCCGGCGCGGGCCGCGCCGCAAGGCGCTGCCCCCGCTGCCCGAGACCGAGCCGATCGACATCTCGGTCGCCGCCGCCGACAAGGGCGTGATCAGCGCGGGTCCGGCATCCACGCGCACGCCGCTGACCCGCCGGCGCACCTTCGCGGTGGTGCCGGTCCTGGCGATCTCGGCGCTGCTGATGGCCGGGTGCTCGGCCGATGCGTGGCCACAGCTGGGCGCGTCGGCCACGCCCACGCCCACCCGGACCGTGGTGGACCCCAGCGGAGTGCAGCAGCCGGCCGTCACGCCGTCGCAGGCCGATCGCATCCTCGCCCGCATCTCGCAGACGATTGCCAGCGCCGACGAGAAGCAGGACGCGAAGCTCGCCGCGACCCGGCTGACCGGGGCCGCCCTCGCCGAGCGCGAGACCAACTACACGCTTCGCGGCAAGATCTCCGGTGAGGCGGCGCTGCCGGCGATCCCGGCGACCGGGGTGAAGGTCGTGCTGCCGCAGGCGTACGACGGCTGGCCCCGCACTATCCTGCTGATCGCCGAGCAGAAGGCTGACACAGCGGTCACCTCGACGATCATGATGATGGCGCAGCAGGATGCCTGGAGCCAGTACAAGCTCAGCTACACCGGTCAGCTCGAAGCGGCCGAGCTGCCCGATGTCGCCCCCGCCTACGTGGGTGCGGCGGCCGTGCAGCCGGACTCGTCATTCCTGGTGATGCCGCCCGAGAAGATCGCCGCCGCGTACGCCGACATCATCGACCACGGCGACGCGAGCGCATCCGCGGGTGCGTTCGACACGCACGCCGATCTGTTCCTGAAGGGGGTCATGGCCAAGCGCAAGGAGCAGCTGGCCGAGTTCGACAAGACCGCCGCCAAGGCAGACAAGGACGCCAAGAGCAGCAAGACCGGCAGTCTCACCTTCACGGCGCTGGCGGGGAGCGCGCCGCCGCTGGCGCTGGCGACACTGGAGAGCGGTGCGATCGTGGCAGTCAACGTCAACGAGACCGAGACGGTGAAGCCGACCAACGCCGATGCCGTCATCAAGCTCACCAACAACCCGCGCGTGCAGGCGCTGACCGGCGTGAAGGAGTCCCAGACCGGCTTCACCACGACCTACAGCGACCAGCTCTTCTTCTATGTGCCCGGGGTCGGATCCGGCGATGCCTCGATCCGGCTGCTGGGGTATTCCTCGAACATCCTCGGTGCGAAGGTGGTCAGCAAGAAATGAGTCAACCCAATCCCGGCGCCGTGCTTCGCGGCGCGGTGGACCTGTCGTCGCTGCGCAACCGGCCTGCCCCGGCCGATCCGGCCGCGCCGGCTGCACCCGCGCCGGCAGACGGCCTGGTGGTGGATGTCACCGACCAGACCTTCCCGCAGATCGTCGAGCTCTCCCGCACCGTGCCGGTGGTCATCGACCTGTGGGCGGAGTGGTGCGGGCCGTGCAAGCAGCTCAGCCCGATCCTCGAGAAGGTCGTCACCGAGCTCGGCGGACGCCTCGTGCTGGCCAAGGTCGACGTGGACGCCAACCCGCAGCTGGCGCAGGCCTTCCGCGCCCAGTCCATCCCGATGGTCGTCGCGATGGTCGCCGGCCAGCCGGTGCCGCTGTTCACCGGCGCCGTCCCCGAGCCGCAGGTGCGCGAGGTCTTCGCACAGCTGCTGCAGGTCGCCGCGCAGAACGGGGTGACCGGCACCGTGGCTGCCGGCGCCGGGCAGGACGCCGAGGCGGGTCAATCGGAGCCGGAGGAGCCAGCACTGCCGCCGCTGCACGCCGAGGCGTACGACGCGATCGAGGCGGGCGACTACACCCGCGCCATCGCGGCGTATGAGCAGGCTCTGGCCGCGGATCCGCGCGACGAGGCCGCGCAGGCGGGCCTGGGCCAGGTGCGGCTGCTCGCGCGCGTGCAGAGCATCGATGCGCCGGTCGTCCGCGCGGCCGCGGCCGCCGACGCGCAGGACGTCACCGCCCAGCTTGCCGTCGCCGACCTGGACGTGTCGGGCGGGCACGTCGAGGACGCGTTCGCGCGGCTGCTCGAACTGTTCGCCGCACTCGGACCGGATGAGCGCGCAGAGGTGCGCGAACGGCTGCTGGAGCTGTTCGGCCTGGTCGGCGAGGCCGACCCCCGCGTGGCCACGGCACGCCGGAGCCTGACCTCGCTGCTGTTCTAACGCGGCCGATCTCGTGCCGCCGATCTAGCGCTGCTGTTCCAGCCAGAGCACACTCAGATGGGGCAGCACGAGGCGCGCCAGCCGGTCTGCGCCGGCGTGGACGATGCCCATGTTGCCCTGGCCCGCCCCGCCGTGCTCGACGGCATCGGTGTTCAGGATCTCGTGCCAGTCGCCGTCGGCGGGCAGCTCGAGCTGGTAGCCGTCGATCGTGGTGCCGGAGAAGTTGCAGACGGCCACGAGCGTGTGGCCGGCGTCGTCGCTGCGGGTGAACGCCAGCACGTTCGGGTTCCACAGCGGCCCGCCGATGCGCGAGAACGCGGCGCTGTCGTCGTCTCTGGCCCACAGCGCGGGGCGGGACGCGTAGAGCCGGTTCAGGGTGGCCACGAAGGCCTGCAGCTGCTGATGGCTGGGCTGGTCCAGCAGCCACCAGTCCAGGCTGCGCTGCTCGGACCACTCGGACAGCTGGCCGAACTCCTGCCCCATGAACAGCAGCTGCTTGCCCGGATGCGCCCACATGTAGGCGAGGAACGCGCGCATGCCCGCGAGCTTCTGCCCGTGATCGCCGGGCATCTTAGCCAGCAGGCTGCCCTTGCCGTGCACGACCTCGTCGTGGCTGATCGGCAGCACGTAGTTCTCGCTGAACGCGTAGACGAACGAGAACGACAGCTCGCCGGCGTGATGCGACCGGTACAGCGGATCGCGGCCGATGTAGACCAGCGAGTCGTTCATCCAGCCCATGTTCCACTTGAACCCGAAACCGAGACCGCCGCGATCGGTCGGCGCGGTCACCCCCGAGAAGCTGGTGGACTCCTCGGCCATCATCGCGATCCCCGGATACAGCCGGTAGGCGGTGGCGTTGACCTCCTGCAGGAACTGGATCGCCTCGAGATTCTCGCGTCCGCCGTGGACGTTCGGCTCCCACTGCCCGTCCTCGCGCGAGTAGTCCAGGTACAGCATCGAGGCCACGGCATCCACGCGCAGCCCGTCCACGTGGAACTCGTCGAACCAGTACAGCGCATTGGCCACCAGGAAATTGCGCACCTGGGGGCGGCCGTAGTCGAAGATGTAGGTGCCCCAGTCCTTGTGCTCGCCGCGCCGCGGATCGGGATGCTCGTAGACCGGCTGGCCGTCGAACCGGCCCAGCGCGAAGACATCCTTGGGGAAGTGCCCCGGCACCCAGTCCATGATCACGCCGATGCCGGCGGTGTGCAGCCGGTCGATCAGGTAGCGCAGATCGTCCGGGCCGCCGAACCGGCTGGTGGGGGCGTAGTAGCCGCTGACCTGATAGCCCCACGAGCCGCCGAACGGGTGCTCGGCCAGCGGCATGAACTCGACGTGCGTGAAGCCCAGGGCCTGCACGTGGCCGATCAGCTGGTCGGCGAGGTCACGGTACCCCAGCCCCTGCCGCCACGAGCCCACGTGCAGCTCATAGATCGACATCGGACGCGCGACCGCAACGGCGACGCCGCGCGCAGCGATCCAATCGTGGTCGGCCCACTCGTGCGCGGCGGCGGTCACCACCGACCCGGTGTGGGGCGGCACCTCGGCGCGCTGGGCCATCGGGTCGGCCTTGAGGATCCAGGCGCCCGCGCGGGTATGGATCTCGTACTTGTACACGGTGCCGGCGGGCACTCCCGGGATGAACATCTCCCACACTCCGCTGGCGCCCAGGGACCGCATCGCGTGCCCCTCACCGTTCCAGTCGTTGAAGTCGCCGACCACCCGCACGACCTGGGCGTTCGGAGCCCAGACGGCGAACGCGGTGCCGGCGACTTTGTCCTGGGTGCGCACGTGCGCACCCAGGACGTCCCACAGCCGCTCGTGCCGGCCCTCGGTGATCAGGTGCATGTCCAGCTCGCCCAGCGTCGGCAGGTGCCGGTACGGGTCGTCGGCGGTGTCGGTGGTGCCGTCCGAATAGGTCGCTTCGATCACGTACCGGCGCGACCGGCCCTCGCGGGTACCCGCCCAGACACCTTCGCGCAGGTGCGTCAGAGGCACCCGGTCGCCGTCCGCGAAGACGGCGGTCACGCTGGTGGCCAGGGGCCGGCGAGCCCGCACCGTCCAGACGGCGTGGCCGTCGGCGGCGGTGGCCGGGTGGATGCCGAGCACGTCGTGCGGGGCATAGTGCAGGCCGTGCGCGACCGCGTCCAGCACTTCGTCGCTGATGGTCATCGCGGTCCTTTCACGTGCACGATGTGCACCGGCTCGGTGAACGCGTCCAAGCGCACGAAATCGTGCTCGGACCACGTCCACGCGGCGCCGGTGACGAGATCCTCGACGTCGTACTCGTCGCCGGGGCGGATGCCGAACAGCGTCGTGTCCAGGTGGATCACGGTCTGTCGCACCGAGTGCGGGTCGAGGTTGGCCACGACCACGATGGTGTCGGACGCGCCGGTGGGTGAGAGCGCGGCGTCCAGATGCTTGACGAACACCAGGATCGCGTCGTCGTCGCTGCGGCCGAGGGTCAGATTGCGCAGCTGCCGCAGCGCCGGATGCGCCGCGCGGATCTCGTTGAGCCTGCGCAGATAGGGCGCCAGCGAATCGTCCGCGGCCTCGGCGGCGGCCCAGTCCCGCAGCTTGTACTCGTATTTCTCGTTGTCGATGTTCTCTTCCGACCCCGGCCGGGCTACGTTCTCGAACAGCTCGAAGCCGGCATACACGCCGTACGACGGGGCGGCGGTCGCGGCCAGGGCGGCGCGGATCTTGTAGGCCGGTCGGCCCCCGAACTGCAGGAACTCGGTGAGGATGTCGGGCGTGTTCACGAACAGGTTGGGACGCAGGAAGTCCGCCGTCTGACCGCTGATGGAGGTGAGGAACTCCTCGAGCTCGGCCTTCGTGTTGCGCCAGGTGAAGTAGCTGTAGCTCTGCTGGAACCCGGCGCGGGCCAGCGCGAGCAGGGGCGCGGGCCGGGTGAACGCCTCGGCGAGGAACACCACGTCGGGATGCTCGTCGGTGACGGTGCGGATCAGCCACTCCCAGAACTGCAGCGGCTTGGTGTGGGGGTTGTCCACCCGGAAGATCTGCACGCCCTGCGCGATCCAGTGCCGCACGAGGCGCAGCACTTCGGCGCGCAGACCTGCGGGGTCGTTGTCGAAGTTGACCGGGTAGATGTCCTGGTACTTCTTCGGCGGGTTCTCCGCATAGGCGATCGAGCCGTCCGGCAGCGTCGTGAACCACTCCGGGTGGGCGCTGACCCAGGGATGGTCGGGGGATGCCTGCAGCGCCAGGTCGAGCGCGACCTCCAGGCCTTCGGCGTGTGCGGCGTCGACGAAGTGGCGGAAGTCGGCGAGGGTGCCCAGGTCCGGGTGCACGGCGTCGTGTCCGCCGGCTGCGGCGCCGATCGCCCACGGCGAGCCGGGGTCGTCGGGCCCGGCCTGCAGGGAGTTGTTCGGTCCTTTGCGGTGGGTCTGGCCGATCGGGTGGATCGGCGGCAGATACAGCACCTGGAAGCCCATTCCGGCGACGCCGGCCAGGCGCCCGGCGGCGGTGCGGAAGGTGCCGCTGCGGATCGTGCCGTCGGGGCGCCGATGTGCGCCCTCGGAGCGCGGGAAGAACTCGTACCAGGCACCCACTCCGGCGCGCTCGCGCTCCACGCGCAGCGGCAGGGACTCGCCGATGGTCACGAGCGACATCAGCGGGCGCCGGCGGAACACCTCGGCCAGGTCGGCATCGCGCACGACCCGCAGCGCCTCGACGGCGCCGTGCCGGTCGTCGCCGGCGTCACGCAGCCGGGTGGCGGTCGCCCGCAGCATGCTGCGCTCGCGCACCGGGCGGCTGCGCTCTGCGGCCGCCCGGGTGCACAACGTCGCACCGAGCTCCTGCATCAGGGCGATGTCCACGCCCGCGTCGATCTTCACCTCCGCGGCGTGCTGCCAGCTGGCGTAGTCGTCGGCGAAGCCTTCGAATCGGAACGTCCATTCGCCCTGCTCGAGCAGTGCGACCTCGGTGCGCCAGTGGTCGAAGCCGTCGCGCAGCGGTGTCAGCCGGTGCAGCGACTCGTCGCCGGTGGGGGAGAACAGGCGCAGCTGCACGCCGATGAGGTCATGCCCCTCCCGGAATGCGGTGACCGTGAACGGGACGACCTCGCCGACGAACGCCTTCGGACGCAGCAGCCGATCGGCTGCGCAGAAGGCGGGGCCGGGCTCGAGCAGGGGAATGCGCCCCGTCGCGGTGCCGCCTTCGTGCGGCCACGGCGTGACCGGGCGCCTCGGGATCGCGCTCGGGCTGCGCCAGGCGCTGCTGCGCCTGTGTGAAGTCCGTGTTGCTGCCACGCCTCGAACCTATCGCGCGGCGGGCACGATGCACAGGATGCGTGCCCACCGCCGCGCCGTCACTCGATGTGGAAGAGCTTCGTGCGCACCAGCGCGCCCAGGTGGCGTGCGGCGCGGTCGCCCGGGCTGCCGAACGGGTCGTCGGTGACCATGTACGTCCATGTCGCGGCCGGGCGCCGCAGCCCGAGGGTGCCGATGTCCTGCCCGATCTCTTCCGGGACCAGCGCCTGCAGGAACGCGGCGACGTCGGCGTAGACCTGGTCGAAGAACCCGTCGAATTCGCGCAGCGCGATCGTGTGGAACTCGTCGACGGGGTTCTGTCCCGCGATGGCGCGCAGGTGGATGCCGTCGCGGATCTCCTGGAGCTTGCCGAGCTGGTCCGTCCAGTGCGTGTCCAGGCAGCTCAGCGCCGCGGCGCGGACGGTGCCGGCGGCGGCATCCACCCCCGCGCGCCGCAGCCGATCCAGGTGCTCGGGGATCAGCGTGTGCACGATCCGCTCGGCGAGGTCGCCGGCGATCACTTCGTCGCGGTGCGCGAGCACGGTGGCGCGCTGACGGGCGATGGCACGGTTGTAGCCCCACGTGTTGCGGTGCCGGTCGAGGCGGATGCCCTCGGCGATGCGCTGCGCGCCGTCCACGATGCGCTGCCGGGCACTTGCGGCCAGGGCGTCGCCGGCACGGGCCACCAGGGCCAGTTCGAACGCGGGCGCGTGCGCCGTGACCAGATCGTCGGCCAGGCTCGCGAAGGCGATCGTCGTGCCCGGATCGCCCTGCCGGCCACAGCGGCCACGCAGCTGCGCGTCCAGCCGCCCGGTCGGGTAGCGGCCGGTGGCGATCACGGCGAGCCCGCCGACGGCCGCGACCCGAGCGCGATCGCGCTCGTCGGCGCCGCCGAGCCGGATGTCGGTGCCGCGCCCGGACATCTGCGTCGAGATCGTCACGGCGGCGTATTCGCCGGCGCGGGCGATGATGGCGGCCTCGTCGGCGTCGTGCTTGGCGTTGAGCACCCGCGTGCGGATGCCGGCGCGATCGAGCCGGGCCGCCAGCGCTTCGGATTCGGCGACGCTCTGCGTGCCGACCAGCAGCGGCTGGCCGCTCGCGTGGCGCCTCGCCACCTCGGCGTCGATCGCCGCCTGCGCATCGGCACGGCTGAGCAGGATGCGGTCGGGTTCGTCGATGCGGATGTTCGGCTCATGGCGGGGGATGCGGCCGACCGGCAGCTGGTAGAACTCGAGCAGGTCTTCGGCCACGGCCAGCATCGTCCCGCTCATTCCGGACAGCGTCCGATACCCGCCGAGCAGACTCTGCACCGTGACGGTGTCCAGGACCTGGCCCGCCGCGGTGGCCGCCAGGCCCTCCTTGGCCTCGATGGCCGCCTGCAGCCCGTCCGGCCAGCGCTGCAGATGCGCGATGCGGCCGCGTGCCGAGTTGATCAGCCTGATCTGGCCGTCCGAGACCAGGTAGTCCACATCACGGCGCATCAGGGTGCGGGCGTGCAGCGCGAGATTGATCCGGGTCAGCGTGCGCACGTTCTCGCCCGCGAACAGGTTCACCCCGCCCAGTCGCGCCTCGATCAGATCGAGCCCTGCGTCGGTGAGGACGGCGGTGGTCTGGTCGTCGGCGACGGTGTAGTCGCGCTGCTCGCGCAGGTCGGCCACCAGCTGCGTGGCCGCCGTGAAGTCCTCGCCGGCATCGTCGGCCGTGCCGGCCAGCACGAGCGGCACCGTCGCCTCGTCGATCATCACGGCATCGGCCTCGTCGACGATCGCCGCGTCGAAGTGCGGGTCGACGCGGCCGGCCGCATCGGTGGCGAAGCGGTCGCGCAGCACGTCGAAGCCGATCTCGCTGACCGGTGCGTAGACGACATCGCACCGGTAGGCGTCGCGCCGGGCGGCGTGCGGCGTGTGCTGACCGACCCAGCCGACGGTGATGCCCAGGGCCGCGAACAGCGGCCCCATCCACTGCGCGTCGCGCTCGGCGAGATAGTCGTTGACCGAGATGACGTGCACGTGCCGGCCCGCGACGACATGACCGGCGGCGGCGAGCGCGCCGACCAGGGTCTTGCCCTCGCCTGTGTCCATCTCCACCCCCGTGCCCGACAGCAGGGCGCAGCAGGCCAGCAGCTGCCCGTCGAACGCCGCCAGACCCAGCGTGCGGGCGGCGGCCTCCCGCGCCAGGGCGAGGAAGCGCGCGGTGGGCTCGCGCGGCAGCGCGCGGGAGCCGGTGCGCAGAGCGAGCGCGCGGATGCTGCTGCGCAGTGCGTCGGCATCCAGAGCTCTCGCCTCGTCGGCGCGGCCATGCGCGGCCCGCACCAGGGGAGTGAACGCGCGCAGCGAGGCGGCGCCGGGAAGCCCGAGCAGACTCCGAAGCCACGTCGGACCGGCCCCGCTCACGGCCGGCCGGTTCTGCGGCGTCGGCATCCCGCGGCGATTCCCATGGCCTGACTCTACGGCCGGGCGCCCGTCGTCCGGGCCGATCCGCCGGAGGGCCCGCATCTCGGCGAGGGGAACTGACTGTGTGCGCGAGAGGGGACTTGAACCCCTACGCCCTATACGGGCACTAGCACCTCAAGCTAGCGCGTCTACCTATTCCGCCACCCGCGCAAGGTGAAGGCATTTTGCAACCGAGGAACGACATTATCACGTTCTGCCTGCCGGGCAGAACCATCACGCGGGGCGCGGCGGCGCACCCGGTAGCCTGGAGCACATGCCCACGGCCGCCGACCCCGTCGAACTGTCCGAGGTCGCGCAGATCGCCCGCGACCTCATCCGCATCGACACCACCAATCACGGCAACGGGCGCAGCAATGGCGAGCGCGAAGCGGCCGAATACGTCGGCGCCTATCTGGAGCGGCTGGGCCTGACCCCGCAGTACTACGAACCCGTCGACCGGCGCACCAATGTGTGCGTGCGCGTGCCCGGCGCCGACCGCAGCCGGCCCGCGCTGGTGGTGCACGGGCACCTCGATGTGGTTCCGGCCATCGCCGGCGACTGGAGCGTCGACCCGTTCGAAGGCGTGATCCGGGACGGGATGCTGTGGGGCCGCGGCGCCGTGGACATGAAGAACATGGATGCCATGATCCTGGTCGCCCTCGCCGACATGCTGCGCGCCGGGCGGCAACCGCGGCGGGACCTGATCGTGACGTTCTTCGCCGACGAGGAGAACGGCGGCGTGGAGGGTTCTGCACTGGTCGTCCGGGACCGCCCGGAGTGGTTCGCCGGCGCCACCGAGGCCATCAGTGAGGTCGGCGGATTCTCGATCGCAGTCGGCAGCCGGCGCGCCTACCTGCTGCAGGTGGGGGAGAAGGCCCTGCTCTGGCTGCGCCTGCGCGCCCGCGGGCGCGCCGGGCACGGCAGCGGCTTCCACCCCGACAACGCCGTCACCCGCCTCGCCGAGGCAGTGGCCGCGCTCGGGCGCACGCAGTGGCCGATCCGGCTCACCGACACCACTCGAGCGCTGCTCGCGCGCTTTTCCGAGCTGACCGGCATGGACCAGTCCGATCCCGACGCCCTCGCCGACATGTCCGGCCCCGCCGCACGGTTCATCCGCGCCACGCTGCGCACCACCGCGAACCCGACCGGGCTGACGGCCGGCTACAAGCACAATGTGATCCCCGACACCGCTGAGGCGCTCATCGACGTGCGGGTGCTGCTGGGCACCGAGGACGCCGTGCTCGCCGACATCCGCAAGATCGTCGGCGCCGACATCCAGGTCGAGACGGTGACGGCCGACGTCGGCCTCGAGACGGGGTTCGACGGTCCCCTGGTCGATGCGATGGTCGCCGCGCTCGGCCGCCACGACCCAGGTGTCCCGGTCATCCCGTACCTGATGGGCGGCGGCACCGACAACAAGGCATTGTCGAAGCTGGGTATCACCGGCTACGGGTTCGCGCCGCTGCGGCTGCCTCCGGAGCTGGACTTCACCGGCATGTTCCACGGCGTGGACGAGCGAGTGCCGCTGGACGCGCTCGACTTCGGCCGGCAGGTGCTGGGCGACCTGCTGCAGAATTACTGACGTACTGCATCCGCCGTACCCGCACCCCCGCACGCACGAAAGGCGTTCATGCAGCACTTCTTCGAGGCGATCCTCCTCGGCCTGGTCCAGGGCCTCACCGAATTCCTGCCGGTCTCCTCCAGCGCGCATCTGCGCATCGTCGGCGCATTCCTGCCCGATGCCGGAGACCCCGGTGCGGCGTTCACCGCGATCACCCAGATCGGCACCGAGGCGGCCGTCGTGGTGTTCTTCTGGCGTGACATCGTGCGGATCATCTCGCACTGGTTCCGGGCGCTGGTCGGCCGGCTGCCGCGCAACGACCCGGACGCGAAGATGGGCTGGCTGATCATCATCGGCACCATCCCGATCGTCGTGCTCGGGCTGATCTTCCAGAACGCCATCGAGACGACGCTGCGCTCGCTGTGGATCGTGGCCGGCACGCTGATCGTGTTCGGCGTCATCCTGGGCATCGCCGACATGATCGGCGCGCAGCGGCGCAAGCTCGACGACCTCACCGTCGGGCACGGCATCATCTACGGTCTCGCGCAGTCGCTCGCCCTCATCCCCGGCGTGTCGCGTTCGGGCGGCACCATCACCGCAGGGCTGCTGCTGGGCTACACGCGCGAGGCGGCCGCCCGCTACGCGTTCCTGCTGGCGATCCCGGCGGTGTTCGGCAGCGGCCTGTATGAACTGTACAAGGTCATCAAATCGCCCACCCCGGAAGTCTTCTCGATGGGCGAGACGGCTTTGGCCACCGTGATCGCGTTTGTCGTGGGCCTGACCGTGATCGCGTTCTTCATGAAGTGGATCACGCGGCACAGCTTCATGCCGTTCGTCGTCTACCGCGTCGCGGTCGGCACCGCCCTGATCGTGCTGCTGAGCATGGGCGTCATCACGACGTGAGCGCCGGCGCGGCCGTCAGCGCCGCGGGTCGTCGCGGCCGGGCTTGGCCGGCCCGTCGCCGCCGCGGCGCAGATACCGCTCGAACTCGCGGGCGATCGCATCGCCGGATGCCTCCGGCGAGTCCCAGGTGTCGCGCGCGGCCTCGAGCTGGTGGATGTAGTCGGTCATCTCGGCATCGTCGGCGGCGGCCGCGTCGATGGATGCCTCCCACGTCGCCGCCTGTGTCGCCAGGTCGCCGCGCGGCACGCGGGCGCCGGTGAGCTCCTCCAGGCGATCCAGCAGCGCCAGGCTCGCCTTGGGCGACGGGGTGTGGCCGGCCACGTAGTGCGGCACGCTGGCCCACAGCCCCACGGTCGGGATGCCCACCGCCTCGGCCGCCGATGCCAGCGCGCTGAGAATGCCCACCGGTCCCTCGTAGGTGCTGCGTTCGATGCCCAGGTCGGTGCGCACCTGCTCGTTGTCGCTGCCGGCGAACACCGAGATCGGACGGGTGTGCGGCACGTCGGACATCATCGAGCCGAGCGCGACGAATCCCGTGACGTCCT
This sequence comes from Microbacterium kribbense, assembly GCF_039537285.1. Taxonomy (NCBI): domain Bacteria; kingdom Bacillati; phylum Actinomycetota; class Actinomycetes; order Micrococcales; family Microbacteriaceae; genus Microbacterium; species Microbacterium kribbense. The sequence continues at coordinate 378,456 of NZ_BAABAF010000008.1, read as the reverse complement.
CGCGCAGCATCACGTCGACGACTTCGGCGCAGAACGCCTGCCACGACCGGGCCGGCTCGAAGCCGGTCAGCAGCCACAGCTGTGTGCCGCGCGTGCGGCCGCCGGGCTTGGCGATGGTCGCGTCGGGCCACTTCAGGCTGCGGTGGCCGGCGGCATCGCTGACCTGCTGCGGGCGGGTGTACTGGTAGTCGAAGTACAGCTCCGGGTCCACCGTGAACACCGACTCGAACCTGCCGTTCTCGCGCAGCACCGACGCCGCCGTGGTGGCGGCCTCGCCGGCATCGTTCCAGCCCTCGAACGCCGCGACCAGCACGCGGCGGCCGAGCGCGGAACCGTGCACCGCATCTGCCGACGTCGTCATCCCTCCAGGATAGGCGCAGGCACCCCCACCTCTCGAAGACCCGGCCCGCTCCGTCGATAGCATGGGACGATGACCGATCGACTGCCTGCCGCCGTGCTGTGGGACATGGACGGCACTCTGGTCGACACCGAGCCCCATTGGATGGCCGCGGAGACCCCGCTGGTCGAGCAGTTCGGCGGCACCTGGTCGCACGAGCAGGCGCTGCAGATGGTGGGCCTGGGCCTGCACGACGCGGCGCGCATCCTGCAGGACGAGGGCGTGCGGATGGCTGCCGATGCCATCGTGCACCGGCTGACCGACGATGTCCTGGCCTCCCTGGCCCGCGAGGGCGTGCCGTTCCGACCGGGGGCACGCGTGCTGCTGCAGAGCCTGCGGGCGGCAGGCGTCCGCACCGCCGTGGTCACGATGTCGATGCGCCGGATGGCGCAGCAGATCGTCGACCTGATCGAATTCGACGCGTTCGACGTGATCATCGCCGGCGACGACGTCACCCGGCCCAAGCCCCACCCGGATCCCTACCTGCAGGCGTGTGCGGCGCTGGGCGTGGACGTCGTCGACGTCGTCGCCATCGAGGATTCGCCCAACGGGTTGCGGTCGGCCGTCGCCTCCGGCGCGGTCTCGATCGGGGTGCCGCTGATGGTGTCGCTGGCCGGAGTCGGGGCGGATGCGCTGTGGCCCACTCTGGCCGGGCGCACCGCCGACGACATCGCCGCCGTGTTCACCGCCGTGCGGGATGCGCCCGGCCAGAAAGGCATCGCATGACCGAGACCGCCCCGCGCCCCTCCGGCCCGTTCCGCTACGGCGACCGGGTGCAGCTGACCGGACCCAAGGGCAAGCTCTACACGATCACGCTGCGCGAGGGGGGCGAACTGCACACCCACCGCGGCGTGCTGCGTCACGCCGCACTCGTGGGTCTGCCGGACGGATCGGTCGTGCCCGGCGGCGGGGACGCCGAATACCTGGCCCTGCGTCCGCTGCTGCGCGACTTCGTCATGTCGATGCCGCGCGGCGCGACGATCGTCTACCCGAAGGACTCCGCCCAGATCGTCGCCCAGGCCGACATCTTCCCCGGCGCCGTCGTGGTCGAAGCCGGCGTCGGGTCCGGCGCCCTGTCGCTCTCGCTGCTGCGCGCGGCGGGCGACGCCGGCCGGGTGATCTCGTTCGAGCGGCGCGAGGAGTTCGCCGACGTCGCCCGCGCCAACGTGGCGACCTTCCTCGGGCGCACCCCCGCGACCTGGGAGGTCGTGCTGGGGGATCTCGCCGAGGCGCTGCCCGCCCACGTGCCCGCCGCCGGCGTGGACCGGGTCGTGCTCGACATGCTCGCGCCGTGGGAGTGCCTGGACGTCGTCGCCGATGCGCTGACGCCCGGCGGCGTCGTGCTCTGCTACGTCGCCACGGCCACCCAGCTCAGCCGGGTCGCCGAATACCTGCGCGGCACCGGCGCGTTCACCGAGCCCGAGGCCAGCGAGACCATGGTGCGCGGCTGGCACGTTCAGGGCCTGTCGGTGCGGCCGGATCACCGGATGGTCGCGCACACCGGATTCCTGATCACGGCGCGGCGTCTGGCGCCGGGCGCCGTGCCGCCGGACGTGCGCCGGCGCACCGTCCGCAAGACCGCCTACGGCGACGAGGACGTCGAGCTGTGGACGCCGGGCGCGGTCGGCGACCGCGACATCACCGACAAGAACCTCCGCAAGCGCGTGCGCGAGGCCCAGCGCGCCGCCGACGGCGCCCGCCAGGCCGCCGCCGGGCGGGAGGGGGCCGCCGGCTCGGCAGAGGCACCGAGGCCGACCGCCTAGACTGTTGCGGTGCGTAAACTCCCCGCCGTCATCGCCACCCTTTCCCTGGCAGCAGTCGCTCTAGTCGGCTGCGCGTCTTCGAGCGATCCCGCCGCGTCGTGTGTGCGGCACACCGACGCCGGGTCGCACACGATGAGTCTCATCTCGGTGACCGGCCCGACCACGTCGGTTCCCACCGTGGACGTGCGCACGCCGTTCCACACCACGACGACCCAGTTCGCCGACGTCAATGTGGGCGATGGCAAGATCCCGATCACGAGCGATTCGCAGATGGTGGTGCTCGACGTGACCCTGGTCAGCGCCGGCACCGGCAAGAAACTGGTCAGCACGCAGTACAGCGGCGACCTGTCGCAGGTGGTCTCGCTGTCGCGCTGGGCGCAGCAGTTCCCGGCATTCACCGATGCGCTGCACTGCGCCACCGCCGGCAGCCGGGTCGCCGTCGCGATGGCGCCCGGCGCCATCGACCCCGCATCCGCGCAGGGGCTGGGCATGAGCAAGGACGACTCCCTGATCGCCGTCGTCGAGGTGCGCAAGGTGTATCTGGGCGCCGCGGACGGGACGCCGGCCTACACCTCCGGCTGGGGCCTGCCCGCCGTCGTGCGCGCACCCGGCGGACGGCCCGGCATCATCGTGCGCGACGGTGCGGCACCGCAGCACCTGAGCGTGCACGTGCTCGAGCGGGGCGCCTTCCAGAAGGTCACCGGCGACCAGCCGGTGCTCGTGAACTACACGATCGTGAACTGGACGGACAAGACCGTCGCCAGCACCACGTGGGACGGCGAGCCGAAGTTCATCACGCTGTCCAGCGAGTCCAAGGGCATGCAGGCGGCCATCAAAGGTCAGACGGTCGGATCGCAGGTCATGGCGATCATCCCCAAGACCGACGGCACCTCGGGCGTCAAGGACACCCAGGTGGCGGTCATCGACATCCTCGGCGTCGGACCGGCACCCGCCACCGCCGCGCAGTAGCCGAGGCGGCCGCGCGCCTAGGATGGGTGCGTGCCTGACGACGCCTCTGGATCAGCCTCCGCCGGCGCGCGCAACGCGCCCGCCGAGCGGCTGCTCAATCTCGTCGTCGCGCTGATGGCGACCGGACAGGGCCTGACCAAGGACGCGATCCTCGGGTCGGTCTCCGGCTACCGCGAGCAGGCCGAGTCCGGGGCATCCAAGGATGCACTGGAGAAGATGTTCGAGCGCGACAAGGAGAGCCTGCGCGGGCTCGGTGTGCCGATCGAGACGATCGGGGACCGGCTCGATCCGGACGACCTGCGCCAGGCCCGCTATCGCATTCCGACCGCGGAATACGCGCTGGCCGGCGATGTCGCCTTCACGCCCGCCGAGATCGCGGTGCTGAACCTGGCCGGCGGCGTGTGGAGTCAGGGGTCGCTGTCGGCCGAGGCGCGCAGTGCGCTGCGCAAGATCCGGTCCCTGGGCATCACCGTCGACGAGCCGATCATCGGCTACTCACCGCGGATCAGCCTGCGCGAGGCATCCTTCGCACCCCTGCAGCGCGCCATCGAGCAGAGTCGAGTCGTCACGTTCGGCTATCTGAAGCCGGGGGAGGACGCCCCGCGCACCCGCACGATCCGCCCGCTGGCGCTGGTCGAGTTCGAGGCGCGCTGGCACGTGTTCGGTCAGGACGTCGATGCGCAGGCCGATCGCACGTTCCTGCTCTCGCGCATCGTGGGCGAGGTGAAGATCACCCGAGCCGGCTTCGACGACGCCCTGCGCGAGGGCGCCGGCGATCGCGCACTGGCGGGTCTGAACGACCTCGCGGGCCGGCAGAGCGCCCTGCTGGAAGTCACACCCGGCACTGAGGCCGCACTGCGCCTGAACCGGCGCGCCGCCCCAGCGGCGCAGGGGATCCGGGTGCCGTACGTCGACGTGCACGTCTTGGCCGACGAGCTCGCCTCCTACGGGCCCGAGGTGCGGGTCGTCCGGCCCGATGACCTGCGCGAGGCGGTGGTGCGGCGGCTGGATGCCGCGCTGCGGGTGCACGGGGGCGCCCCATGACCCGGTCGCGCCCGGTGCCGGCGACCGAACGGGCCGCGCTGATGCTGCAGCTGGTGCCCTATCTGATCAACAAGGGCGAGGTTTCGGTCGCAGAGGCGGCGGCGGACTTCGATCTCGCACCCGAGCAGCTGCGCGAGATGGTCCGCTCTCTCACCGTCATCGGCCGTCCCGGGGACGCCGGATTCTGGCAGATGTCGAACGATCTGTTCGACATCGACTGGGATCTGCTCGACGAGCAGGACCGGATCGTCATCACCAATGCGGTGGGCCTGCAGGACGCGCCGCGCCTGACCGCGCGCGAGGCGGCCGCGCTGCTGGCCGGACTGCAGCTGGCCCAGTCGCTGCCCGGGGTCGGCGCCAGCGGCCTGGTCGCGGGTCTGCTGGGCAAGCTCGCCAGGGGCGCCGCGAGCGCCCCGGCGGACGTCATCGTCGCCTCCGAACCCGTGGACGAAGTGCGCACCACGGTCGATGAGGCGCTGCGCCGCGGGGTCGCGCTGTCGTTCGCGTACAAGGCGCCGGATGCCCCGGAGACGGTGCGCACCGTCGACCCCGTGAAGGTGCACATCGCCGACGGAGCGTGGTACCTGCAGGGCTGGTGCCACCTGCGCCAGGCGATGCGCACCTTCCATCTGGACCGGGTCAGCGCCCCGAGGCTGACCGAGGTTGCGATCACCCACGGCGCCGAGCCGGTGCCGGAGCTGTTCGAGCAGACCGAGGGCGACATCGTCGCGACCATCCGCTTTCCGGCGGCGGTCGCCCCGCTGCTGGGCGCCTACCTCGACCAGGCCCAGGTCGAGACGGCGGCGGGGGTGTCGGTGGCGACGCTGCGACTGGGGGACGTGCACAGCCTCAAGCGCCTGGCCGCGGGTTTCGGCGGAGACCTCGAGGTCCTGGAGCCGGCATCGGCCCGTCGGGCGGCCGCCGACTGGGCCCGCGCGGCACTCGAACTGTACGCCGGGATCTGAGCCGCCGCGCCGCGGAAGATGCTGCGGGGCGGATGCCGGGGTAGACTTTACCGACCGCACACGAAACGGGGATTCCAATGGGCGCATTCGGGTGGCCGCACCTCCTGATCATCCTGGTGGTGATCCTTCTGCTGTTCGGCGCCGCCAAGCTGCCGGCCCTGGCCAAGGGCCTGGGCCAGTCCGCGCGCGTGTTCAAGGGCGAGATGAAGGCGATGAAGGACGACGAGACGGCGGCCGCGGCATCCAGCCCCGCCGTCGCCGAACCGCCTGCAGCGCCGGCCGCACCGCCGGCCGAGTCGACCCCGGCCCCGGTGGCCGGCAGTGGGCACGAGGCTGGCAAGACCGCGCAGTAGCATGACACAGACCGGTGTGCCGCAGATCGGACAGCCGGCGCAGCCGGCCCACGACAAGCGGATGTCGCTGGCGCAGCATTTCCGCGAACTGCGTCGGCGGCTGGTGATCGGCGCGATCGGCCTGGTCGTGGGCATGGCGATCGCGTTCATCATCAGCGGCCCGGTGATCGACCTGCTGTCGATGCCGATCGCGAAGATCGCCGCCAGCAACGGCGACTCGTACACGGCGCTGAACTTCAACACCGTCACGAGCGGATTCGACCTGCGGATGCGGATCGCGTTCGCGATCGGCCTACTGCTGTCGGCGCCGGTGTGGCTCTGGCAGCTGTGGGCGTTCATCATGCCGGGGCTCACGCGCAAGGAGATCCGCTACACCGTCGGCTTCACCACCGCCGCGGTGCCGCTGTTCGCAGCCGGTCTGTACGTCGGGTGGCTCATCATGCCGCACATGGTCGAGATCATGGCGCTGTTCGTGCCCAACAGCAAGGGCATCGCGCAGTTCTACGACTACTCGACGTACTACGACTTCGTCTTCAAGCTGCTGCTGGTGGTGGGGGTCTCCTTCGTCACACCCGTGTTCCTGGTGGCACTGAATCTGGCCGGCATCATGTCCGGACGCACGATCCTGCGCGGCTGGCGGATCGCGATCCTGATCATCATCGTCTTCGCCGCCGTCGCGACCCCGGCCGCCGACGTCACCTCGATGCTGCTGCTGGCCGGCATCCTGTGCGTGCTCTACTTCGTCGCCGCCCTCCTGTCGGTGCTGTTCGACAAGCGCAAGGCCAGACGCGCACCGGTGGAGCCAGTGGTGTGACGGGTCCCAGCCCGGCAGAACGCTTCGCGCGCGCCCAGTCTGAACACGCCCATCCCATCACCACCGCATTCGCCGCCGGGCTGAGATTCGACCTCGACCCGTTCCAGAGCGCGGCCTGCCAGGCCCTCGAAGACCAGCACGGCGTGCTGGTGGCGGCCCCCACCGGCGCGGGCAAGACCGTCGTCGGCGAGTTCGCGATCCATCTCGCGATGCGCCAGGCCGCCGACAAAGCGTTCTACACGACGCCGATGAAGGCGCTGTCCAACCAGAAGTTCCGCGAACTGGTCGCCGTCTACGGCCCGGATGAGGTCGGCCTGCTCACCGGCGACGTCAGCATCAATCCGCACGCGCGGGTGGTCGTGATGACCACCGAAGTGCTGCGCAACATGCTCTACGCCGACTCGGCGGCGCTGCGCGGGCTGCGCTTCGTCGTGATGGACGAGGTGCACTACCTAGCCGACCGGTTCCGCGGCGCGGTGTGGGAAGAGGTCATCATCCACCTGCCGCAGCGGGTCAAGCTGGTCTGCCTGTCGGCCACCGTCTCCAACGCCGAGGAGTTCGGCGACTGGCTGAACACCGTCCGCGGCGACACCGAGGTGATCGTGTCCGAGACACGGCCGGTGCCGCTGGAGCAGCACGTGCTGGTGCGCGGCGACCTGCTGCCGCTGTTCGAGGACCGCACGGCGGCATCGGGCCCGCAACTGAACCGCGACCTGCTGCGGATCCGCGCGTTCACCGGCAACGGCGCCGCCCGCCACGACGGCGCGCGGGGCGGCGGCCGATACGACCGGTCCCACCGCCGGCAGCGCGGCGGGCACGGCCCGCGCAGCGCCCGCGGGTCCCGGGCCGATCGGGTCGACCGGCCGGACGTGGTCCGGCTGCTGGAGCGCGACCGGCTGCTGCCGGCGATCTTCTTCATCTTCAGCCGCGTCGGCTGCGAGGCCGCCGTCACCCAGGTGCGGCGCAGCGGGCTGCGGTTGACCACACCCGACGAACGCAACCAGATCCGGCAGATCGTGCAGGCGCGCACCGCGAACCTGGCCGAGGAGGACCTCGGCGTGCTCGGATTCTTCCAGTGGCAGGACGACCTCGAGCGCGGCATCGCCGCGCACCACGCCGGACTTCTGCCGGCGTTCAAGGAAGTCGTCGAGGAGCTGTTCCAGCGCAAGCTCGCCAAGGTCGTGTTCGCCACCGAGACGCTGGCGCTGGGCATCAACATGCCGGCCCGCACCGTGGTGCTGGAGAAGCTCGAGAAGTTCAACGGCGAGGCGCGGGTGCCGATCACCTCCGGCGAGTATACCCAGCTGACCGGTCGCGCCGGTCGGCGGGGGATCGACGTCGAAGGCCATGCCGTCATCCAGTGGGCGGACGGGATGGATCTGCCGGCGGTGGTATCCCTCGCCTCCCGCCGCACCTATCCGCTCAACTCCAGCTTCCGGCCCACTTACAACATGGCCGTGAACCTGATCGACCAGTTCGGCCGGTCCCGCGCGCGGGAGATCCTGCAGTCCTCGTTCGGACAGTTCCAGGCCGACCGCTCGGTGGTGGGACTGGCCCGCCAAGTGCGCGAGAACGAAGAATCGCTGGCCGGCTACCAGAAGTCGATGACCTGCGACCGTGGCGACTTCACCGAGTACTCCAGCATCCGGCGCGAGCTTTCCGATCTGGAGCGGCTGAACCGGCGCGACGGGATGGCCACGCACGCCGCCCGGATGAAGCGGCAGGACGAGATCCAGGCGCTGCGTGGCCGCCTGCAGCGGCATCCGTGCCATTCCTGCCCCGATCGGGAGGCGCACGCGCGCTGGGCGGAGCGGTACTGGAAGCTGCAGCGCAGCACGCAGAAGCTGCGCACGCAGATCCACACCCGCACCGGCAGCGTCGCCCGGCAGTTCGATCGGGTCGTAGACGTGCTGGTGGCGCTGGACTACGTGCGCATCGCCGCCGAGGGCGCGGCCATGCTGGCGCCGGCGGGCCGGACGATGCGGCGCATCTACGGCGAACGCGACCTGCTGGTGGCCGAGGCGCTGCGCCAGGGCATCTGGAACGAGCTGGATGCCGCCGGACTTGCCGCACTCGCGTGCTGCCTGGTCTACGAGCCGCGGCGCGACGACGACCCCGCGGACCACCGCCTGCCACGCGGACCCTTCCGCGGCGCCCTGACGGCCACCCAGCGGCTCTGGGCGCAACTGGACGACCTGGAACACGACCATGGCCTCGCCGGGACGGCAGAGGTGCCCGCAGGGCTGGCGCAGGCCATGCACAGCTGGGCCCGCGGCGTCGCACTGGAGCGCGTGCTCGTCGAAGCGGACCTGCCCGCCGGCGACTTCGTGCGCTGGGCGAAGCAGACCATCGACCTGCTCGACCAGCTGTCTCTGGTCGGCGAGGACGCGCTCGCTCGCACCGCGCGACAGGCGCGGGACGGAGTGCGCCGCGGCATCGTGGCGTATTCGTCGGTCTGACCGCCGCGCGGCTCAGCCCACGGAGGTGCCGAGCGCGCCCACGACGGCGTCCAGAGCCGTGCCCGAACCGTCGCGGCGGGCCCCGCCGTCCGGCAGCGCGCGCACCGCGCCGTCCGAGCCGACCGCGCGCACGTTCTGGCCCGACCAGGCCAGGATCAGCGCGTCTTCGCCCTTGAGGAACCGATGCGCGCGCACACCGCCGGTGCCGCGCCCCTTGACCGGGTACTCGGCGAAGTCGGTGACCTTGGCCGAGCCGGCGTCGGTCCCGGCCAGCGCCGCGGTGCTGCCGGCGATCGTGACCACGACGGCATCGTCAGCTTCGGACGGCAGCGCCGTGAAGAAGACGACCCGCTGCCCTTGTGCGACGCGCACGCCGGCCATCCCGGCGGCCGAGCGGCCCTGCACCCGCACCGCCGACGCGCCGAATCGCAGCAGCTGCGCATCCGAGGTGATGAACACCAGCTCGGCGTCATCGGGTGCGCCGGCGGCGCCGACGACGCGGTCGCCGGGCTTGAGCGAGATGACCTCGGCCTCGTGCTTGCCGGTGGCGAGCTCGGCGGCTGAGACCCGCTTGACGACCCCGTGCGCGGTGCCCAGTGCGACGGCGGGCTCGGCCGTCAGCGGCACGATCGCCACGACGTGCTCGTCCCCGCCCAGTGCCAGGTACTGGTCGGCCCGGGTACCGGCGCCCAGCTGCACCGAGTTGGCCGGCACCGACGGCAGATCGACCGGCGTGAACCGCACCAGCCGGCCCGCCGAGGTGATCGCGCCCACATCGCCGCGGGTGGTGGTGTCCACGCTGGCGCGGATCGCGTCGTGCTTGGCGCGGCGCGAGGGGGTCAGGATGCCGCCGCCGTCGGCGTCGGCGGCCAGATCGGCGCGCACCATCCGGCCGGTGGCCGACAAGAACACCCGGCACGGGGTGTCGGCGATCTGAAGCTGTGGTGCGGCCTTCGCGCTGCGCGGTCGGATCGGCCCGCCGTCCAGCAGCAGCGTGCGCCGCGGGGTGCCGTACGCCTCGGCGGCGGCATCCACCTCGCGTGCCACCTGCTGGCGCAGCAGCACCTCACTGCCCAGCAGCTCCTCCAGCGCCGCGATCTGCGCGTTCAGCTGGTCGCGCTCGGTCTCCAGCTCGATGCGCGAGAACTTCGTCAGCCGCCGCAGCCGCAGCTCCAGGATGTACTCGGCCTGCAGCTGCGAGAGGTCGAAGACGTCCTGCAGCCGGGTGCGGGCCTGCTCGCCGTCATCGCTGCCGCGGATCACCTGGATGACCTCGTCGATGTCGAGGATCGCGATCAGCAGGCCCTCGACCAGGTGCAGCCGCTCGCGGCGGCGGGCCAGGCGGTACCGGCTGCGCCGGGTGACCACCTGCACACGGTGATCGAGGTAGACCTGCAGCAGCTCCCGCAGCCCGAGGGTCTGCGGCTGGCCGTGGACGAGAGCGACGTTGTTGATCGAGAACGAGTCCTCCAGCGGCGTGAGCCGGTAGAGGTGCTCGAGCACGGCGTTCGGATCGAAGCCGGTCTTGACGGTGATCACCAGGCGCAGCCCGTGCCGCCGGTCGGTGAGGTCGGCCACGTCCGAGATGCCGGTGAGCTTCTTGGCATTCACGGCGTCTTTGATCTTCTCGATCACCCGCTCCGGGCCGACCAGATAGGGCAGCTCGGTGACGATGATGCCGGTGCGGCGCGGACCGATCGGCTCGACCGAGACCTTCGCCCGGGTGCGGAACGCGCCCCGCCCGGTCGCATAGGCCTCTTTGATGCCGTCCACGCCGGTGATGATGCCGCCGCCGGGCAGGTCCGGGCCCGGCACGAACTCCATCAGCTCCTCGAGCGTGGCATCCGGGTTCTCCAGCAGATGCACGGCGGCCGCGGCGACCTCGATCAGGTTGTGCGGGGCCATGTTGGTGGCCATCCCCACCGCGATGCCGGAGGCGCCGTTCACGAGCAGATTCGGGAACGCCGCCGGCAGCACCGACGGCTGCTGGAACTGGCCGTCGTAGTTCGGGATGAAGTCGACGACGTCCTCGTCCAGGCTTTCGGTCATCGCCATCGCCGGGGCGGCCAGCCGGGCCTCCGTGTAGCGGGAGGCGGCCGGGCCGTCGTCGAGCGAACCGAAGTTGCCGTGCCCGTCCACCAGCGGCACGCGCAGCGTGAACGGCTGCGCCAGGCGCACCAGCGCGTCGTAGATCGCGGAATCTCCGTGCGGGTGCAGCTTGCCCATCACCTCGCCGACCACGCGCGCGCTCTTGACGTGCCCGCGGTCGGGGCGCAGACCCATCTCGGCCATCTGGTAGAGGATGCGCCGCTGCACCGGCTTCAGCCCGTCGCGGGCATCCGGCAGGGCGCGCGAGTAGATCACCGAATACGCGTATTCGAGGTACGACCCCTGCATCTCGGCCGACACATCGACGTCTTCGATGCGCTCGTGGCTCGCACTGGGCGGCGAAGGGGTGTGGGCAGACATACGGCTCCGGGTCTCGGGTGGTGGATGCGGGGCGTGCGCGATGTGCGAGACTGGCCCCGATGTCTCTCAGCCTACCGGCGGACGCGCCGCACACCCGGAGCCTGGCCGGCATCCTGCCGGAGTTGGTGGCCGCTCTGGAGGGGCGTTCGCAGTGGCTTGCACCGGCTTCGGGCGCCATCGTGTTCGTCGTCGACGGCCTGGGCGCGCACAACCTGTCGGCCCGGTCCGGCCACGCGCGGTTCCTCACCGCCGCGCGAGCGCGCAAGGACGTCGCCCGCACTGTCTTCCCGTCCACGACGGCGGCCGCGCTGACCAGCCTGCTCACCGGCGTGCTGCCCGGACAGCACGGCGTCGTCGGCTACCGCGCCCTGGTGCCGGGCACCGACATCGTCGCCAACCAGCTCAAGGGCTGGGACGAAGGAGCCCTTGACCCGCTGATCTGGCAGCGCGCGCAACCGATCCTGGAAGCCGAGGCGGCGCGCGGCCGGCCGTGCTTCGTGGTCTCCAAGCCGGTCTTCGTGAACTCCGGTTTCACCGCGGCGACGCTGCGCGGGGCCGAGATGCATCCGGCCGGCACGGTGACCGAGCGGGCGATGATCGCCGCAGACCTCGTGGCACGCCATCCCGGCGCCCTCGTCTATGTGTACACGCCGGATCTGGATGCCGCCGGCCACAAATTCGGCTGGGAGTCCGACGAGTGGTCGGCGGCCCTCGAGCGCACCGACGCCGCGATCGGCCAGATGGCCGCGGCACTGCCGCCGGGCGCCGGCGCGATCGTCACGGCCGATCACGGCATGGTCGACGTGCCGCGGCATCGTCAGGTGCTGCTGGGCGACGGTGACGGCCTGACCGACGGGGTGCGGCACGTGGCGGGGGAGCCGCGGATGCTGCACCTGTATGCCGAGGACGGCCGAGCGTCGGGCGTGCTGGCGGCCTGGCGGGCGGCCGAAGGCGGGCGGTCCTGGGTGCTTGCGCGCGACGAGGCCATCGGCGCCGGCCTGTTCGGCACCGTCGACGACGCCGTGCGGGCCCGCATCGGCGACGTGCTGGTGGCCGCGCGCGCCGGTATCGCGTATTACGACGATCGCGTCGCCGACAAGAAGCCGCAGAACATGGTCGGCCAGCACGGCTCGCTCACGCCGGAGGAGCGCACCGTGCCGCTGGTGCGGCTCGGGGCGTTCGCGGCGGCGCGCTAGTCAGTTGTCTTCGGTGCGGGCGCCGAAGACGATCTCGTCCCACGACGGCATCGCCGGGCGGCCCTTGCGCCGGCCGTCGCCCGACGCCGAGGCCGGCGCGCGGTCGTCGTCCGCCGGTTCGTCGGCTGCGGGCGAGTCGACCTCGTAGCCCGGCTCCAGCGCGTCGAACAGCGCCACCGGCTGGGCCGGCTGCGGCTCATCCTCGAACGTGGGCAGCGGTGCCCGCTGACCGCGGCGGCGCCGCAGCGCCTCGAGCAGATCGGCGGTCTCACTGGTGGTGTGCGACTGCTCGGGCGCGCGCTTGATCGCGGCGTCCTGGGCTGCCGCGGACGCGGGAGAGGCCGCGGCCTCGGCCTCGGCGATCATCCGGCGCGGACCGAACGCGGAGCCCTCGAAGCTCGAGTCGTCCTTGGCGGGCGCGGTCTCCAGTGCCCGCAGTCGCGGGATGAGCCCGTCCGGCAGCGACCCCTGCCGCGACAGCGCGGTGGCGTCCGCGTTCAGCGGAGACAGGGTGCTGCGGCGCGGATCGAAGCTCCAGCGCGCATCATGGTCGACGTCGGCCGCGGTGAACTCCAGCTTGAGCACCCAGCCGGCGTCCTCCTTCCAGCTCGTCCAGCGCTCGCCCGACGCGCCGGCCTCGGTGAGCTTGGTGCGCACCGCACCGCCGAACGTGGGGGTGGCGTCGTCGAGGTCGCCGGCCAGCAGCACCGGCACCGCAAGGGCCTGGTCGACGATGTGCTCGCGCTCGGCCAGCACGGGGCTCTCGTATCGGGCGACATCCTCGAGGCTCACGTCCAGCGCCTCGGCGACCTCGGCGGCGGACAGGCCCGCACGGATGCGCGCCTGGATGTCGCGGGGGCTCGGCCTCGGCCCGCGGCGCTCCGGCTCATGCTGGCGGTGCGAGCGCTTCAGTTCTGCCCGCAGCACGCCGTCGACGGCCAATGTGAACCGCTGTCCGGACTCGGTCGCCAGGACGAGGGCGTCGTCTTCGGAGCCGATGACTCTGAGCTGTTCCATGGGAACCGCGCCTTTCCATCTGGGTGTTCGCCCATGTTCGCACGCACCCGGGCGCGGTGCGGGAATATCCCGGGCGCGCCGCCCGTTTCACCGCAGGATCAGGGCGTGGGGGCAGGGCGCAACCGGTCGCATTTGCGAAATGGCTCCGCGTCGTGCAAACTGTCGCCGCCCGCTTCGGGTATCGCGCACCACACCATGGGAAAGTAGAGACGTTCAGCAATGGCCACCGATTACGACGCACCCCGCAAGAACGAGGACGACAGCGAGTCGATCGAGGCCCTCAAGGAGCGCGTACCCGACAAGCTGTCGGGGTCGGTCGACGTCGACGACGCCGACAACCCTTCGGGCTTCGAACTGCCGGGCGCGGACCTGTCGGACCTCGAGCTCGATGTCGTCGTGCTGCCGCCGCAGCAGGATGAGTTCACCTGCGTGAGCTGCTTCCTCGTCAAGCACCGCTCACAGCTGGACCACGAAGACGCGCTCGGTCCGATCTGCGTCGACTGCGCCGCCTGAGCCGGTCAGCTGTGATCCGCCGTGGCCCGCTGGGCGCGGCGGATCGCCACCACGAGACGGTCGGGCGTGCGCGATGAGATCACCCAGACCGGTGCCGGGTCGTCGGGGTCGGTGACGGCCACCCGGGCCACGCCGTCGATGCCGCCGCGGATCAGATGCCAGGCGGCCCGCTCCAGCCCCGGGCCACGCAGGAACCGGGCCTGCGGGCCCGCATAGGCCTGCGCCTCGCCGAGCAGGTCGACCCCGATGTGGGCGCGCCCGGCGTACAGCACGCCGCCGCGCACCTCGATGCGGGGAGCGGTGCCGATCAGCAGTGCCACCACCCCGACGGCCACCAGCACGCCGACGGCCATGGCGAGCGTCTTGTCGAACGGCACGAAGACCATCATGGCCATCGGGGCGACCACCGCGGCGCTGACGATCACCCACAGCGATGGTGTCAGGCGCTCGTGATATCTGATGGCGGAGCCTGAAGTGGCGCCGGGAGTTGTCTTCTGCATTACCCTCGTTGAGTGACCGAAACCGTGGACGTCCCCATTATCGCCCCCGAGCTTCCGGCATACGCGCACCCGGGCGATGCCGGCGCGGATCTGGTCTCGACCGAGGCGCTGCGGCTGCAGCCCGGCCAGCGCGCGCTGGTGGGCACCGGCGTGCGCATCGCCCTGCCGGACGGCTACGTCGGGTTCGTCGTGCCGCGCAGCGGCCTGGCCACCCGGCATGGCATCACGATCGTCAACTCACCGGGGACGGTGGATGCCGGCTACCGCGGCGAGCTGAAGGTGACGCTGCTGAACACCGACGCGAGCGAGCCCTACGACATCGCCCCGGGCGATCGCATCGCACAGCTGATCGTGATGCCGGTCTCGCGCGCGCGGTTCATCCCGGTCGACGAGCTGGACGAGACCGCGCGCGGCGCGCGCGGGTTCGGCTCCACCGGCTACCAGAACGAAGCGAGGATCTCCTCATGACCGATGCCACCCCGGCTGCCGCCGCCGGCAAGTCCGCCCCCGAGGACCGCGCCACGGCCGGCCCGTTCGACGACTCCGAGGCCAATCCCGTCCAGCCGTTCATCGACCTGGGTGGAATCAAGATCCTGCCGCGGGCGGGCCTGAACCTGCGCCTGGAGGTCGAGGAGCAGTCGCAGCGCATCGTCGCGGTCGGCCTGGACTACGCCGACTCGACGCTGCAGGTGCAGCCGTTCGCGGCACCGCGCTCGAGCGGGCTGTGGGACGAGACCCGCGAGCAGATCCGCCAGCAGGTGCGCGAGCAGGGCGGCCGCGTCGAGGAGCGCGACGGCCCGCTGGGCGCGGAGCTGCTCGCCGAAGTGCCGGTGGCGGCCCCTGACGGCACCACCGGACGCCGCCTGGCGCGCTTCGTCGGCGTCGACGGCCCGCGCTGGTTCCTGCGCGGCGTGGTCGGGGGAGCGGCCACCAGTGACGTGGCTGCCGCGGCGCAGGTCGAGGACCTGTTCCGCTCGATCGTCGTCGTGCGCGGCGGCTCGCCGATGCCCCCGCGCGACCTGATCCCGCTGAAGATGCCGTCCACGCCGGGCGCGGCGTGAGCGCAGCCGACGCCCGCGGCAACGACCCGCATGAGACAGCCGCCGACGACGAGCCGGATGCTGCGCGCGACGCCGGGCAGCCGGCGGCATCCGAGCTGATCGGCGCGGCCCTCGGCGGCGCGGCGCGGCGCGCGGGGCTGGACCCCGCGCAGGCCACCAGCACCGGGCACCTGGTCTGGCGTGCCATGGGCGGCTGGCGCGGCATCCTCGAATCGGTGCTGCCCACCCTCGTGTTCATCGTCGTGTGGACGGTCACCGTCGATCCCGCCACCGGCCAGGGCAACCTGTGGCTGGCGGTCGGACTGTCGGTCGGGCTCGCCGTCGTGTTCACGCTCGCCCGGCTGATCGGCCGGTCGCCCGCGGCCGCCGCGCTCGGCGGGCTCATCGCGACCGCCGCCGCCGCCGGGCTCGCGCTGTGGACCGGCCGCGCCGCCGACAACTTCATTCTGGGCCTGGTCACCAACGGCGCCTACGGCACTGCAGCGCTCGTCTCGGCCCTGATCGGCTGGCCGCTGATCGGCCTGGCCGTCGGCTGGCTCATGAACGACGGCACGGCATGGCGGCAGGACGCCCGCAAGCGGCGTGTCTTCTTCTGGCTGACGATCGGGTGGGCGGGGCTGTTCGCGTTGCGCCTGGCCGTCGAGCTGCCGCTGTTCCTGACCGACCAGGTCACGGCCCTGGGCACCCTGAAGCTGATCATGGGACTGCCGCTGTTCGCGCCCATGGTGGCGGTCACCTGGCTCGCCGTGCGCGGGCTGTACCCGAAGGCGGACGCCGGCGCGTCCGACGTGTAGCGGCGCGGGGCGGATGCTATATTTATCTTGACATCAAGATAAATTGCCCGCTCGCGATGAGGTCGCCCTCACTGGCGCTCCGCGCCCGAGCGGGACAGGATGGGGACCGCGGGCGCTGGCCCGACCACCCTCCGCCGACGAAGGAGCCAGACGTGTCCACGGTTGACAGCTTCGGTGCCAAGAGCACCCTGACGGTCGGCAGCACCGACTACGAGATCTACCGCATCGACGCCGTCGACGGCTATGCGAAGCTCCCGTACAGTCTGAAGGTGCTGCTGGAGAACCAGCTGCGCACCGAGGACGGCAAGAACGTGACGGCATCCCAGATCCGGGCCCTGGGCGACTGGGACCCGCAGGCGGAGCCCGACACCGAGATCCAGTTCACGCCGTCGCGCGTGCTCATGCAGGATTTCACCGGTGTGCCCTGCATCGTCGACCTCGCCACGATGCGCGAGGCGATGGTCGACCTGGGCGGCGACCCGACCAAGATCAACCCGCTCTCACCGTCCGAGCTGGTCATCGACCACTCCGTCATCGCGGACCTGTTCGGCACGCCGGACTCCTTCCAGCGCAACGTCGAGATCGAGTACCAGCGCAACGGCGAGCGGTACCAGTTCCTGCGCTGGGGCCAGACCGCCTTCGACGACTTCAAGGTCGTCCCCCCGGGGACCGGCATCGTGCACCAGGTCAACATCGAGTACCTGGCGCGGGTGACCTTCACCCGCGAGGTGGGCGGCGTGCTCCAGGCATACCCCGACAGCCTGGTCGGCACCGATTCGCACACCACGATGGTCAACGGGCTGGGGGTGCTCGGCTGGGGCGTCGGCGGCATCGAGGCCGAGGCGGCCATGCTCGGCCAGCCCGTGTCGATGCTGATCCCGCGCGTGGTCGGCTTCAAGCTGTCCGGCGAGATCCCCGCAGGCGTCACCGCCACCGACGTCGTGCTGAACATCACCGACATGCTGCGCCGGCACGGCGTCGTCGGCAAGTTCGTCGAGTTCTACGGCGCCGGCGTCGCCTCCGTGCCGCTGGCCAACCGCGCCACTATCGGCAACATGAGCCCCGAGTTCGGCTCCACCGCCGCGATCTTCCCGATCGACGACGTCACGCTGGACTACCTGCGGCTGACCGGCCGCAGCGAAGAGCAGGTCGATCTGGTGCGCGCCTACGCGCACGAGCAGCACCTGTGGCACGACCCGGGCGCCGAACCGGTGTTCAGCGAGTACCTCGAGCTGGACCTGTCCACCGTGGTCCCCTCCATCGCCGGGCCCAAGCGCCCGCAGGACCGCATCCTGCTGTCCGAGTCGAAGCAGCGCTTCGAGAAGGACCTGCTCAACTACGCCGACGTCGAGCACGACCTGGTCGACCTCGAGGTGTCCGAGTCGTTCCCGGCATCCGACCCGCCCTCGAACACGCCCGAGGACGCGCACAGCGAGCACCACCATCACCACCGCTCGCACGCGCCGGCCACGGCCTCGCACCCGACCCCGGTCGAGCTGGCCGACGGTGAGAAGTTCACGATCGACCACGGCGCGGTCACGATCGCCGCGATCACCTCGTGCACCAACACCTCCAACCCGTCCGTGATGCTCGCGGCGGGCCTGCTGGCCCGCAATGCGGCGCACAAGGGTCTGAAGGTGAAGCCGTGGGTCAAGACCACACTGGCCCCGGGCTCGAAGGTCGTCACCGAGTACTACAACAAGTCGGGGCTGACCGAGGACCTCGAGAAGCTCGGCTTCTACACGGTCGGCTACGGCTGCACCACGTGCATCGGCAACTCCGGTCCGCTGATCGAGGAGATCTCGGCCGCCGTAGGCCGGAGCGACCTGGCGGTGACCGCGGTGCTCAGCGGCAACCGCAACTTCGAAGGCCGGATCAACCCGGACGTGAAGATGAACTACCTCGCCTCGCCGCCGCTGGTGATCGCCTACGCCCTGGCCGGCACGATGAACTTCGACTTCGAGGCCGACGCGCTGGGCACCGACACCGATGGGCAGGACGTCTTCCTGAAGGACATCTGGCCCGCCGCCGACGAGGTGGAGGCGACCATCGAGTCGTCGATCGACACCGAGATGTTCACCCGCGAATACGCGTCGGTGTTCGACGGCGACGACCGCTGGCGTGCGCTGCCGACGCCGGTGGGCGCGACCTTCGAGTGGGCGGATGCCTCGACCTACGTGCGCAAGCCCCCGTACTTCGAGGGCATGACCGCCGAGCCCCAGCCGGTCACCGACATCGCCGGTGCGCGCGTGCTGGCCAAGCTCGGCGACTCGGTGACCACCGACCACATCTCGCCGGCCGGATCGATCAAGGCCGACAGTCCGGCCGGTCGCTACCTGACCGAGCACGGTGTGGACCGCAGGGACTTCAACTCGTACGGCTCGCGTCGGGGCAACCACGAGGTGATGATCCGCGGCACGTTCGCGAACATCCGGCTGCGCAACCAGCTCCTGACCGACGTCGAGGGCGGCTACACGCGCGACTTCACGCGGGAGGACGGCCCGCAGGCGTTCATCTACGACGCGTCGCAGAACTACCAGTCGGCCGGCGTGCCGCTGGTGGTCCTGGCCGGCAAGGAGTACGGCTCCGGCTCGTCGCGCGACTGGGCGGCCAAGGGCACCACGCTGCTGGGCGTGCAGGCGGTCATCGCCGAGAGCTTCGAGCGCATCCACCGCTCGAACCTGATCGGCATGGGCGTCATCCCGCTGCAGTTCCCGGCCGGCCAGAGCGCCGACAGCCTGGGGCTGGACGGCACCGAGGAGTTCGCGATCACCGGCATCGAGCAGCTCAACGACGGCGCCACGCCCAAGACCGTGCACGTGGTCGCCACGGCGACCGACGGCTCCGGTCGGGCGCCCGTCGAGTTCGACGCCGATGTGCGCATCGACACACCCGGTGAGGCCGACTACTACCGCAACGGCGGCATCCTGCAATACGTGCTGCGTTCGCTGGTCTGATCGGCGCCGCACTGATTACTGTGGAGGACATGCAGCCACGTTCACGTCTGCCCGGGGCGCTCATCGCCGTGGGCGGCGTGGTCGTCGTCGCCTGGGTCGTCTTCGGCCGTGCGCTGTTCGGCGTCGCGGGGCAGCTGACCGTCGTCTACCTGGTCACGCTGGGCGTGCTGCTGGTCGTGCTGAACGCGTTCATCTCGGACAGCGTGATGCGCACCGCCCGGCGGGGCTTCCAGCACCGCCGCGCGACCTTCGCGATGCTGTTCGTCTCGTGGGGGTGCGCACTCGTGCTGGGGCTGCTGATCCCCGACATCACGACGGACGGGCTGCAGACCATTGCGACGGGGGCGAGCGAGCCCGGGCGTGGCATCGCGGTGGGCTTCGCCAACCCGTTCGGGGTCGTCATGGTGGTGTGCACGATCTGGGCGCTGGTGCTGGCCCGCGGCGACTCCAACGGCCGGGCGGACCGGCCGCACGTCGAGGAGGACGACGGCTACTGACCCGACGGCTTTCCGGGCCTGCGGCGGCGCGGGGTGCGGCTTAGGATGGAAGGCGCCCGAGCGACTGCCCGTGGCGGAAGGAGCCCGATGGCGATCCTGCCCACGATCTCCGGTCCCCGCGACCTCGATGCGCTCTCGACGGCGCAGCTGAGGCAGCTCGCCGCCGAGATCCGCGGCTTCCTGATCGACAACGTCGCGCGCACCGGCGGACACCTGGGGCCGAACCTGGGCGTCGTCGAGCTGACCATCGCGATCCACCGCGTGTTCGACTCGCCCGGCGACCCGATCGTCTTCGACACCGGCCACCAGTCCTACGTGCACAAGCTGCTCACCGGCCGCCAGGACTTCTCGCAGCTGCGTGCCCGCGGGGGGCTGGCCGGCTACCCCCAGCGGGCGGAGAGCCCGCACGACGTCGTGGAGTCCTCGCACGCCTCCAGCTCGCTGAGCTGGGCCGACGGCATCTCGCGCGCCTTCGCGCGCACCGGCCGCCGCGACCGGCACGTCGTGGCCGTCGTCGGCGACGGCGCGCTGACCGGCGGCATGACGTGGGAGGCGCTGAACAACATCTCGGACGACAACGACCGCAATCTGGTGATCGTCGTCAACGACAACGGCCGCTCCTACGCGCCCACGATCGGCGGGATGGCGCGGTATCTGAACCGGGTGCGCACGGCGCAGACCTACCGGCAGCTCGACGAGGGGTCGGCGAACCTGTTCCGACGGTTCGGCCCGGCCGGACGCGCGCTGCACCGCGGTCTGCGCGGCGGTACGCGCGGCTTCCTGTCCCGCTTCACCGGCAACGAGGCGCTGTACTCGAACCTCGACATCAAATACCTCGGCCCGATCGACGGACACGACCTGCCGACCCTGATCGAGACGCTGCGCCTGGCCAAGCAGTACGGCGCCCCGGTGATCGTGCACGCCATCACCGAGAAGGGCCGCGGCTACGGCCCGGCGCGCCACGACGAGGCCGACCAGTTCCACGCGGTCGGGCGGATCGACCCGCGCACCGGGGCCGCACTGGGCTCGGGGTCTGCGACCAGCTGGACCGAGGTGTTCGGCGCCGAGCTTGCCGAGATCGGCGCGCAGCGCGCCGACGTCGTGGCGGTGACCGCCGCGATGCTGCGCCCGACCGGGCTGCTGCCGTTCGCACAGCGCTTCGCCGACCGCGTGCACGACGTCGGCATCGCCGAGCAGCATGCCGTGGCCTCGGCGGCGGGGCTCGCTTACGGCGGCCTGCACCCGGTGGTGGCGCTGTACGCCACGTTCGTGAACCGGGCGTTCGACCAGATGCTGATGGATGTCGGTCTGCACCATGCCGGCGTCACGTTCGTGCTCGACCGCGCCGGCGTGACCGGTCCGGACGGCCCCAGCCACCATGGCATCTGGGACCTCGCGACGCTGCAGCTGGTGCCTCACATCAGGATCGCCGCTCCGCGCGACGCCGAGCGGCTGCGGGAGGAGCTGCGTGAAGCCGTCGCCACCGACGACGGCCCGACCGTGCTGCGCTACCCCAAGGGCGCCGTCAGCGCGCCGCTGCCGGCTCTGGAGCGTCTGCCGGACGGCGTGGACGTGCTGGCGCGCGGCGAGAGCGCGGACGTGCTGCTGATCGGCATCGGCCCGATGGCGCACACGGCGATGGATGTCGCGGCTGCCCTGCGGGCGCAGGGCATCGGCGCGACCGTGATCGACCCGCGCTGGGTCGTGCCGGTCGCCCCCTCGGTGACGCAGCTGGCGGCATCCCACCGCCTCGTCGTCACGATCGAGGACGGCATCCGGGTCGGCGGCATCGGCACCCGGATGCGGCAGGTGCTGCGCGAGGCCGGGGTGGACACCGCCGTGAGCGAGCTGGGCCTGCCCGATGAGTTCATCCCGCACGCCAGCCGGGACCAGATCCTCGCCGACGCGGGCCTGACCGCGCCGCAGATCGCCCAGGACATCGTGGCCCAGGTGCTCGGCACCCGCGTGCCGGTCGCGCGGCGATCCGGCCAGGCCGAGCCCGACTGGAACGCCGAGATCTCACCGAGACCGCGCAATCTGCGTCGCTGAGCCGTGTGCGGGCGCAGTTCGCGCGTTCTCGGCGAGCACCCGGTTCTCGGCGGGCGCCGGGCACGGCGTGCGCGCCGGGCGGGTCAGCCGCCGATGCCGACGATCTTCGGGTCGTGGAAGGGCGCGCCGGACACCCGCTCGGAGGCGCCCTCGCGGTCGAGGTACGGCGACGCACCGCCGTCGATGAACGGCCAGCCGGCGCCGAGGATCAGGCACAGGTCGATGTCTTCGACCTCGGGCACCACGCCTTCGGTGAGCATCAGGTGCATCTCGCGGGCCAGATGGTCTTGCACGCGACGCAGGATCTCGTCCTCGGCGACCGGGGAGGTGCCGACGGCACCCTTCAGCACCTTCTGCGCAGCCTTGGTCCAGCCGGTGACGCGACCGTTCTTGTCCTTCTCGACGACCTGCGGCAGGTCGGCCAGCTCGTGGAAGTTCGCCGACGCGAAGAACCGATCCGGGAACGCGTGCGCCATCGTGTCCTGCACGTGGGCGGCGACCTTCCAGCCCACCAGATCGATCAGCTGGAACGGCGTCATCGGCAGCCCGAGCGGAGCGAACGCCTTCTCGACGGTCAGCAGCGGGGTGCCCTCGTACAGTGCCCGCGCGGCCTCGCCCATCACGCCCGCCAGCAGCCGGTTGACGACGAAGCCGGGGGCGTCGGCGGTGCGCACGGCGCTCTTGCCGAGCCCGCGCGCGACCACGAACGCCGTGGACAGCGCGGCATCCGTGCTCTGCGGGGTCGCCACGATCTCGATCAGCGGCATCACGGCGACCGGGTTGAAGAAGTGGAAGCCGATCAGCCGCTCGGGGTGCGCGAGCTTCGACCCGATCTCGGCGACCGACAAAGACGACGTGTTGGTGGCCAGGATCGCGTCTTCGGCGATGATCTGCTCGATCTCGCCGAACACCTGCTGCTTGACGCCGACCTCTTCGAAGACCGCCTCGATGACGAAGTCGCAGTCGGCGTATTCGCTCTTGTCGGTCGTGCCGTGGATGAGCCCGCGCAGCTTGTTCGCCGTGTCGGAGTCGATCCGGCCCTTCGCGGCGAGCTTGTCGATCTCGTCGCCGATGTAGGCCAGGCCCTTGTCCACGCGCGCCTGGTCGAGGTCGGTGATCAGCACCGGGACCTGCAGCTTGCGCACGAACAGCAGGGCGAACTGGCTGGCCATCAGGCCCGCGCCGATCACGCCCACCATCGTGACCTTGCGGGCCAGGGCCTTGTCGGGGGCGCCGACGGGGCGCTTGGCGCGCTTCTGCACGAGGTCGAAAGCATACATGGATGCCGCGAACTGGTCGCCGACGACCAGTTCGGACAGCTCCTCGTCTTCGCGGGCGAAGCCGGCGGCCTTGTCCTTGCGCGAGTTGCCGCTGCGGGCCTTCTCCAGCAGCTCGAGGGCGGCATAGGGGGAGCGGGGCACCGTGCCGATGCGCGCCTGCAGCATGCCGCGGGCGATCTTGATCGCCGCCGGCCACTTCACGGTGCGCTCGATGCGCCCCGGCTCGTTCTTGCGCTCCACCGTGATCTGGCCGCCGAGCACCTGGTCGGCCCAGCGCAGCGAGTCCTCGAGGAAGTTCGCCGCTCCGAAGATCGCGTCGAAGATGCCGTAGTCGAACGCCTGCTGCGGGCGCAGCATCCGGTTCTGCTTGAGCGGGTTGGAGACGACGACCTCGAGTGCGTTCTCGATGCCGATCAGATTCGGCAGCAGGCAGGCGCCGCCCCAGCCGGGGATGATGCCCAGGAACACCTCGGGCAGCGCGATGGCCGCCGCGGATGCGTCCACCGTCCGGTAGGACGAGTTCAGCGCGATCTCCAGACCCCCGCCGAGGGCGAGGCCGTTCACGAACGCGAACGTGGGCACGCCCAGCGCACCGAGCATGCCGAGCACCTGGTGGCCGCGCTGGGCGATCAGCTTCGCGTTCGCCTTCGAGTCGAGCCGTGAGATGTCGGACAGGTCGGCGCCGGCGGCCAGGATGTACTGCTTGCCGGTGATGCCGACCGCCTGGATCTGGCCGGAGGCGGCCCGCTGTGCGAGGCCGGTGAGGGTCTGGTGCAGCTCGGCCAGCGTGGCCGGGCCGAGCGTGTTGGGGCGGCGGTGGTCACGGCCGTTGTCCAGCGTGATCAGAGCGAGCGTCTTGCCGGAGGACAGGCGCACGTCCTGCACGGGGGAGTGCGTGACGACCTCGTCCGCCGCGAAGGCGTCCAGCGGGGTGAAGTCGACGTCGGCGTACTGTGCGGATATCGGGTCGGTCATGTCGGCGCCGCTCACTTCTTCTTGCCGTCGTAGTAGGGGTTCTCCCAGATGACCGAGCCGCCCTGGCCCAGGCCCACGCACATCGCGTTGAGCCCATAGCGCACGTCGGGCCGCTCGGCGAACTGGGCGGCGAGCTGGATCATCAGCCGCACGCCGGTGGCCGCCAGCGGGTGGCCGACGGCGATCGCACCGCCCCACTGGTTGACGCGTGGGTCGTCATCGGCGATGCCGAAGTGGTCCAGCAGTGAGATCACCTGGATGGCGAAGGCCTCGTTCAGCTCGAACAGGCCGATGTCGTCGATCGTCAGCCCCGCCTTGCGCAACGCCTTCTCGGTGGACGGGATCGGGCCGATGCCCATGATCTCGGGGGCGACGCCGGCGAACGCGAACGAGACGAGCTTCATCTTCGGCGCAAGGCCCAGCTCGCGCACGGCGTCGCCGCCGGCCAGCAGCGACATCGTCGCACCGTCGGTCAGCGGCGACGACGTGCCGGCGGTGACCCGGCCGTGTGGCCGGAACGGCGTCTTCAGGCCGGCCAGACCCTCCATCGTGGTCTCGGGCCTTCGCCCCTCGTCGACGGTCGCCAGGCCCCAGGCGCCGTCGGCGCCGCGCGTGGCCACCGGCACCAGATCGGGCTGGAACTTGTTCGCGTCGTAGGCCGCCTGCACCTTCTGCTGGCTGAGCATGCCGTATCGGTCGGCGCGCTCGCGCGTCAGGTGCGGGAACCGGTCGTGGATGCGCTCGGCCGTCACGCCCATGTTCAGCGCGGCCGGGTCGACCAGCTTCTCGGCCACGAAGCGCGGATTCGGGTCGGCATTGGCACCGATCGGGTGATGACCCATGTGCTCGACGCCGCCGGCGAGGGCCAGGTCGTACATTCCGGTGCCGATGGATGCCGACATCAGGGCGACGCTGGTCATCGCGCCGGCGCACATCCGGTCGATGGCGAGACCGGGCACCGACTCGGGCAGGCCCGCCAGCAGCGAGACGGTGCGGCCCAGGGTCAGCCCCTGGTCTCCGGTCTGGCTGGTCGCGGCCACGGCGACGTCGTCGATCCGCTCGCCGGGCACCTGCGGATTGCGCTCCATCAGCCCGATGGTCGTCTTCACGGCGAGGTCATCGGCGCGGGTGTTCCAGTACATGCCCTTCTCGCCGGCACGTCCGAACGGGGTGCGCATGCCATCGACGAAGAAGACGTCCGAGAGCTCGGCCACAATGCCTCCAAAACTAGGGAATGACCCCAGCCTAGGCAGTGCCCAGAGCCGGCCCCGAACCGGGTGTGCGCAACCTACGAAGCGTCCGCGGGGGCATCCTCGGCCACTTGCACGGAAGCGACAAAGGCATCGGCGATCAGCTGTGCAGTCTCTGCAATCTGCCACCGTCGCGCGCCCAGGTCCGCGAGCGCGTCGCCGATGGCCTCGGCCGTCGCGGGCTCGGGCGGCTGCCAGGCCACCCGGCGCAGCAGCTCGGGGGTCAGCAGGTTCTCGGCGGGCATCTGCAGCGCCTGCGCATGCGCCTCGACCACCGGCCGGGCGGCCTTGATGCGCTCGTCGGCCGCGGCGTTGCGGTCGCGCCACGCCCGCACCGGCGGCAGCCCGCCGCCGCCGAGCCGCTCCAGCGGCAGATCCGCCGCCGCGCGGCCGCGCTCGATCGCCGCCCACCAGCGGTCCAGCTGCGAACGGCTGGCCCGGCCGGTGAACTCGTGCACACCGGCGAGCTCGCCCTTCGAGCGCGGGTCGGCGCGCACCGCGGCCACCAGTGCACGGTCGGGCACCAGGCGGCCGGGCGAGACATCCTGCTGCTGCGCGAACTCCTCGCGCGCCTGCCACAACTCGCGGGCGACGGCGAACGCGCGCCGGCCGTGCAGCGTGTGCAGGCCGCTCAGGCGCCGCCACGGGTCTTCGCGCGCAGGCTTGGGCAGCCGGGTCAGCTCGGCGGCGAACTCTTCCTGCGCGAAGCCGATCTTCTGCTGCTGCACCAGCTCGGCATCCAGCGCATCGCGCACGTCGATCAGATGCAGCACGTCCAGCGCGGCGTACTCCAGCCAGGACTGGGGCAGCGGGCGGGTCGACCAGTCGGAGGCGGAGTGGGCCTTGGCCAGCGTGATGCCGAGGATCTCCTCGACGACCGCACCCAGGCCCACGTGCTCGTGGCCCAGCAGGCGCGCGGCCAGCTCGGTATCGAAGATCGTCCGGGGGACCAGCTCCAGCTCGCGCAGGGACGGCAGGTCCTGGCTGGCGGCGTGCAGCACCCATTCCTGGTCGGCCAGAACGTCCTGCAACGGCGCGAAGTCGCCGATCGCGGGCGGGTCGAACAGGAACACCCCGGCATCCCGCCGGTACATCTGCACCAGGTACGCCCGCTGCGAGTAGCGGTACCCGCTGGCCCGCTCGACGTCGACCGCGACCGGGCCGGTTCCTTCGGCCAGCGCCTGTGCCGCGTCGCGCAGGGCGCCGGCATCGGTCAGCACGTCATAGTCAGTCACGCATCATCCTCCGCGCCGTGAACACCTCGATACCCTCCGACCCCGGCGGCAGGCCGGCCAGCATGCAGACCAGCTCCGCCCACGCCTGTACGTGCGCGCCCATCTCGCCCTCGGGCGACCAGGACGCGCGCAGCTCGATCTGGGATCCGTCGCCCTCGGCGGCCAGCGAGCCGAAGCCCCGGGAGAGCGTCTTGGTGGCGGTGCCCGCGGCCGAGTGGTATCCGGCCTCGCGCGAGGCGAGGGCATCGACCAGCCACGACCAGGCGACGTCGGCAAGGAGTGGATCGCTGCCGATCTCAGGCTCGAGCGGAGCCTGTGCGAAACTCACGATACGCCATGGCCCGTCCCACCCATCCGGTTCGTCCGGATCGTGCAGCAGGACGAACCGGCCGGTGCCGTATTGCGACTGGCCGTCGGCCGCATCCGGGCGCACATCGGCGGCCAGCGCGAGCGCGAACGGGGCGAGGCCCGCGGGTGCGGCGATCTCACGCACGACGAGGTCCGACCGGAACGAGGCGGCGTGCACCTGCGCCGCAGCATGCTCGAAGGGCGTGGAGGGGAGAGGTTCTGCCACGCGGACAGACTAGAGTGAACCGTCGATGAAGCCTTCCAGGCGCGCCGCACCCGTCGGCGCCGAACCCGCACTCCGCACCGGTGTTCTCGCCGGTATCGTCGTCCTCGCCACCGCGCTGGCGGCCGTTGTGGCCGCCTGGGGGCTGGTGTCGCTGCGGATGGCCCGACTCGTGGTGCGGCCGGCCGAGCGCGTGCCCGACACCGAGATCGTCGGCCTGGACCTGGCGGCGCAGACGATCACCCTGGCGCGCACGCCCGATACGGCTCTGCCCGGCCGCTACGGTCTGTTCACCTCGGGCACCGAGTCGTACGTGAAGATCGGCACGGTGCTCAGCTCCGACGAGAAGACCGTCACGCGCAAACTGCTCACCGAGATCGGGCCCGATTCGCGGCTGCAGGGCGAAGCCGCCTTCAGCGGGTGGTATTACGACACTCCCGAGCAGCTGCATCTGCCGTTCAGCGACGAGCTGATCGGCTCGGCGATCGGAGCCTGCCCGGCATGGCTGTTCCCGGCCGACGCGCAGGCCGACACCTGGGTGATCGGCATCCACGGGCGCGGGACCAAGCGCGCCGAATGCCTGCGCGCGGTGCCGGTGATGACCGCGCTCGGATTCCCGATGCTGGTGGTCTCGTACCGCAACGACGGTGAAGCCCCGCGCACCCGCGGCGGCACCTACGCGCTGGGCGCGACGGAATGGCGCGACGTGGATGCCGCGATCGGCTTCGCGCTGCGCCGGGGCGCGCGCAGGGTCATCCTGATGGGCTGGTCGATGGGAGGAGCGATCGCGCTGCAGGCGGAGCTGACCTCGCCGCACCGGGACGCCATCGCGGGGCTCATTCTGGACTCGCCGGTCGTGGACTGGCGGGTCGTGCTGGACTACCAGGCGCACCAGCGCCGGCTTCCGGCGCCGGTCACAGACCTGGCGATGGAGGCCATCCAGACCGATTGGGCCAAGCCGCTGACCGGCTCGTCCGGGATTCCGCTGGACCGGCTGGATGTCGTGGAGCGCGCCGCCGAGCTCCGGCATCCGATTCTCATCCTGCACAGCGACGACGACGGCTTCGTGCCCTCGGATGCCTCGCACCGGCTGCTTCTGGCGCGCCCCGACCTCGTCGCGCTTGCGGTGTTCCAGGTCGCGCGGCACACCAAACTCTGGAACTACGACCCGCAGCGGTGGACCGACAGCATCCGGTCGTGGCTGTCGGCCCACCGGCTCAGCGCGGTGGACGCGTCCGAGGCACCTCAGCCGTAGGCTCGGCGACGCCGTGCTCGTAGGCGTAGATCACCGCGTGCACGCGATCGCGCAGTTCGAGCTTCGCGAGCACCCGGCCCACGTGCGTCTTCACCGTCGTCTCGGACACGAACAGCGCCCGGGCGATCTCGGCGTTGGTCAGTCCGCGGGCGAGCAGTCGCAGGATCTGCTGCTCGCGGGGTGTGAGCCGCGAGATCCTGCCCGTCGAATCCGCCGTCACCGGCGCCCGCTGCAGGAACGCCGCGATCACCCGCCGGGTGACGCTCGGGGCCAGCAGCGATTCACCGGCGTGCACCGAGCGGATGCCGGTGACCAGCAGCTCCGGCTCCACATCCTTCAGCAGGAAGCCGCTGGCACCGGCCCCCAGTGCGTCGTACACGTACTGGTCCATGTCGAAGGTCGTGAGCATCACGACGCGGGTGCCGTCGCCGATCGCCGGATCGGCGAGGATGCGCCGGGTCGCCTCGATGCCGTCGGTGCCGGGCATCCGCACATCCATGAGCACGATGTCGGGCTGCAGGAGCCGAGCCTGGGCGATCGCGTCGTCCCCGTCGACCGCGTCGCCGAGCACGGCGAAGTCGGGTTCGATCTCGAGGATCATGCGGAATCCGCGCCGCACGAGCGCCTGGTCGTCGGCGATGAGGATGCCGATGCTCACGCTGCGCCTCCGCCCGCCGCCGGCGCGGTGGTCTCCGGTGCGACGGCATCCCGGAGCGCGGCGTCCGGTGTGTACGGCAGCCGGGCGACGAGCTCGAACCCGCCCGCATCGCGCCGGTGGGCGATCAGCGTGCCACCGTACAGCGAGACGCGCTCCCGCATGCCGAGCAGACCGTGGCCGGGCTCGGGATGTGGAGCGACGGCCGCTCCGTCATCCTGGATCGTGATGACGATGCCCTCCGCTCCGCGGGTCACCGTCACGTCGACCCGGTGGGGCGAGTCGGCATGACGGAGCGTGTTCGTGAGGCCCTCCTGCGCGATGCGATACGCGGTCAGGCCCACCCCCGGCGGCGGGTCCGGTCCGTCGCCGGCCGTGTGCACCGCGACCGGGAGGCCGGCGGCCCGGAATTTCTCCGCCAGCGTCTCGAGCTGGTCCAGGCCTGGAGCAGGATGGCGGTCGATGTCGTCGTCGCCCTGGCGCAGCATCCCCACGACCCGCCGCATCTCGACCAGCGCCTCCCGTCCCACGGCCTCCACGGTCTCCAGCGCCTCGCGTTCGGCGACCTGATCCGCCGTGAGCCGGCGGCGCACCGCGGACGCCTGCACGGTCATCACGCTGACGCTGTGCCCGATCACATCGTGCAGCTCCCGGGCGATCCGGCTGCGCTCCTCGGCCGCCGCTCGCGCCTCCTGCTCGGTGCGCACGGCCCGCCGATGCGCGGCGTGCAGCATCTGGCTGCGCACGAGTGCGCCGATGAGCCAGGCCACGAGCCACGGCGAGAACCAGCCGAGCTGCTGCAGGCGCAGCAGCGGGGTGGTCGCGACGGGGTCGAAGCCGTCCCATGCGACCCACAGCACGGCAAGCAGCACGAGCCCCCACCACGATCTGCGCCGATCGAGGTAGCGACCGGTCGAGTAGCCGGCGACGATGCCCGGCAGGGCCACTCCGAGCCCCTCCGGTGCACCGAAGACGGCGAACTCCGCGACGCTGACGGCGGTGATCGCGGCCAGGCACCACAACGGTGCGACGCGGCGGATCACCAACAGCAGCCCCGTGATCACGTAGACAGCGGCCTCGGCGACCGGCGGCCCCTGCAGGTGGGTGGCGTTCACGCCCCAGAACGCCTCGACGATGCCCGAGACGGCAGCCGCGCCGGCGATCGTGAGGTCAAAAGCCCAGCTGGGAGGCTTCACGCTCTCACCGTACGACCTGGCCTGCGCGAGCGCATCATCCTCTGGCATGATCCCGGCGTCGTCGGCGCGGACTGCCTCGCCCGTGCGGACGACTGCGCCGGTCCGGTCGGGCGGCAGCAAGACCGTCACTGCGCAGGACGCGGGCAGCGGTGCCGGGCTCCTACCGTTCGGAGTGCGGCCCGATCTCCGGGTGGCTCACCCTCGGGAGGAACCAATGTCCACATCCATCGCCCCGCGCTCAGCGGGCATCGGCCTGCTCGTCTACGCCCTGGCGACGTTCGTCGCCTTCATGCTCTCGGGGGCACCCGGCGGCGACTACTCCGACACGAAAGTCGTCGGCTACATCGCTGCCGCGCATGCTCCCGTCGCCTTCATCGTCTGGTACATCGCCGCCCTGGGGGCTCTGGCACTGGTCGTGTTCGGCGCGGGACTGCGGAAGATCCCCGGCGTCGGGCAACCGCTGTCGGCGCTGGCCACCATCGGCGCCGCTCTCAGCGTGGCCGGATCGCTGCTGGCCGGGGGAGTCGCGGTCGGGATGTCAGAAGGCGGCAGCGTCGTGCGCGAGCAGACTCCGCATGCCGTGGTCTACCTCGTCACCGAGATCGGGAACCTGGCCGCAGTGTGCGGGCCGGCGCTGTGCGTCGGGGTCATCGCGATCGTGATCGCGATGCGCACCCGGATGCCGGTCTGGCTGCAGGTGGTCGCCGTGATCGGCGGCGTGTGCGGCATCCTGGCGCCGTTCTATCTCACGTACCTGCTCTACCTGCTCGCCGTGCTGGCGCTGGGCGTCGCGCTCCTGACCGGGCGGGCGGTGCGGGAGCGGATGCCGGAGCGCGCGTCATCCATCGTGTGACGGCGCTCCGCACGCAGGACGCACACCGGCCCGGGCAGCGCCCGAGCCGGTGTGCGTTCAGATCGAGGTAAGCGCCCGCACCTGGCGCTGCGCGCGCACCAGCATGCCGGTCATGCCCGACAGTCGCAGCGGCGAGACCGCGCGGGTCAGGCCCAGGCTCATCGCATAGTCGCTGGGAATGGCCAGCACCTCCTCGGCGGGCAGTCCGGAGATGCCCTGCACGAGGATGCTGGCGAACCCGCGGGTGGTGGGGGCCTCGGCCGGCGCCGTCGCGTGCAGCGCGACGATGCCGTCGTTGACCTCGGTGGCGATGAACACCGGCGACTGGCACTCGCTGACCCGCTCGTACATCTCGGGGTGGCCCTCGTAGCGGGCCGGGACCGCCGGCAGCTCCTGGGAGAACTCCAGCAGAAGCTGCAGGCGCTCCGGCTCGTCCAAGTCCAGGAACTCGTCCCGAATCTGTGCGAGGGCGTCCGGCAGGTGCGGTTCAGTCATCCTGCAATTGTCCCACGCGCGCTCAGCGGTCTGCCGGGATCTCGCCCGGCTCGGTGCCGGTTACGATCGGCACGCGCACGGCGGAGCCCCACTCGGTCCAGGAGCCGTCGTAGTTGCGCACATCCTCGAAGCCGAGCAGGTGCTGCAGCACGAACCAGGTGTGGCTCGAGCGCTCACCGATGCGGCAGTACGAGATGATCGGCACGCCGTCGGTCAGGCCGACCTCGGTGCGGTAGATCGCCTCGAGCTCGGGGCGGGCCTTGAACGTGCCGTCCTCGGCCACGGCGCGCTTCCACGGCACGCTCTTCGCGGTCGGGATGTGGCCGCCGCGCAGCGAGCTCTCCTGCGGGTAGTCGGGCATGTGCGTCTTCTCGCCGGTGTACTCCTCGGGCGAGCGCACGTCGATCAGCGGCTTGTCGAGGTTGGCCAGCACGTCCTCCTTGAACGCGCGCAGCTCGTTGTCGTCGCGCTCGACCACGGGGTACTCAGTGCGCTCGCGCACCGGGACCTCGGTGGTCACCGGCCGCTTCTCGGCCAGCCACAGGTCGCGGCCGCCGTCGAGCAGACGGACGTCCTCGTGACCGAACAATGAGAACACCCAGAGCGCGTATGCCGCCCACCAGTTGTTCTTGTCGCCGTAGATGACGATCGTGTCATCTCGCGAGATGCCCTTGCTGCTGAGCAGTTCGGCGAAGCCGGCACCGTCCAGGTAGTCGCGCACCACCGGGTCGTTCAGCTCGGTGTGCCAGTCCACCTTCACCGCGCCGGGGATGTGGCTGACCTCGTACAGCAGCACGTCCTCGTCGGACTCCACCACGACCAGGCCCGGCTGGCCGAGACGCTCCTGCAGCCAATCCGCCGTCACAAGTCGCCCCGGGTCGGCATACTCGCTGAACTTCGCAGACGACGTGTCGAGCTCTACTGCCATGGGTGTGCTCCTCTGAGAGAAATCCGGTCTTGTCGACGGCGTAGGGTTGATGCCGTCTCTTCCGAGATTAGCCGCCCGCTCGGGCGCCGAGCCCGTTCGTTCACACTCCGTCATGTTCTGGCATATGACGGAGTGTCCGCCCCGCAGGAGCAGCAGCGTTGTCCACTTCGATCGTGCATCTGACCGACCGCCTCCCGGTGGTGACCGGCGATGAGATGGTCGCCGCCCTGGTGCCGCCGCCGCAGTTCGAGGCCGCCACGTTCGACTCGTACCGGCCCGATCCGGAGTATCCGTCGCAGCTGAGCACGAAAGAGACGCTGATCGCGTTCAGCTCGCCGTCAGGGCCCGCGCCGAAGGCGCGGCTGTTCCACCGCGCGAAGAAGCAGGCCGAGCTCAAGCCCGGCGTGTACCTGGACGGCGGTTTCGGGGTCGGCAAGACCCACCTGCTGGCGGCTGTGTACCACGCGACGCCGGCCCGCCGGAAGTACTTCGGCTCGTTCATCGAGTACACGGCGCTGGTAGGGGCTCTGGGCTACCAGAAGACCGTGGAGCTGTTCCGCGGCTCGCAGCTGCTGTGCATCGACGAGTTCGAGCTGGACGACCCGGGCGACACGATGGTGATGACCCGGATGCTGGGAGAGCTGGTCTCAGGCGGCACGAAGCTCGCCGCGACATCCAACACTCCGCCGAACGCGCTGGGGGAGGGCCGGTTCGCCGCGCAGGATTTCATGCGTGAGATCCAGGCGATGTCGGACCGCTTCCAAACCATCCGCATCGACGGCACCGACTACCGGCAGCGCGCCGTGGACGGCGTCGCGCCGGCCCTGACCGCCGACGCCTACGAGCGGGAGCTGGCCGACGCCGCAGGGGCTCAGGCCGTGTCGGATGACGTGTTCGGCGAGCTCATCGCCCACCTCGCACGCGTGCACCCATCGCGGTACCTCCGGCTGATCACCGATGTCGGCCTGATCGGACTGCGCGACGTGACACAGCTGGACGATCAGTCCGCGGCGCTGCGGTTCGTCGCTTTCGTGGACCGCGCCTACGACGCGCAGCTGCCGATCCGCGCCACCGGGCATTCGCTCAGCGACGTGTTCAGCGCGGAGATGCTCGCCGGTGGCTACCGCAAGAAGTACCTCCGGGCGGTCTCGCGTCTGATCGCCCTGACCACCTCGTGAGTCCGGCCCGCTCGCACCGGCGGCGAAACATGATCTTCACATCCACGGGCCGGCTGTAACCGGCGCGAAACATTACTCGCGGTGTGCGGTAACGCGCCGGGAACAGACTGTGCCGCATGGACAGCGGAAATCTTTCCTGGTATCTCGTGGCCACGGCCCTGGTGCTGCTGATGACGCCCGGCGTGGCGTTCTTCTACGGCGGGCTGGTGCGGGCCAAGAGCGTCGTCAGCATGATGATGATGAGCTTCGGGGCGATGGGGATCGTCGCGGTGCTCTGGATCCTGTACGGATTCAGCATGCAGAACGTGTCGACCGGGTGGGTGGGGTTCGTCGGCGACCCGTTCGCCGACTTCGGGCTGGCCGGCCTCGCCTCGGGGGCGAGTTCGAACGTCGACCTGGTCGGCGTGGCATTCGGCGCGACGTTCGCGATCATCACGGTGGCGCTGATCTCGGGCGCGATCGCGGATCGTGCGAAGTTCGGCGCGTGGATGGCGTTCGTGGCGCTGTTCGTCACGTTCGACTACTTCCTGGTCGCCGGGTGGGTGTGGAACCCGAACGGATGGATCGCCACGCTCGGCACGCATCTGGGGCTCTCCGCGAATGTGATCGACTACGCCGGCGGCACCGCGGTGCACATCAACGCGGGTTCGGCGGCGCTGGCGCTGGCACTCGTGCTGGGCAAGCGGGTCGGGTTCAGCAAGCACATCAACAAGCCGCACAACGTTCCGCTGGTGCTGCTGGGTGCGGGGCTGCTGTGGTTCGGCTGGTTCGGGTTCAACGGCGGCGCAGCGGCCACCGGCGGCGGGATCGCGGCATCCGGTTCACCGATCGGACTGATCACGATCAACACGCTCGGCGCGACGGCGGCGGCCATCCTCGGCTG
The DNA here is from genome assembly GCF_039537285.1 of Microbacterium kribbense. Taxonomy (NCBI): domain Bacteria; kingdom Bacillati; phylum Actinomycetota; class Actinomycetes; order Micrococcales; family Microbacteriaceae; genus Microbacterium; species Microbacterium kribbense. Next base: position 343,885 of record NZ_BAABAF010000008.1, on the reverse strand, counting down.
GCTCCTGGTGGAGCGGTTCACCGGCCGCAAGCCGACGGCCGTGGGCGCGGCATCGGGCGCCGTCGCCGGGCTGGTGGCGATCACCCCCGCCTGCGCGAATCTGACGCCCGGATGGGCGCTGCTGCTGGGACTTGTCGCCGGCATCGTGTGCGCCAAGGCGATCGAGCTGAAGTACCTGCTGCGCATCGACGACTCGCTGGACGTGGTCGGCGTGCACCTGGTCGGCGGCCTGCTGGGCACGCTGTATCTGGGCCTGTTCGCCACCGGGACCGGCCTGCTGGTCGGTGGCAACGCCGACCAGCTGATCGTGCAGGCGATCGCCGCGATCTCGGTGATGGCCTTCTCGTTCGGTGTCTCGTGGGTGATCGGATGGAGCATCCAGAAGACGATGGGCTTCCGGATCCGCAGCGAGGACGAGCTGGCGGGCGTGGACACCGTCGTGCACGGCGAGAGCGGCTATGAGTTCCCGGATGGCACGGTCGGCAGCGGGCCGATTCCGATCATCCCGGCTGTGGCGGCCGCGCCGGCCGCGCCGGCCGAGCCGGTGGAGCCGGCCGTGCCGGCGGCCGACCGGGTTCTGAGCTGAGTCGGCTGCCGTCGGGCGGGGCCGGTCCGACGCCGTTCGATAAGGTGACGGGATGAGTTCTGGCGACGGCATCCTTTCCCGAATCCTGCGGCTGCTGGTCGGCGGACAGCGCTCCGGCCGCATCTCGGGGCGCCGGGCGGCACCCCGCTCGAGCCCACCGGCTGATGAGTTCACGCCGGGCCGCGACGGCGGCACCGCGACGCACGAGATCGCGCCGCCCGCTGGAAACGACCTCACGATCGGCTACGCGCCCAAGATCGACGGCGCACCTGATGCCGGCGAGATCGTCTGGACGTGGGTGCCGTTCGAAGAGAACGACGGCCGCGGCAAGGATCGGCCGGTGCTGGTGATCGGCCGGCTCGACCAGGAGCACGTGTACGCGGTGAAGCTGACCAGCAAGGACCATGACGGCGACCGCGAGTTCCTGTCGATCGGGTCGGGCAGCTGGGATTCCGCGGGCCGGCCGTCGTGGGTCGACGTCGACCAGTTCTACCTCGTGCACCGGTACGGGCTGCGCCGGGAGGCGGCGGCGCTGGACCGCGAGCGCTTCGAGAAGGTCGCAGCGGTGCTGCACCGGCGCTACGGGTGGGCCGTCGCGGACTGATCCGCGCGCGCCGGCCGGATGCGCGTGGCGGGGGTGTCGTGGGTGGGCGATGCCGGACTCGAACCGACGACCTCTTCCGTGTGAAGGAAGCGCGCTACCAACTGCGCCAATCGCCCCATGGCCCTGCGGGGCCGAGTATCGATGTTACCGGATGAACGGGGGTTGTTCGAACCAAATCGGTGTGACACGCGCGGGGGATGTCGGGTTTTGCGCAGCGCTTTGGATCGGCTAAAGTCAATTCAGCGCCGGAGAGATCCGATGCGAAATGCGGATGTAGCGCAGTTGGTAGCGCATCACCTTGCCAAGGTGAGGGTCGCGAGTTCGAGTCTCGTCATCCGCTCGAGTGTGAGGATCCTCCCCGGAGGATCACACCGTGGTGTTCGAACCACATGGTGGCGTGGCCGAGTGGCTAGGCACCGGCCTGCAAAGCCGTTTACACGGGTTCGAATCCCGTCGCCACCTCCACTCCCGGCTCGCCGGACAAGTGAACAGCCCGTACGGGCGCGATTGGCGCAGCGGTAGCGCGCTTCCCTGACACGGAAGAGGTCACTGGTTCGATCCCAGTATCGCGCACTCACAAATTGAAACCCCCGGTTCGCCGGGGATTTTCTTATGGTACCCAGCAAGTTCCAACCTGCGGTGGCTAGCGTGAAGCGGATGCCTCCCGCTTCACGTTTGTCTGCTCTCGACGGGCTCCGGGGCATAGCGGCGCTCGTCGTGGTGGTCGGGCATACCTTGTTGGTCTCGCCGTCGATGGCCGCCGCTCTCTACGGGGGCCCGGCAGTGCACAGCCCCCTGCGGTACGCGCTGATCTACACCCCCCTGCACCTGCTGTGGGGCGGCGCCGAGGCGGTCGTGGTCTTCTTCGTGCTCTCCGGATTCGTGCTGGCCCGCGCCATCCGCTCGCGCTCGTTCAGCTGGTACGCCTACTTCCCGTCCCGCATCCTGCGGCTGTACCTGCCGGTGTTCGGCGCGGTCGCCTTCGCCTGCCTGGTGCTGCTGCTGCCGCACGACGGCGCCACCGACAGCCCCTGGCTCACCGGCCGGCCGGCCGGCTACCCGTTCGCCGACATCGTGAAAGACATCACCCTGCTCGGCGGCACCTCGGGCGTGGTCTCACCGCTGTGGACGCTGCGGTGGGAGGTGATCTTCTCGCTGCTGCTGCCGGTCGCAGCCTTCGCGGTGCGGGCGATCCCGGCATGGATGCTGGGGCTGGTATGCATCGTGCTGTCCAACGTCGGCGCCGCCGCGGGCTCACCGGCGCTGCAGTACCTGCCGATCTTCGGCGTCGGCGTCGCGCTGGAAGGCGAATGGGAGCGGATCGGGCGGGTCGTCGCCCGCACCACCCGCCGCCTGGGGCCGCTGGTGTGGACCGCCGTGCTGCTGGCGGCGACGGTGCTGCTGAGCATGCACTGGCTGCTGCTGGCGCCGCTGGGCCACGCCATCACGGTGGTACTCGCACAGACCCCGATCGTGCTGGGCGCGGTGATCCTCGTGATCGCCGCGGTGCACTGTTCGACGGTCCGTCGCATCCTCACCTGGCGGCCGGTCGCGTGGCTGGGCGGCATCTCGTTCAGCCTGTATCTGATCCACGAGCCGATCGTCATCCTGATGGCCAACGTCACCGACAGCATGCGGTGGACGCTGGTCACGGCGGTTCCGCTGGCGCTGCTGCTGGCCTGGCTGTTCTGGATGGTCATCGAGCACCCCGCGCACCTGATCTCCCGCAGCGTTCGGGCCCATGCGACGCCGCCGCAGCCCGAGCCGGCACCGGCGGCATCCGACGACGACACGCCATCGCGCAGCGAGGCGGATCGGGCCCCGGTGCACGCGTAGCGGCGCAGTAGGCTCGCGCTATGGCTTACCTCGTGCTCACCGTGGTCGGTGACGACCGCGCCGGAATCGTGCAGACCCTCGCCGAAGTCGTCGCCCGGCACGGCGGCAACTGGGAGCGCAGCGAGCTCGCCGAACTCGCCGGCGCCTTCGCCGGCATCGTGCTCGTCGAGATCGCAGACGACAAGCGCGACGGCCTCGCCGAAGCGCTGAGCGATCTCGAGGGCACGCTGCACGTCACGCCCTACCACGGGCCGACGCAGACCGCCCCGGCACAGGGAGAGGAGGTCACCTTCACCGTGCTCGGCAACGACCGCCCGGGCCTGGTCCGCGACGTCACCCGGGCGGTGGCCGCCGGCGGGCTCACCATCGACCGGCTGACCAGCCGCACCGCGCCGGCGCCGATGTCCGGCGGCGAGCTGTTCGAGGCCACCGTGACCGCGCGGGCCGCCGCCGGTGCCGATGTGGCCGCCGCGGTCGATGCGCTGGAGAAGCTCGCCGGCGAGATCCAGGTCGATCTGACCGTCGCCTGACGCGCGCGATGCCCGCGACTAGAATCGGAGGCATGGAACTCGTGCAGGTGTGTGCGGCGGACGTCGCGGCATCCGGCGCGCGAACGCTGTAGGCCCGAGCGGGCAGCGCGCTGCGGCGTCGCGAAGCTGAGCCAACCCGAGCCACACCACCTGGAGATCTGCCTGTGACTGACGTCGTCAACCCGTCGGACGTGACCTACCCCGCCGACGGCTTCGCCCTGTTCCCGGACCGCTCGGTCGTCGCGATGCGCGTGGGCGGGGTGCTGGTCGACCTGGCCACGACGGTCGCCGCGACCGATGCCGTCGAGCCGGTCACCCTCGACAGCCCCGACGGGCTGAACATCCTGCGCCACTCCACGGCGCACGTGCTCGCACAAGCCGTGCAGCGCGTCCGGCCGCAGACGAACCTCGGCATCGGCCCGCCGATCACCGACGGCTTCTACTACGACTTCGACGTCGCAGAGCCCTTCACCCCCGAAGATCTCAAGGCCATCACGAAAGAGATGCAGCGCATCGTGCGCGAGGGCCAGCGCTTCGTCCGCCGCGTCGTCACCGACGACCAGGCCCGTGCGGAGCTCGCGAACGAGCCGTTCAAGCTCGAGCTGATCGACCTGAAGGGCCCGGCGGCCTCGAAGACGGAGGGCGCCAGCGTCGAGGTCGGCGGCGGCGAGCTGACCATCTACGACAACGTCAGCCGCGACGGCGAAACGGTGTGGAAAGACCTCTGCCGCGGTCCGCACCTGCCCAGCACCCGCATGATCGGCAACGGCTGGGGTCTGACCCGGGTCGCCGGCGCGTACTGGCGCGGCAGCGAGCACAACCCGCAGCTGCAGCGCATCTATGGCACCGCGTGGGCCACCAAGGACGAGTTGCGCGACTACCAGGAGCGGCTGGCCGAGGCCGCCAAGCGCGACCATCGGCGTCTGGGCAAGGAGCTGGACCTGTTCAGCTTCCCCGACGAGATCGGCTCGGGCCTGAGCGTCTGGCACCCCAAGGGCGGCATCATCCGCCAGGAGATGGAGCAGCACGCGCTGCGCCGGCACCGCGAAGCCGGGTACAGCTATGTGTACACGCCGCACATCACCAAGAAGGACCTGTTCCTGGAGTCCAACCATCTCGTCACCTACAAGGAGGGCATGTTCCCGCCCATCCGGCTGGACGAGGAGCGGGATGCCGACGGCAACATCACCAAGGCGGGCATCGACTACTACCTGAAGCCGATGAACTGCCCGATGCACATCCTGATCTACCGTGAGCGCGGGCGCAGCTATCGCGACCTGCCGATGCGGCTGTATGAGAACGGCACTGTCTACCGGTACGAGCTCTCCGGCGCGCTGCACGGGCTGACCCGGGTGCGCGGGTTCACGCAGGACGACTCGCACCTGTTCGTCACCCCCGACCAGTTGGAGGACGAGGCCACCAAGGTGCTCGACTTCGTGCTGTCGATGCTGCGCGACTTCGGCCTGACCGAGTTCGAGCTCGAGCTGTCGATGCGCGACGACGAGAAGTCGAAGTGGATCGGCGACGAGGAGCACTGGACGATGGCGACCGACGCGCTGCGCACGGTGGCCCGCGCGTCCGGCCTCAAGCTGACCGAGATCCCCGGCGAAGCGGCGTTCTACGGCCCCAAGATCGACCTGAAGACCCGAGACGCCCTCGGGCGCATGTGGCAGCTGGCCACGGTGCAGCTGGACTTCAATCTGCCCGAGCGGTTCGGCCTGGAGTACACCGGCCCCGACGGCGATAAGCACCGGCCGGTGATGATCCACCGCGCCCTGTTCGGCTCGATCGAGCGCTTCTTCGCGATCCTGCTCGAGCACTACGCCGGGGCGTTCCCGGTGTGGCTGTCACCGGTGCAGGTCGTCGGCATCCCGGTCGCCGAGGAGTACGCCGACTATCTGGATGAGATCGTCGCCCGGCTGCGCGCGGACGGCGTGCGGGCCGAGGTCGACCACAGCGACGACCGCATGCAGAAGAAGATCCGCACGCACACGACGCAGAAGGTGCCGCTACAGCTGATCGCCGGCGAGGCCGACCGGGCCGGCGGCACCGTGTCGTTCCGCTTCCGCGACGGATCGCGGCGCAATGGCGTGCGGGTCGACGAGGCAGTGGCGCTGATCCGCCGCGCGATCGACGGCAAGGTTCTGGTCAACGGCGCCGAGGATCTGGCGTGACCGAGTCGGATGCCGCGGCCGAGCAGGTCGCGGATCTGGTGGCCGCGAGCGAGCTGGCGGGGGTGCCCGACGAATTCCAGCGGCTGTGGACGCCGCACCGGATGGTCTACATCCAGGCCGGCGCCGCCCCGATGCACGCCGACTGCCCGTTCTGCGCGGCGCCGCACAAGAGCGACGAAGACGGGCTGATCGTGCACCGCGGGACGACCTGCTACGCGCTGCTGAACCTGTTCCCGTACAACTCGGGGCATCTGCTGGTGTGCCCGTACCGGCACATCGCGACCTACGATCAGGCGACCCCCGCAGAGGTCGCCGAGATCGGTGCGATCACGCAGCACGCCATGGAGGTGCTGCGCCGCGTGTCGCGCTGCGACGGTTTCAACATCGGCATGAACCAGGGCCGGGTCGCCGGCGCCGGCGTCGACGAGCACCTGCATCAGCACATCGTGCCGCGCTGGGACACCGACGCGAACTTCTTCCCGATCATCGCCAAGACCAAGGCGCTGCCGCAGCTGCTGGGCGAGATCCGCCGAGCCGTCGCCGACGCCTGGGGCTGACTCTCGGGCGCGTCGGGGTGCGCCAGCCCGCGGTGAGAACCCGCCGAGAACGCGCACACTGCGCGGCCGGGCAGCATGGGGCACAGTGTGCGCGTTCTCGACGGGGTGCGAACCTCAGCGCACCTGGGCGACCTCGAACTGCATGCGCGGGTGCGCGTAGGACTCCTGCGCCGCCACGAGCTGCAGCTCACGCTGGCCCGAGGCATGCGTGCGCTCGAGCAGGTCGAACACGCTCGACACGGTGCGCGCCAGCGCGGCGGCGGCATCCCGGCCCTGCACATAGTGCGCCGTGAACAGGGCCGCCGTCACATCGCCCGAGCCGTTGGCCTTCAGCGGCAGCAATGGGGTGCGCACGATCCACGCGCCGGCATCGTCGACCGCGAGCATCTCGATCGTGTCGGCGGGGCGGTCGGGCCGCTCCACGCTCGTGACCAGCACGGTGCGCGGCCCCAGCGCCCGCACCGCGTCGGCAGCGGCCAGCGTCGACTCCAGCGTGTCGGGCTCGGTGCCGGTCAGATACCCCAGCTCGAACTGGTTGGGCGTGATGATGTCGGCCGCCGGCACCACCTTCTCGCGCAGCAGGTCGGGGATCGCCGGCGCCACGAAGCAGCCCGACTCGGCGTTGCCCATCACCGGGTCGCACGCATACACGGCCGCGGGGTTGGCCGCCTTGACCTGGGCGACGGCCTCGAGGATCACGTCGGCGATGCCCGTGTCGCCTTGATATCCGCTGAGCACGGCGTCGATCTGGCCGAGCACACCGCGCTCGGCGATGCCGGTGATGACATCCCGCACGTCGTCGGGACTGATCATCGGGCCGCGCCACGCGCCGTACCCGGTGTGGTTGGAGAAGTTGACCGTGTACACCGGCAGCACGTCGACGCCGATGCGCTGCAGCGGAAAGACGGCGGCCGAGTTTCCGACATGGCCGTAGGCGACGGCCGACTGGATGGAGAGGATCTGCACCGATCGATCATGTCATCCGCGCGGCCGGCGGCGCACACCGCCGCACACCGCCGCCCGCCGCCCCGTCGCGCCCGCTACGCCGCGACGGCCACGGCCGCCGCCAGATCCGCGGCCAGGCGCCGGGCATCGGCGTCGTCGAGGTCGTGCACCGTCAGTCGCAGATGGTGCGAGTCGGTCGCCTCGAGCCGGAACTCGTCCCCGGTGCGCGCGAGCCACCCGCGGCGCATCAGCTGCTCCGAGACCGACCGCGCCGAGGCCGGCACCGCGACCCAGAGGTTCAGGCCGTCGCCGGCGGCGGCATCCAGTCCTTGCACGCGCAGCAGCTGGGCGAACGCCTGCGCCCGCTGCGCGTAGTGCACGCCGGCGGCGGTGATCTGCGCCCTGGCATCGTCGTCGACCAGCAGCGCGTGGGTCAGGCGCTGCAGCAGATGGCTCACCCAGGTCGTGCCGGGGCTCAGCCGCAGCGCCAGGCGCTCGGCGGTCTGCGGGTCGGATGCCGTGACGGCCAGGCACATGTCGGGGCCGAGGAACTTCGACACCGACCGCACCAGCGCGAACCGGCGGTGGCCGGGTCCCACGATGCTGTGGAACGGCTGCTGCGACAGCAGCGAGAAGTGGTCGTCTTCGATCACCAGGACGTACGGGTGGTCGGCCAGCACGGCGCGCAGGTCGGCGGCACGGCGATCCGACAGGCTCGCGCCGGTCGGATTCTGCGCGCGCGGCGTGCACACCACGGCGCGCACCCCCTGTGCCAGGGCGGCGGTCAGGCCCGCGACGGTCATCCCCTCCGCGTCGATGGGCACCGGGACGGTGCGGTAGCCGCCCAGGCGGGCGGTCTGGATGCCGGCGAGCCAGCACGGATCCTCCAGGGCGACGGCATCGCCCTGGGTCAGCGCCTGCGCGAGCAGCCGCTCCACGGCGTCCACCGCCCCGGAAGTGATCGTCAGCCGGAACTCGCGCGGCGCCAGATCGGCCGCCAGCCAGTCCTGCGACCACTCCGCGAGTGCCGCGTCGATGACCGGCTCGCCGTACAGCACGGGACGGCCCATCACCGCCGGCAGCGCGGCGGTCGGGTCGGGGATGAGCGTGGGATCCGGGTTGCCGGTGCCGACATCGCGCAGCACCGTGCCGGCGGCGAACCCCTCTTGGGCCAGCGGTGCCGGGTCGGCGATTCGGGTGCCGCCGCGCCCGAGGGTCTGCACCAGCCCCGCAGTCGTGAGCTGCCGGTAGGCGGCCGCGACGGTGTTGCGGTTCACGCCGAGGTGCTCGGCGAGTGTGCGCACCGGCGGCAGCGCGTCGCCCGCACGCAGCTGCCCGCGCTCCCGCAGATCGCGCACGCTGTCGGCGATCTCGGTCGCGGTGCTGCCGGCGATCGGACTGTTCATGAGGCCTCCTGCTGACGACTGTACGCGGACGTGGTAAATTTTGGCATAGGCCAATGTTTCCGATTGGCTCCCCAGACGAAAGGTGTCATCGTGGCAGACGAGACTCGCACCGCCGGATCCGCACGCGTCAAGCGCGGCCTGGCCGAGATGCTCAAAGGCGGCGTCATCATGGACGTCGTCACCGCCGAGCAGGCGAAGATCGCCGAGGACGCCGGCGCCGTGGCCGTCATGGCGCTGGAGCGCGTGCCCGCCGACATCCGCGCCCAGGGCGGCGTCTCGCGGATGAGCGACCCGGACATGATCGACAGCATCATCGCCGCCGTCTCGATCCCGGTGATGGCGAAGGCCCGCATCGGCCACTTCGTCGAGGCGCAGGTCCTGCAGGAGCTCGGCGTCGACTACATCGACGAGTCCGAGGTGCTCTCGCCCGCTGACTACGTGAACCACATCGACAAGTGGAACTACACCGTGCCGTTCGTGTGCGGTGCGACCAACCTGGGTGAGGCGCTGCGGCGCATAGGCGAGGGCGCCGCGATGATCCGCTCCAAGGGCGAGGCCGGCACCGGCGACGTCTCCGAGGCCACCAAGCACATCCGCAAGATCACGAGCGAGATCAACGCCCTGCGCTCGATGACCAAGGACGAGCTGTACGTCGCGGCCAAGGAGCTGCAGGCGCCGTATGAGCTGGTCGCCGAGGTCGCCGCCACCGGCACGCTGCCGGTCGTGCTGTTCGTCGCCGGGGGAGTGGCCACCCCGGCCGACGCCGCCATGATGATGCAGCTGGGCGCCGACGGCGTGTTCGTCGGGTCGGGCATCTTCAAGTCCGGCGACCCGGTCGCCCGAGCCGCGGCGATCGTGAAGGCCACCACGTTCTATGAGGACCCGAAAGTCGTCGCCGAGGTCTCGCGCGGCCTGGGTGAGGCGATGGTCGGCATCAACGTGTCGGACCTGCCGGCACCGCACCGCCTCGCCGAGCGCGGCTGGTGACACCGCCCCGCATCGGAGTGCTCGCGCTGCAGGGCGATGTGCGCGAGCACGTCCGCATCCTGGACGGGCTGGGAGCTGAAACCGTGCTGGTGCGCCGGCCCGAAGAGCTCGCGCGCGTGCAGGCGCTGGTCATCCCCGGCGGCGAATCCAGCGTCATGGACAAGCTGTCGCGCACGTTCGGCCTGCGCGAGCCGATCCGGCACGCCATCGCCGCGGGCCTGCCGGTGTTCGGCACGTGCGCGGGGCTGATCCTGCTGGCAGACCGGATCACCGACGGCATAACGGGCCAGCAGACCTTCGGCGGGCTGGATGTCACGGTGCGGCGCAACGCGTTCGGCAGCCAGGTCGATTCGTTCGAGACGGACCTGGACGTGCCGGCGGTCGGCGCCGAACCGGTGCACGCCGTATTCATCCGCGCGCCCCTGGTGGAAGACGCCGGTCCGGATGTGGAGACCCTCGCCGCACTGGCGGACGGCACCGTCGTGGCGGTGCGCAGCGGCAACCTGATGGGCACATCGTTCCACCCCGAGATGAACGGCGAGACCCGCTTCCACAGCCTGCTGCTCAAGATGTCTCGCTGACATTCCGTACACTGGGGTATATGTCCGGCCACTCCAAGTGGGCGACGACCAAGCACAAGAAAGCCGTCATCGACAGCCGCCGCGCCAAGTCGTTCGCCAAACTCATCAAGAACATCGAAGTCGCGGCCAAGATGGGCGGTGCCGATCTTGCCGGCAATCCGACCCTCTATGACGCCGTCCAGAAGGCGAAGAAGACCTCGGTCCCCAACGACAACATCGACCGCGCCATCAAGCGCGGCGCGGGCGTCGGCGGCGAATCGGTCGACTACCAGACGATCATGTACGAGGGCTACGGCCCGTCCGGGGTGGCGCTTCTGATCGAGTGCCTCACCGACAACAAGAACCGCGCCGCGGCCGAAGTGCGCACCACGCTCAGCCGCAACGGCGGCACGCTGGCCGACCCCGGCAGCGTCTCGTACAACTTCAGCCGCAAGGGCGTCATCGTCGTCTCGGGCGAGGGCACCACCGAGGACGATGTGCTGATGGCGGCCCTGGAGGCCGGCGCCGAAGAGGTCGAGCCGCATCCGGACGGGTTCGAGGTGCTCACCGAGGCCGGTGAGCTGGTCTCCGTGCGCGCGGCCCTGCAGGCCGCGGGGCTGGACTACGAGTCCGCCGACATCGAGTTCGTGCCATCTCTGAAGGTCGACATCGACGTCGACACGGCGCGCAAGGTGTTCCGCATCATCGACGCGCTCGAGGACAGCGACGACGTGCAGAACGTCTACAGCAACTTCGGGCTCACCCCCGAGGTGCAGGCCGAGCTCGAGGCCGACACGGACGACTGACCGACCCCGCGGGCGTGGCCTGCGGCCGCGGCCTGCGGCCGGCACCTAGGCTGAGTGCGTGGCTGGCCGACGGATGCGCGTGATCGGGATCGACCCCGGGCTCACCCGCTGCGGTGTGGGGGTGGTGGATGTCGCCCCCGACCGGTCGGCCCGGCTCGTGCACGTCGGTGTCGTGCGGTCGGCTCCGGATGCCCGCATCGAGAAGCGCCTGCAGACCATCGCCGCCGGCATCCGCGCCGCGCTCGAGGAGTTCATGCCGGATGTGCTGGCGGTGGAGCGCGTCTTCGCCCAGCACAACCGCAACACCGTGATGGGCACGGCCCAAGCCAGCGGCATCGCACTGCTGCTGGCGGCCGAGCACGGCATCCCCGCCGACACGCACACCCCGACCGAGGTGAAGGCGGCCATCACCGGCTACGGCGCCGCAGACAAGCTCCAGGTGCAGACCATGGTCGCCCGCATCCTGCGGCTGGACGAGCTGCCCACCCCCGCAGACGCCGCCGACGCCCTGGCGCTGGCGCTGTGCCATGCGTGGCGCGGGCCGTCGGCCGCGGCGGCAGCGCCTGCCGGCGCACTGACGCCCGCCCAGCGCGCGTGGGCGGACGCGGAGCGGGGCGCGCGTCGGTGAGCGAGTCGGCACGATGCGTGTCGCTAGAACAAATGTCCGACACGCCTCGTAGGCTGGTGGCATGATCTCTTCGTTGCAGGGGACCGTTCTGCATGCCGGCGCCGACGTCGTCGAAGTCGACGTGGGCGGCATGGGCTTCACCGTCGCCGTGCCGCCCGACGTCGCCCGATCGGCGCACGTCGGTGAGCGCATCCGCCTGCACACCTCGCTGATCGTGCGGGAGGACGCGCTGTCGCTGTACGGGTTCGCGCAGCGTGCGGAATGCGCGCTGTTCGGCATACTGCTCGGCGTGACCGGCGTGGGGCCGAAGTCGGCGCTGGGCGTCCTTTCCGCACTCGATGTCGATGAGATCGCACAGGCCGTGGCCGACGACGACGACGCGCCGTTCCGGCGCGTATCGGGCATCGGCCCGAAGACGGCCAAGCTGATCGTGGTGCAGCTGGCCGGCAAGCTCGCCCCACCCGCGCCCGGCGGTTCCCCAGCGGCCGGCGCGCCGCAGGCCGTCAGCGCCCGGGTGGTCGCGGCGCTGGTCGGGCTGGGCTGGTCGGACCGCATCGCCGCCGACGCCGTCGCGCGGGTCGCCGCAGAGGCCTCGGCAGCCGAACTGGCGCAGGTGCCGACGATGCTGCGCCTGACCCTGGCCCAGCTGGGTCCGGCCCGGGCGGAGGCCGGCCGTGGCTGAGTTCGATCCCGAGGTGCTCGTGCCCGAGGCGCTCGATGAGACCGAGCTCGCGATCGAGGGGGCGCTGCGGCCCGGTTCGCTGGCGGAGTTCATCGGACAGCAGAAGGTGCGCGGCCAGCTGCAACTGCTGCTGGACGCGGCGCGCATCCAGCAGCGCCCGGCCGACCATATCCTGCTCGCGGGCCCGCCGGGCCTGGGCAAGACCACGCTGGCGATGATCGTCGCGCACGAGAGCGGGCGGGCCCTGCGGATGTCCAGCGGCCCCGCCATCCAGCACGCCGGCGACCTGGCCGCGCTGCTGTCGAGCCTGACCCCCGGCGAGGTGCTGTTCATCGACGAGGTGCACCGGATGGCGCGCTCCGCCGAGGAGATGCTGTACCTGGCGATGGAGGACTTCCGCATCGACATCATGGTCGGCAAGGGCGCCGGCGCCACCAGCATCCCCCTCGATCTGGCACCGTTCACCCTGGTCGGGGCGACCACCCGGTCGGGACTGCTGCCCAATCCGCTGCGCGACCGCTTCGGATTCACCGCGCACCTGGAGTACTACGAGCCCCGGGAGCTCGAGCAGGTCGTCGCCCGGTCGGCGTCGATGCTCGATATCGCCCTGCCGCAGGCGGCGCGCGCCGAGATCGCCCGGCGCTCCCGCGGCACACCCCGCATCGCGAACCGGCTGCTGCGACGGGTGCGCGACTACGTCGTCGTGCACGGCTCGGACCCCGGCGGCGTCGTCGCCACGAGCACGGTGGATGCGGCACTGGAGCTGTACGACGTGGATGCCATCGGTCTGGATCGCCTCGACCGGGCGGTGCTGGATGGCCTGATCCGCCGCTTCCGCGGCGGGCCCGTCGGGCTGAACACGCTGGCGGTGACGGTGGGCGAGGAAGCCGAGACCATCGAGTCCGTCGTCGAGCCGTACCTGGTGCGGATCGGCTTCATGGGGCGCACACCGCGCGGCCGGATCGCAACGCCGGAGGCATACCGGCACATGGGGATCGCGCATCCGGACGGGGCACTGAGACTCGATGACCTATAATCGCTGAAGGCTTTCCCCCAACCCTCTTCAGGCAGCGCCGCCGCGGCGCGCCCCACTCGAAAGGTGCCACTGGCCCTATGGACCTCGGAACATTCTTTTCCAACTACGGCTTGATCATCCTGCTGGTGCTGCTGCTGGGCTTCATGTTCTGGAGCTCGCGCCGCCGCATGGCCAAGCAGAAGGCCGAGCACGAGGCCAAGGCGCGCGAGACCGTCCCCGGCGCCGAGGTCCTGCTGCAGGGTGGGCTCTACGGCACCGTCGTCTCCTACGATGCGGACAACCTGGACCAGCCGGCGATCATCGAGATCGCGCCGGGCGTGGACATCAAGGTGCACAGCCAGTCCATCCTGCGCGTGGTCAGCCCCACGACCGAGTCAGGCGATGACACCGAGTACGACGCCGAGTACGACGACAGCGAGTACGACGACGCGGCTGACGCCGCCGACCAGGCCGCTCCGCACATCGAGTCCAGCGCCGAGACCGCCGAGCGCCTGCGGTCCGATCAGACCAAGAAGGACTCGCCCGAGGCCTGACCCGGCCACCCCGTAAGAAAGCTGACCCTCCGTGGCCTCTACCACCCCCGTTCGGCACGCCTGGCGCGGCTTGCTGGGCCTGTTGATCGTGATCGCCGTGCTCGCCGGGATCAATTCCCTCGGCGTGTACGTGTACCAGAAAGCCCATTGGGTGCCCGAGCTGGCGCTGGACCTGCAGGGCGGCACGCAGATCATCCTGCAGGCCAAGACGCCCACCGGCACCGCGCCCACGTCGGACCAGATGGCGCAGGCCGCGACGATCATGCGACAGCGGGTGGATGCATCGGGCGTCGGCGAGGCCGACATCGGCACGCAGTCGGGCAACCAGATCGTGGTGCAGATCCCCGGGATCGCCGACGAGCAGACCAGACAGCGCATCGAGGCATCCGCCCAGATGCAGCTGCGCTCGGTGCTGTTCACCGGATCGCCGGCGACCTCGTTCGTCGGGGACAACGGCAAGCAGACGCCGTACCCGACCCCGGCGCCGACACTGCGCGCCACGCCCACGGCTTCGCCGAGCAACGGGAGTGACCCGAGCTGGATCACCCCGAAGCTGCAAGCCCAGTTCCTTGCCTACGACTGCAGCAACAAGGCCAACCAGCCCGCCGACGAGCCCAAGGACCAGCCGCTGATCACGTGTGACGTGGGCGGGACCGAGAAGTACATCCTCGGTCCTGTCGAGCTGGACGGGTCGGCCATCACGGACGCCTCCTACGGCCAGAACTCGCAGAACGGCCAGTGGGAGGTTCAGCTCAAGTTCGACGGGCCGGGCACGAAGAAGTTCGCCGAGGTCAGCCAGCGGCTGAACGGACTGCGGGCAGCGGGCCAGTCGCCGCGTGACCAGTTCGCGTTCGTGCTGGACGGCGAGGTGATCTCCGCTCCGCGCATGAACGCGGTGATCACCGACGGCAACCCGTCGATCAGCGGGTCGTTCACCCAGACCAGTGCGCAGACGCTGGCCGACCAGCTGAAATACGGCGCGCTGCCGTTGAGCTTCACCGTCGTCAGCTCGAACACCATCTCCGCGACGCTCGGTTCGCAGCAGCTGCAGATCGGCCTGATCGCGGGCCTGATCGGCCTCGCCCTGGTCGCGCTGTACTCGCTGATCAGCTACCGCGCGCTCGGGTTCGTGATCATCGCGTCGCTGGCCGTGATGGGCGTGATCACCTGGCTGATGCTGTGCATCTTGGCGTGGCGGATGGGCTTCCGCCTGTCCCTGGCGGGTGTGGCCGGTCTGATCGTGACGATCGCATTCACGGCCGACTCGTTCATCGTCTACTTCGAGCGAATACGCGACGAGCTGCGCGACGGCAAGTCCATCACCGGTGCCGTCGAAGACGGCTGGGGCAGCGCGAAGCGGACCATCTACATCGCCAAGGCGGTCAACATCCTCGCCGCGGTCGTGCTCTACATTCTGGCGGATGCCACGGTGAAGGGCTTCGCGTTCACGCTGGGGCTGACCACGGCCATCGACATCCTGATCTTCATCATCTTCACGCACCCGGTGATGCAGCTCGTGGCGCGCACCCGATTCTTCGGCGAGGGACACCGGCTGTCGGGCATGGATCCGGAAGCGCTCGGCGCCGTCTATCGCGGCAGGGCGCAGTTCCGGGCACCGGCCATCGAAGGGCCAGGCGGCGCGGCGCGGCGCACCGCGCGCTCGCGCGGCGAAGCCCAACGGCGGCAGACGATCGCCGAGCGGAAGCGCGACGCCGAGATAGCGGCCTCCACCGGCGCGAATACCGATTCGTCGAAGAACGGGGCTGATCACTGATGGGCGTCATGAGTCAGTTCGGCAATGACCTCTATTCGGGCAAGGTCTCCTTCCCGTTCGTCTCGAAGCGGCGGGTCTGGTTCATCGTCGCGGCGGTGCTGGTGATCGCCGCGGCGCTGGTGCCGCTGATCCGTCCGGTGCAATTCTCGATCGAGTTCACCGGCGGCTCGCAGTTCACCGTGTCGAAGATCGCCAACCCCAATCAGGAGCTGGCGAGTGCGGCAGTGCGGTCCATCGTGCCGGATGCCACCACCAAGGTCACCACGGTCGGCGCCGACGGCGTGCGGGTGCAGACCAACCAGATGACCTCGGATCAGACCCAGGCCGTCAGCACGGCGCTGGCCAAACAGTTCGACGTGGCCGAGAAAGAGGTCACGGCGTCCTTCATCGGGCCGACCTGGGGTCAGGACGTCACCCGCCAGTCGCTCTGGGGCCTGGCGATCTTCCTCGCGCTGACGTTCCTCATCCTCGCGTTGTACTTCCGCACCTGGAAGATGTCGGCGGCGGCCATCATCGGGCTGGTCGACGTGCTCGTGATCACGATCGGCATCTATGCCGTGGCAGGGTTCGAGATCTCGCCGGCAGCGGTGATCGGATTCCTGACGATCCTCGCGTATTCGCTGTACGACGTGACCGTGGTGTTCGACAAGATCCGCGAGACCACGCATGAGGACAGCGAGCTGCATGCCGAGCGCACCTTCGGCGAGTCCGTGAATCTCGCGGTGAACCAGACATTGGTGCGCTCCATCAACACGACGGTCGTGGCCGTGCTGCCGGTCGGCGCGATCCTGTTCATCGGCGCGTTCTGGCTGGGCGCGCAGACCCTCAGCGACATCTCGCTGTCGATCTTCGTCGGCATCATCGTCGCGGCGTATTCCACCCTGTTCGTGGCGGCGCCGCTGTACTCCCTGTTCCGGGAGCGCGAACCCGCGCTGAAGGCCCACGACAAGCAGGTGCGCAAGCGGCGCGCGCAGGCAGCGATCGCCGCCTGAGCCCGGGCGGCGCCGAGCGCACCGCCCGTCCAGCGTAGGATTGTCGCAGCCGACGGGAGGGGTGAGCCGATGGCCGAAACCGTTCCCGCCGGGCAGAGCTCGTCGCTGCGCCGCCTGGTGCCGCGGATCTTCTCGCGCAGCGCCCGTCGCGACGACGTCGAGCAGCTGATCCGCACGGTGCGCACGCACCACCCCAAGGGCGACCTGTCGATCATCGAGCGCGCCTACTCCACAGCCGACGCCGCGCACCGCGGCCAGCAGCGGCAGAGCGGTGAGCCCTACATCACCCATCCCCTCGCCGTCGCGCAGATCCTGGCAGACCTGGGCCTGGGCCCGCGCGCGGTCGCGGCGGCGCTGCTGCACGACACCGTCGAGGACACCGATTACCGGCTCGATCAGCTGACCGCGGACTTCGGCGACGAGGTCGCGATGCTCGTGGACGGGGTGACGAAGCTCGACAAGGTCAAGTACGGCCAGAGCGCCCAGGCCGAGACCGTCCGCAAGATGATCGTCGCGATGTCCCGAGACATCCGGGTGCTCCTGATCAAGCTCGCCGACCGCCTGCACAATGCGCGCACGTGGGGCTTCGTCCCGCCCGAGAAGGCCAAGCGCAAAGCCACCGAGACGATCGAGATCTACGCGCCGCTGGCCCACCGACTCGGCATCCAGACCATCAAGGCAGAGCTGGAGGACCTCTCGTTCGCCGTGCTGCAGCCCAAGCTCTACGCCGAGATCGACAGCCTGGTCAAACAGCGCACGCCTCAGCGCGAGCAGTACGTGCACAGCGTGATCGGAGCGGTCGAGGCAGACCTGCGTGAGCTGCGCATCCGCGGTCAGGTGGCGGGCCGGCCCAAGCAGCTGTACTCGGTGTATCAGAAGATGATCGTGCGCGGTCGCGAGTTCGACGACATCTACGACCTGATCGGCATCCGTGTGCTGGTGAACACGGTGCGGGACTGCTACGCCGTGCTCGGGGCCATCCACGCGCGCTGGACGCCGCTGCCGGGCCGGTTCAAGGACTACATCGCGACGCCGAAGTTCAACCTCTACCAGTCGCTGCACACGACGGTGATCGGTCCGGAAGGTCGCACCGTCGAGATCCAGATCCGCACGCACGAGATGCACCAGCAGGCCGAGTACGGCGTGGCCGCGCACTGGAAGTACAAAGAGCGGGTCAACAGCGGCAAGACCGACGGCCGCGCGGTCGACGCCGACATGGCCTGGCTCGCGCACATCTCGGACTGGCAGGCTGAAACGGCCGATCCAGGGGAGTTCCTCGAGTCGCTGCGGTTCGAGATCGGCGCGAAAGAGGTCTACGTCTTCACGCCGAAGGGTCGCGTGATCGGACTGCCCACCGGCGCGACGCCGGTGGACTTCGCCTATGCCGTGCACACCGAGGTCGGGCACCGCACGATGGGCGCCAAGGTCAACGGGCGTCTGGTGCCGCTGGAGTCGGAGCTGCACAGCGGCGACATCGTCGAGGTGTTCACCTCGAAGAACCCGGATGCCGGCCCCAGCCAGGACTGGCTGAGCTTCGTCAAGAGCACCCGGGCGCGCAGCAAGATCCGCGGCTGGTTCACCAAGGAGCGGCGCGAAGAGGCCATCGAGCAGGGCAAGGAGGCCATCGCGCGGGCGATGCGCCGGCAGAACCTGCCGCTGCAGCGACTGATGAACCAGGACTCGTTCGCCGAAGTCGCGCAGCAGCTGCGCTACGAGGACGTCTCGGCGCTGTACGCGGCCGTCGGCGAGGGACACGTCTCCACCCAGTCGGTGCTGGAGAAGGTCACCGCGCTGGTCCGCGTCGACGAGACCCTCACCGGACCGATCCAGCTGCCGGCCGGCAGCAAGCCGCGCGCGCACCGCGGCGGCAGCGACTCCGGCATTCTGGTGCGGGGCACCCCCGACATCCTGGTCAAGCTCGCGAAGTGCTGCACGCCGGTGCCCGGCGACAAGATCATCGGGTTCGTCACCCGCGGCAGCGGCGTGTCGGTGCACCGCGAGGACTGCACGAACGTCAAGTCGCTGATGGCTGAGAAGGACCGGGTCATCGAGGTCGAGTGGGCGCCGACCAGCAAGAGCGTCTTCCTGGTGCAGATCCAGGTCGAGGCGCTGGACCGCTCCGGTCTGCTCAGCGACGTGACCCGGGTGCTCAGCGAGCACCACGTGAACATCCTGTCGGCGACGGTCAACACCAGCGACGAGCGCCTCGCCATCAGCCGATTCGTCTTCGAGATGGGTGACACCGTGCACCTGGACCGGGTGCTGAACGCGGTGCGCCGCATCGACGCCGTCTACGACGTCTACCGGGTGACCTCGGGCTGATCCGCGCTCGCCCACGCCTGCAACAGCGGCAGCGCCGTCCGCTTGCCGGGCAGTCCCGGCGAGGCGTGCAGCCAGGCGATCGCATCCTCGGCATCGGCGATGCCGGCCTGCACCATGAGCAGCGCGGCCCGGCGGTGCCCGGGACCCGCCGTCCTGGTCAAGTCGACAAGGGTGCGGATGGGCGTGGTCACCAGCACGCCGCCGATGCGCACCACGTCGGCGGGCGGCATCCGGGTGTCGTGGAACTGCAGGCGCCGGTCGATCCTGTGATGCAGCCGCCGCGCGCTCACCCGCTGCACGCGGTGCCGTGCGGGAGGAGCGGCCGGCGCGCCATGGATCCACGCGGCGCTGCGGTGCGTCGCGGCGACGCCCGGCGGCAGCAGCTCGCGCAGCGACGCCGCCCGCAGCGCCGCCGTCTCGACGGCGTCGGCGGGGATGTACCCCTCGCCGAGGGCCACCAGGTGCCCGTCCAGGCACGCCGCGGTCAGTTCAGCCGATGAGAGCCGCCCACCGGGGAAGTACAGGTACGGCGAGGTCATCCTCGCAGTGTGCCCGATGGCACCCGCGGGCGGGCCGGCTCACCGCGATCTGTGGAGAACTCGGACCGGCCCGGTCAGCTGATCGCACTCAGCCACGCCTTGCGCGCCGACAGCGCCTCGGCGGCGGCGGCCGCGGCGCGCGAGTCGCCGGATGCCTGCGCCTCGGCCAGCTCGCGCTCAAGACCCGCGATCGCATCGGTCAGCTGTCGCGTCATGTCATTGGCGCGCGCCTGGGTCTCGGGGTTGTTGCGCTTCCAGTCGACGTCTTCGCGGCCGCGCACGCTCTGCTCGATCTTGCGCAGCTCGTCATCCAGCGCGCGCTCCTTCTCGCGCGGGAAGATCCGGCCGATCTCGTCCCACTGCCGCTGCACGGCCGTCAGGGCGCTGCGCGCCTTGGCCAGCTCGGGCTCGTCGACGATCGGACGGGCCTGCTCCAGCAGCGCACGCTTGGCCTCGATCTTCTCCAGCGAGGCCTCGGCCTCGGCGCTCTCCCGATCGGCGCGCGCGCCGTACAGCGCGTCACCGGCGGCCTTGAACCGCGCCCACAGCGCGTCGTCGGCCTTCTTGCCGGAGTGGCCCGCAGCCTTCCACGCCTCCAGCAGGTCGCGGTAGGTGCCGATGCCGTCCTCGCCCTTGGGTGCGAGAGCCTCGGCGCGCTCGATGAGCGCCTGCTTGCGCGAACGGGAGCCCTTGTGCGTCTCATCGAGCTCTGCATAGAACTCCCGGCGCGCCTTGTCGATGATCGACCGGGCGTCGCGGAACCGCTTCCACAGCCGCTGCGCGGCCGACTTCGGCAGCCGCGGGCCGTTCTGCTGCTGGCCCTGCCACTGCTCGAACAGCTCGGTCACCTCGGCGGTGGTCTGCTTCCAGTGCACCGACTTGGCATCGCGCGCCGCAAGCGCCTCCATCTGCTCGACGAGTGCGGTGCGGGTGGCGATGGCCTCGTCCACGAGGGCGCGGGCAGCGGCGTTCTCGGCGGCCGCGGCCTCTTTCAGCTCGGCCGACAGCACGTCCAGGCGACCCGCGAGAGCGGCCAGATCGCCGACGGCCGCGGCGCCGACGACGCGCTCGCGCAGGGCTCCGGCGGTGCTGCGCAGGTCGGCGGCGGATGCCCCGCCCTGACGGTGCCGCGCCTCCAGCAGCGCGACTTCGCCGGCGAGGTCGGCGAACTTGCGCTCGAAGTATGCCAGCGCCTCGGCGGGGGTGCCGTCCGGGTAATGGCCGACAACCCGCCACGCCTCGCCCTCGCGCACCGACACCTCGCCCTGCTCATCGGCCCGGCCCCACGGCCGGCCGTCCGCGGATGTCGCCGGGGCGGGTCCAGCGGCCGGCGCTGCCGGAACGGGGGCCGCCGCTGCCGGCGGCAGGGGCCTGGCCGGCGGAGTCGGCACGGGCCGGATTCCGCTGCGCGGGGGACCGGGAACCGGCGGTGGTGTGGGAGTGTTCGCTGCGTCGGCAGTCACGGGATGCACCTCATCACGGCTCGCGCCGTCTGCGGGGGGATGGACGGTCCCCAAGCCTAGTACGAGACCCGGTGCGCTCACCCAGCCGTCGTCGGTGTCGGCGTGGGGCTGACCGGCGTCGGGGTCACCGTGCTGGTCGTGGTCGGTGTCGGTGCGGGCGCCGGCTTGCCGGGGCCGGCGGTGTAATAGGTGATCTGCACGCCCAGGACCCCCAGCAGCAGGACGCCGCCGGCGACGCCGCCGATCCAATTGTCACGGATCCGGCGCCGGGACCGTGCGGCGCTGTACGCCTGGCGGGCCTGATAGACACGGGCGCGCTCACGCTGCGCGCGGGCATCCTTCTTCTTGTCGCCGGCAGCCACGGCGCCTCCTCTCGGATCGGTTCCGGACACACCGGACGCGCTCGATCCTACGCGAGGCCGACGCCGTCGGAGGGGGCGGATAGCCTGGGAGGGTGAGTTCGCCTGCCGCCCTGCTGTCCGGGCCGACCCCGCTGGCGGTCCGGATGCGACCGACCTCGCTGGACGAGGTCGCGGGGCAGCAGCATCTGCTGCGCGCCGGCTCGCCGCTGGTGACCCTCGCCGACCCGAACGGCGCCACGGCATCGGTCTCGGTGATCCTGTGGGGCCCGCCCGGCACTGGCAAGACGACCCTGGCGCAGGCGATCGCGCGCTCGTCCGGGCGTCGGTTCATCGAGCTGTCGGCGGTGACGGCCGGGGTCAAGGACGTGCGCGAGGTGATGGCGGACGCGCTGAGCCAGCGCGACCTGTATGGGCAGTCCACGATCCTGTTCCTGGATGAGATCCACCGCTTCACGAAGGCGCAGCAGGATGCCCTGCTGCCGGGTGTGGAGAACGGCTGGGTGGTGCTGATCGCGGCCACCACCGAGAACCCGTCGTTCTCGGTGATCTCGCCGCTGCTGTCGCGGTCGCTGCTGCTGACCCTGCAGCCGCTGACCGACGCCGACCTGGGCATGCTGGTCGATCGCGCCGTCGGCGATGCCCGCGGCCTGGCCGGCGCTGTCACGCTCGAAGACGACGCGCGCGCCGCTCTGGTGCGGCTGGCGTCGGGCGATGCCCGGCGGGCGCTGACCGCGCTGGAGGCGGCGGCATCGGTGGCCGCCCCCGCCGCCGAGGGCACACCGGTGATCACGGCGGACGTGGTCGCGCAGGCGGTCGACAAGGCGCTGCTGCGCTATGACCGGCAGGGCGATGAGCACTACGACGTGATCAGCGCGTTCATCAAGTCGATCCGCGGATCGGACGTGGATGCGGCGATGCACTATCTGGCGCGCATGATCGAGGCCGGCGAGGACCCGCGGTTCATTGGGCGGCGGCTCGTGATCTCGGCAGCCGAAGACATCGGTCTGGCCGACCCGCAGGCCCTGCAGATCGCGGTCGCCGCCGCCGACGCGGTCGCCTTCATCGGGATGCCGGAGGGGCGCATCCCGCTCGCCGAGGCGACCGCCTACCTGGCCACGACGGCGAAGTCCAACGCCGCATACCTGGCCATCGACAAGGCGATCGCCGATGTGCGCGCCGGCGGGTTCGGCCGGGTGCCGCAGCACCTGCGCGATGCGCACTATGCCGGCGCGAAGCGGCTGGGGCACGGCAAGGGCTATGTCTATCCGCACGACAGCGCGATCGGCGTGTCGGCGCAGCAGTATCTGCCCGACGAACTGCGCGGCACCCGCTACTACGAGCCCAAGCCGCTCGGTGCCGAGCGGGACGTGCAGGCGCGGCTGGAGAAGATCCGCCGGATCCTGGGGGAGTGACACCCCCGTCGCGCCGGGCCGCTGCAGCGGATCCGCCGGGTCTGATAGCATGAATCGGCTCGAAACCGAGTTTTCGGGCATCCCCCTCCTCCTGTACAACCTTCTGGTGCGCCCCGGCGTGCGGCTTCGAAGGGCGGAGTCGGGTGATACGTCCGCGAGTCGTGATCGTCACGGCCGCGTCATGGAAGGAACACTTCGTGGCATCGAAGTCCCAGGACCGTCGCAAGGTCCGCCTGTCCCGCGCCCTCGGCGTGGCGCTGACCCCCAAGGCCGCGCGCTACCTCGAGAAGCGCCCCTACGGCCCCGGCGAGCACGGCCGCACCAAGCGCAAGCAGGACAGCGACTACGCCGTCCGGCTGCGTGAGAAGCAGCGTCTGCGCGAGCAGTACGGCATCCGCGAGAAGCAGATGCGGATCGCCTTCAACGAGGCCCGCCGCAAGGACGGTCTGACCGGTGAGAACCTGGTCGAGATCCTCGAGATGCGTCTGGACGCACTCGTGCTGCGCGCCGGCTTCGCCCGCACCACCGCCCAGGCCCGCCAGTTCGTGGTGCACCGCCACATCATGGTCGACGGCCAGCTCGTGGACCGTCCCTCGTTCCGCGTGAAGCCGGGCCAGATCATCCATGTCAAGGAGCGCAGCGAAGGCACCGAGCCGTTCCAGGTGGCGGCCGCCGGCGGCAACGCCGAGGTCCTGCCCGCCGTTCCGGGCTACCTCGAGGTCGAGCTCGACAAGCTGCAGGCACGCCTGGTGCGTCGCCCCAAGCGCGCCGAGGTCCCCGTGACCTGTGAGGTGCAGCTGGTCGTGGAGTACTACGCGGCCCGCTGAGCCGCCTGTGCCCCTGGCATGCCCACAAGAGAGCGCCGGTTCGTCCCGGCGCTCTCTTGCCGTTTCCGCCTACGATGGGGGATGCCGCGACAGCGCGCACCTGGCACGGAAGGGTTGATATGAAGAAGTTCCTGTGGTTCCTGGTGGGCGTGGCCGGTGGGTTCGTGCTCGCGCACCAGGTCAACAAGGACCCGCGCGGCCACGAAGTGCTGGCCGAGATCGACGCGCGCGTGAGCGAATTCACCGACCGGATCGGTGAGGCGTACCGCGAGCAGGAATCCCGCCTGGGCTCGGCGGTCGATGACGCCACGGCGGCGCTGGCCGATGCCACCCGGGCCGCATCGGAAGCCCTGGACGAGGCATCCGCGCCGTCTGCCCAGCCGACCGCCTAGCCGACCACACACGGCACGGGGCCTGCGCCCCGAACCGAGCCGTGCCGCGGCACCGAACCTACGAGAGAAGCGAATGAAGACCGCTGAGATCGCCCAGCGATTCCTCGACCATTTCGAGAAGAACGACCACGTCATCGTCCCGTCGGCCTCGCTGGTCAGCAGTGATCCGTCGATCATGTTCACGATCGCCGGCATGGTGCCGTTCATCCCGTACCTGAGCGGCCTGGTGCCGGCGCCCTACCAGCGCGCCGCCGACGTACAGAAGTGCATCCGCACCCTCGACATCGAAGAGGTCGGCCACACCGCGCGGCACGGCACGTTCTTCCAGATGATGGGCAACTGGTCGTTCGGCGACTACTTCAAAGAAGGTGCGATCGGCTACGCCTGGGACCTGCTGACCGGCGCGGAGTCCGACGGCGGGCTCGGCTTCGACGAGAAGGACCTGTGGGTCACCGTCTATCAGGACGACGACGAGGCCGCTCGGCTGTGGAAGCAGATCGCGGGCCTGCCCGACGAGCGCATCCAGCGGATGGGCAAAGAGGACAACTACTGGTCCACCGGCCAGCCGGGGCCCGCCGGCCCGTGCTCCGAGATCTACTTCGACCGGGGCCCCGCCTACGGTCGCGACGGTGGGCCCGCCGTGGACGACAACAGGTTCACCGAGATCTGGAATCTCGTGTTCATGCAGTACGCGATCACGAACGTGCGGTCCAAGACCGACTTCGACATCGTCGGCGAGCTGCCGCAGAAGAACATCGACACCGGCATGGGCCTGGAACGCGTCGCGTTCATCAAGCAGGGCGTCGAGAACATGTACGAGATCGATCAGGTGCGCCCGGTGCTCGACCGTGCCGTCGACCTGTCCGGCCGTCGGTACGGCGCCGCGCACGAGGATGACGTGCGCTTCCGGGTGATCGCCGACCACGTCCGCTCCTCGCTGATGCTGCTGGCCGACGGGGTCACCCCGTCCAACGAGGGCCGCGGCTACATCCTGCGCCGCCTGATGCGCCGTTCGGTGCGCGCGATGCGCCTGCTGGGCGTGGATGGTGCCACCTTCCCGGAGCTGTTCGCCGCCTCCCGCGACGCCATGAAGGCCGCGTATCCGGTCGTCGAGACGGACTGGACGCGCATCTCGCAGTACGCGTTCGCCGAGGAGGAGACCTTCCTGCGCACGCTGGCGTCGGGATCGACGATCCTCGACCTGGCGATCGACCAGACCAAGCAGACCGGCTCGTCAGCGATCAGCGGCCCGGAGGCGTTCCTGCTGCACGACACCTACGGGTTCCCGATCGATCTGACCCTCGAGGTCGCGCAGGAGGCAGGGCTCAGCGTGGATCGCGCCGCGTTCGACGCCCTGATGCTTCAGCAGCGCACCCGCGCCAAAGCCGACGCGAAGTCGCGCAAGCGGGCACTGGCCGACCAGAGCGTGTACCGCCAGTTCCGTGCGCACGGCGAGACCGTGTTCACCGGCTACAGCGACCTGCAGACCGAATCCACCGTGCTCGGCCTCCTGGTGGAGGGCGTGCCCGTCGACCGTGCCAGTGCGGGCCAGGTCGCCGAGGTCATCCTCGCCGAGACCGCGCTGTACGCCGAGTCCGGCGGCCAGGTCGCCGATCATGGCATGATCGTCGGTCCCGGCTTCGAGCTCGACGTGCTGGACGTGCAGCGTCCGGTGCCGGGGCTGGTCAGCCACACCGTCGAGGTCACCCAGGGCGAGGTGGCCACCGGTCAGCCGGCCACGAGTGTCGTGGATGCCGCGAATCGGCGCCAGGCAACGGCCGCACATTCGGCGACCCATCTCGTGCACGCCGCGCTGCGCGACACGCTCGGGGGCACGGCGACCCAGGCCGGTTCGCTGAACCGGGCCGGATATCTGCGCTTCGACTTCTCCTGGGGGCAGGCGCTGTCGGCGGCGACCAGGACCGAGATCGAAGAGATCGCCAACAACGCCGTGCACGACAATCTGCAGGTCACGACCCGGGTGCTGCCGCTGGCCGAGGCGAAAGAGCTCGGTGCGATGGCGCTGTTCGGGGAGAAGTACGGCGACACAGTGCGCATGGTCGACATCGGCGGCCCCTGGTCGCGCGAACTGTGCGGCGGCACGCACGTGGCCGGCAGTGCCGAGATCGGCCTGATCAGCCTCGTCAGCGAGTCATCGGTGGGAGCATCCAACCGGCGTGTCGAAGCCCTGGTCGGACCTGACGCGTTCCGTGAGCTGGCGGCCGAGCGCGCCATCGTCGCGCAGCTGACCTCGACGCTGAAGACCCCGCGCGACCAGCTGCCGGCGCGCATCGCCGAGCTCGCCGCACAGCTGAAGGCCGCCGAGAAGAAGATCGCGGCCTTCCGGTCCAAGGCGCTGGAAGGGCGGCTGCCCGCGCTGATGGCGGCCGCGGCCGCCGCCGGCGCGCTCCGCGTCGTGGCCGAATCGCTGGGCGCGGCGGCCTCCGCCGACGACGTGCGCCACCTCGCCCTGCAGGTGCGCGACCGGCTCGGCCCGGACGCCGCCGTGGTGGCCCTGGGCGCCGACGTGAACGGCCGTCCGGTCGTCGTGGTCGCCGCCAACGAGGCCGCCCGCGCGGCGGGCGCGAAGGCGGGCGCCCTCGCTAAGGCGGCCGCAGCCGCGCTCGGCGGGGGCGGCGGCGGGCGCGACGACGTCGCACAGGGCGGCGGCACGGACGTCGCCGCGCTGCCTGCCGCGCTGGCGGCGGTGCGCACGGCGCTGGAGGCGGCGTGAGCGGATTCCGCCGTGGCGTGCGGCTGGGCGTCGACGTCGGCAAGGTCCGCGTCGGGGTGGCCCGCAGCGACCCCGACGGGCTGCTGGCGGTGCCGGTGGAGACGGTCGCACGCGCCGACGAGCCGCTCGCGCGCCTGCTGGCACTGGCGGCCGAGTACGGCGCGATGGAGTTCGTGGTGGGCCTGCCGCTGAATCTCAGCGGCGGCGACACGCCCTCCACGACCGATGCCCGCACGTTCGCGGCCGCGCTGGCGGCGGCATCCGAGGTGCCCGTGCGCATGGTCGACGAGCGGCTGAGCACGGTGAGCGCACATGCCGCGCTGCGCGGATCGGGCAGATCCCAGCGTTCATCTCGTAGCATTGTGGATCAGGTCGCCGCGGTGGTCTTCCTGCAGCAAGCCCTCGATGTCGAGAAGCAGACCGGCCGTCCCGCCGGTGACCGCATCCCCCCAGTGCAGGAGCCCGTCTGACATGCCCGATGCCCGTCCACCCGGCGAAGACCCCTTCGCCGATCTGTACGGAAAGCTGCCCGACCCGCGCCGACGGGACGAGCCGGTGGCGGAGGACGGCGGCGACCTCGCTCCGGCACCCACCTCGCGCCGTGCCGCGCGCGAAGCGGCGGCCGCACACGCGGCCGCCGCACCTGCGCCCGCGCCGGCGCAGCCCGCCTCGTTCGAGGACCTGTTCACGGGAACCGCCTCCTCGGACGCGATCGGAGCGGTGCCGCCGCGCAAGACGAAGAAGCAGAAGCACCGCGGCCGCTGGGTCGCCCTGGGCATCGTCGTCGTGGTGCTGGCCGGCATCGCCGGAGGCGGATGGTACGTCTGGTCGACCTATGAGCCGCAGATCCGCGCGTTCATGGGCTGGCAGGAGCCGCAGGACTACGAGGCGGGCCTCGCACACGGCCAGGCACTCGTGACCATCGCCGACGGCGACACCGGGTCATCGGTGTCCAAGGCGCTGGCGGCGGCCGGGGTGACCAAGACCTCCGGCGTCTTCTACAACATGCTGGTGGCCAGCGGCCAGAACCCCACCTTCTACCCGGGTGTCTACAAGCTGCAGAAGGAGATGACGGCGGCCGCCGCGCTGGCCGCGCTGCTGGATCCGGCCAGCAAGCTGGAGAACACCGCGCTGGTGCGCGAAGGCCTCACCGAGGACAAGATCCTGCCGATCCTCGCCGATGCGCTGAAGATGCCGCTGGCCGACTTCCAGGCCGCCGTGAAGGACCCCGCGGCGTATGGCGTCAAGGCGAAGACGCTGGAGGGCTGGCTGTTTCCGGCGACCTACACCTTCAAGCCGAGCGTGACCGCCAAGCAGGTGATCCAGACGCTGGTGGACCGCACCGTCACGTCGCTGGATGCGGCCGGCGTGCCGGAGGCGGATCGCGAGCGCATCCTCACGATCGCGTCGATCATCCAGCGCGAGGCCCGCGTCGAAGGCGACTTCTACAAGGTGTCCCGGGTGATCGAGAACCGGCTCCAGCCGAACAACCAGGAGACCTTCGGCAAGCTGCAGATGGACTCCACCGCCCAGTACGGCTATCACGAGAACCACAACGGCACCGCCAGCTCCTCGGCGGCGGCTCTGGCCGACGACAACCCGTGGAACACCTACGTGCACGCAGGGCTCCCGATCGGTCCCATCGCCAGCCCCGGCGACGTCGCGATCGACGCCGCGATGCGCCCGGCGCCGGGCCCGTGGATGTACTTCGTCACCGTGAACCTCGACACCGGCGAGACCGTCTTCAGCGCGACCTACGCCGAGCAGCAGAAAGCCATCGTGCAGATGCAGACCTGGTGCAAGGCGCACCCCGACTCGGGATGCTGACCACGCGGCGCCGGCTGGAGGTGTGGGGCGACCCCATCGCGCACAGCCAGTCGCCGGCACTGCACGCCGCCGCCTACCGGGTGCTGGGGCTGGACTGGTCGTACGGGCGGCGCCGGGTGGACGCGGCCTCGTTCGAGGGGGAACTCGCCGCCGCGGACGGGATCCGCGGCCTGTCGCTGACGATGCCACTCAAACCCGCCGCATTCGCGGCCGCCCGCGTGCGCGACCGCCGCGCCGAGCGCTCCGGCGCCGTCAACACGCTGCTGCTGACCGAGTCCGGCCCGCACGGGTTCAACACCGACATCGGCGGGATCGCCGCCGATCTGCGCGCGCACGGGTTCGACCAGGTCGACCGCGCCCGCATCGTCGGCGCCGGGGCGACGGCGACATCGGCGCTGCTCGCGCTGACCGAGCTCGGAGCGCAGCGCATCGAGGTGGCGGCACGCCGGGCCGAGGCATCCGAGCGCCTGCAGGCGCTGGGGGGACAGCTCGGGGTCACCGTTCGGCATCTGCCGCTGGACGGCGCTGCGGCCGGCAGCGTGCCGCTGACCCTGGCGACGCTGCCCGGCGGCGCGGCGGTTCCGGATGCGGTCGCCGACGCGCTCGCGGCCGGCGGCGGACTGCTCTACGACGTCGTGTACGGGCACTGGCCCACCGCTCTGGCGCGCGCCTGGACCCGCGCCGGCGCCCCCGCCGTGGCGGGCATCGGGATGCTGGTGCAGCAGGCGCTGCTGCAGGTGCGCGTCTTCCGCTGCGGCGATGTCACGCAGCCGCTGCCGGACGAGGCAGCCGTGGTCGCGGCGATGCAGGCCGCCGCCACCGGCGTCTGAGCACCGCCGGGCCATGGGAGACTTGACGCATGCTCCGCGTGCTCACGGCCGGCGAATCACACGGCCCCGAACTCATCGCCCTCATGGAGGGACTGCCGGCCGGCGTTCCGGTCTCCCGCGCCGCCATCCAGGCAGACCTGGCCCGTCGCAAGCTCGGCTATGGGCGCGGGTCGCGGATGAAGTTCGAGGAGGACGAGCTGACCCTCTCGGCCGGCGTGGTGCAGGGGCTGAGCATCGGCAGCCCCATCGCCATCCGCATCGGCAACACCGAGTGGCCGAAGTGGACCGAGGTGATGAGCGCCGAACCCGTCGAGCTGACCGATCGCTCCCGCGGTCGCGGCGCCGCGCTGACCCGGCCCCGCCCCGGCCACGCCGACCTGGTCGGCATGCAGAAGTACGGGTTCGACGAGGCCCGGCCGATTCTGGAGCGCGCCAGCGCCCGCGAGACCGCCGCCCGCGTCGCCCTCGGCGCCGTCGCGCGCGCGTTCCTGGGTGGGCTCGGCATCCGCCTGGTCAGCCACACCCTGTCGATCGGAGCGGTGCACGCACCCGACGACGCGCCGCTGCCGCATCCGGACGACGTGGACCGGCTCGATGCCGATCCGCTGCGCTGCTTCGACCCCGCCACGAGCGAGCGGATGGTCGCCGAGGTCGACGCTGCACGCAAGGACGGCGACACGCTGGGCGGCATCGTCGAGGTGCTCGCCTACGACCTGCCGCCCGGGCTCGGGTCGCACGTGCAGTGGGATCGCCGGCTGGACGGACGGCTCGCGCAGGCGCTGATGAGCATCCAGGCGATCAAGGGCGTCGAGCTCGGTGACGGCTTCGAGACCACCCGCCGCCGCGGCTCGGCCGCGCACGACGAGCTGTTCGCGACCGACGGCGGGATCACCCGCGCCAGCGACCGCGCCGGCGGCACCGAGGGCGGCATGTCCACGGGCACGGTGCTGCGCGTGCGCGCCGGAATGAAGCCGATCGCCACCGTGCCGCATTCGCTGCGCACCGTCGACGTCGCCACCGGAACCGACGCCTCCGCGCATCACCAGCGCTCGGACGTGTGCGCGGTGCCCGCCGCCGGCGTGGTCGCCGAGGCGATGGTCGCGATCGTGCTGGCCCAGGCCGTGCTGGAGAAGTTCGGCGGCGACAGCATGGCCGAGACGCAGCGGAATCTTCAGGCGTACCTGGTGGCGATCCCGCCGACGCTGCGGTCGGCGCACGCGAGCGATTCGGCGCTGCGCGACGCATGACGACGCGTGCCGTCGTCCTGATCGGCCCGATGGGCGCAGGCAAGACCAGCATCGGGCGGAAGCTTGCCAAGACGCTCGGGGTCCGGTTCTTCGACACCGACATCGCGATCGCGCGGGAGCACGGGCCGATCCCGGAGATCTTCGTGCACGAGGGGGAACCCCGCTTCCGAGAACTCGAGCGCGCGGCCGTGCAGGAGGCACTGGGCACCGACGGCATCGTGGCACTGGGCGGCGGCGCGGTGCTGCACCCTGACACCCGCGCCGATCTCGCGCGGCATCCGGTGGTGCTGCTGACCGTCGATGCGCACACCGTCGCAGGCCGCATCCGCGACACCAACCGGCCGCTGCTGCAGGGCGCGGACGCCCTCGCCCAGTGGGAGCGCGTGGCCGCGGAGCGGTCCGCGCTGTACGCGCAGCTGGCCGACGTCACCTTCGACACCTCGCGGGGCCGCATCCGCGACATCGTCGATCGCGCCTCGGCCTGGGTGCGCACTCAGTGGGACACCCAGAACGGCGACAGCGCCGCATCCCGCACCGAACCCCAGCCAGGAGGCATGGCATGACCGATCAGACCGTCTTCACCGTCGCGGGCGACCGCCCCTACGACATCACGGTGGGCCGGGGGATCCTGGGCGTGGTCGCCGAAGCGATCCCCGCGGCGGCCCGCAAGGTGCTCATCGTGCACCCGCCGACACTGGTCGCGCAGGCCGGCGCGCTGCGCGCCGGGCTGATGACCGATGAGCGCGAGGTGCTGCTGGCCGAGATCCCGGATGCCGAGCCCGGCAAGCGGGTCGAGGTCGCGTCGTTCTGCTGGCAGGTGATGGGCCTGGCCGACTTCACCCGCACCGACGTCGTGGTCGGCTTCGGCGGCGGGGCCGTCACCGACCTCGCCGGCTTCGCGGCCGCGACCTGGCTGCGCGGTGTCGATGTGATCCAGGTGCCGACCACGGTGCTCGGCATGGTCGATGCCGCCATCGGCGGCAAGACCGGCATCAACACCAACGAGGGCAAGAACCTCGTCGGCGCGTTCTGGCCGCCGCGGGCGGTGATCTGCGACCTCGACCTGCTCGAGACGCTCGCCGACAACGAGCGCATCTCCGGCTTCGCCGAGGTGATCAAGGCGGGCTTCATCTGGTACCCCGAGATCCTCGACATCGTCGAGGCCGACCCGATCGCGGCCACCGACCCGACCACGCCGCAGTTCCGGCGGTGCATCGAACTGGCCATTCAGATGAAGGCGCACATCGTCGGCCAGGACCTGCGTGAGGCCGGTGTCCGCGAGATGCTCAACTACGGGCACACGCTCGGACACGCCATCGAGTACTCGGAGCGGTACCAGTGGCGTCACGGCGCCGCGGTGAGCATCGGCATGGTCTACGCCGCCGAGCTTTCCCGCCTGGCCGGCCGGCTCTCCGACGCCGCGGTGGACCGGCACCGGCGGATCCTGGCGAGCCTGGGCCTGCCCACCGAGTACCGGCCGGATTCCTGGCCGTCGCTGCTGAAGGTCATGCACCGCGACAAGAAGGCCCGCGGCAACATGATGCGGTTCATCGTGCTCGATGACATCGGTCACCCTACCGTGCTGCAGGCGCCCGACGAGTCGCTGCTGTTCGCCGCGTACCAGGAGGTCGGCGCCTGAGCCGGTCGGACCCCCGAACCCATCCCCTTCTCAGCGGCGACCAGGCGGTAGGGTGATGCCGTGAGCACCCCCCGCCGTCTGCTGCTCGTGAACGGGCCGAACCTGAACCTGCTGGGGATCCGCGAGCCGGAGGTGTACGGCATCGAGACGCTAGCCGACGTCGAGAAGCTCGTCACCCGCACCGCGGCCGAGCGCGGGTTCGGGGTGCGCAGCGTGCAGAGCAACCACGAGGGCGTGCTGATCGACGCGATCCACGCCGCGCGCACCGACTGCGCCGGCATCGTGATCAATCCCGGTGGGCTCACGCACACCTCGGTCGTGCTGCGCGACGCGCTGACCGGCGTGGCGCTGCCGGTGGCCGAGGTGCACATCTCCGACGTGCACGCACGCGAGGAGTTCCGGCACTTCTCGTACATCTCCGACGTCGCCGTCGTCCACGTCATCGGCGAGGGAGTGCGGGGCTACGCCAGCGCGGTCACGCGGCTCTGCGCCGTCATCACCGGCCAGGCCGACGGCTGAGAGGTCTCTCCGATCCTGTTCGCCGTGAGCGAACGCGGTGGGCTTCTGCGGGCACCGCCGACGCCGATGCCGCCGGGATCACACCCGTCTGCACGGCGCGCCGGGACGGCAGCGCGACGCACACCGCGCCGCACCGGCCAGGAACAGCACCGCTGAAGCGGCGCCGACCGCGCGCACCCGCAGCAGCCGGGTGTCGATCAGCGCCCGTGCGGGCCGGCGCGCCTCGACCAGGATGAAGCCGGCCAGAAGGGCGAACCCGATCGCCACCGCACGATGAGATCGTGGCGATGGTCGACGAGATCTTCCTGCCGCTGGTGACTGCGCCCGGTCTTGTAGACTCGAATGTCGGGCCGCCCGCGGCCCCTTGAACTGATCCACACGAACGGAACCCGCACCCATGGCATCTACCGCAGACATCCGCAACGGCGTCGTCCTGAACCTGGACGGCCAGCTCTGGGCGGTCGTCGAGTTCCAGCACGTCAAGCCCGGCAAGGGCGGCGCGTTCGTGCGGACCAAGCTGAAGAACGTGGTCAGCGGCAAGACGAACGACAAGACGTTCAATGCCGGGTCGAAGGTCGAGATCGAGAACGTCGACCGCCGCGACTTCACCTATCTGTACAGCGACGGCGACGGGTTCGTCTTCATGGACACCGCCGACTATGACCAGATCACCGTGCCCGGTGCGGTCGTCGGCGACGGCAAGAACTTCATGCTCGAGAACCAGCAGGTCACCATCGCCCTGCACGACGGCAACCCGCTGTATGTCGAGCTGCCGGCCTCGGTGGTCCTGGAGATCACCTACACCGAGCCGGGCCTGCAGGGCGACCGCTCGTCGGCGGGCACCAAGAGCGCCACCGTCGAGACCGGCTACGAGATCCAGGTGCCGCTGTTTTTGGAGACCGGCACGAAGGTCAAGGTCGACACCCGCACGGGCGATTACCTCGGCCGCGTGAACTGAGCCGAGATGAGTGCACGCACCAAGGCCCGCAAGCGCGCCCTCGACATCCTCTTCCAATCGGACGTGCGCGGCGAGCAGATCGCGACGATCCTCGCCGCCGAGGCGAAGCGGGCCGCGAATGAGCCGGCACGCCAGGCATCCTGGCTGTACGCTCGCGAGATCGTGGACGGCGTGATCGACAACGCCGACGAGATCGACGAGCAGATCACCACGTTCGCCAAGGACTGGTCACTGGCGCGGATGCCCGCCGTCGACCGCGCTCTGCTGCGGATGGGCACCTGGGAGCTGCTGTACAACGCCGACGTGCCCACCGCCGTGGCCATCGACGAGGCCGTGGAGCTGGCCAAGGAGTTCTCCACCGACGACTCCGGCGCGTTCGTGCACGGCGTGCTCGCCCGCATCGCCCGATCATCCTGAGGCCGGGCGGCCCGTGACCCCGCCGCAGCCGTCCTGGCGCGACCTGGTCGCCGATGCACCCGCCGGCGCACCGGCATCGGCCCTCGCGCTGGGCGTCGAGCTGCGCCAGCGACAGGGCGGCGGCGCCGCCACCTGGTCGCCGCAGCGGGTGACCACCGCCACGGCGCGCAGCATCGCCACGACCGACGGTGAACTGCTCGTGGGGCTGCGGCCCCTGGTGCGCAGCGCCGCGACCGGCAACTGGATCAAGGGCACCGTGTCGTGGGATGCCCTGCGCCGGGGCGGCGCCGGGTTCCGGGCCGACCAGGCCCGCTGGTTCGCCGAGCTGTACAGCATCGGGCACGATGCCAGGCGCCCGGGCCCCTTCGCGGATGCCTCGGAGTGGGTGACGCTGGACACCATCGCCTCCGGACTGCTCTGGCCGCACCTGGCCGCCGCTGCGGGCCGGGACATCCCGATCGTGGCCACGGCCGCTGCGCAGATCGTGCGGCTGGCCGGCGCAGGCGCCGTGGCGCTGCAGGTCGTGCGGGCCCGCGCCGGGGGTCTGCTGCTGCAGGCGACCACCACGATCGACGGGCGGCGTCTGCCGGATGCCGGAGGGCCGGTGCGGCCGGTGGGCGCCACCGGGGTCTATGCGGTGGCGGTGCGCCGATCGCAGATCACGCTGACCCTCGCACCCGCGCCGCTGGACGACGCCGTGCGCACGCTGCTGCCGCTGTCGGCCGGCATCGCCGTGCCGCCCGCCGAGGTCGACGCGTTCCTGCGCCAGGCCTACCCGCGGCTGGCCCGGCGCGCCACCGTGACCGCGGGCCCCGGCGTCACGCTGCCCGAACCGGCGCCGCCGCACCTGGAGGTGGCGGTGCGGTTCCGTCCGCGCGAGAGCATCGACGTCGCCCTGACCTGGGTCTATGCCGACGGCAGCAGATATGCGCTGGACGAGCCGGCCGGCCCGGGCCGCGACGCCGACGCCGAGACGGCCGTGCGGGAGCGGGTCGAGCGTGCCTGGACGGATGCCGCACCCGGCCCGCTCATGGCCGCCGTCTCGCTGCGCGGCATCGAGTGCGCCGAGTTCGTCGACAAGGCGATGCCGGCCCTCGTGCGCCTGGACGGCGTGCGGCTTGCCGTGCAGGGCCGGCAGCGCAGCTACCGCGAGCTGGTCGGCGACCCGGAGATCACCGTCACGACGGTAGCCGGCGACGACCCCGACTGGTTCGACCTGGGTGTGCTGGTGCGCATCGACGGGCACAGCATCCCGTTCCGGCCGCTGTTCACCGCGCTCGCGCAGCGGCGCACCGCGCTGCTGCTGACCGACGGCACCTACTTCTCACTGAAGCACCCTGGGCTGGACCGACTGCGTGAACTGATCGACGAGTCCGGCGATGTGACCGAATGGGAGACCGGACCGCGGATCAGCCGCTACCAGACCGCGCTCTGGGAGGATTTCGAGGACCTCGCCGACGTGTCCGAGCCGGCGGTGTCGTGGCGGGCCACCGCCGACGGGCTGCGCGACGTGGAGCACCTCGAGCCCACCCCGCTGCCGGCGGGCCTGCACGCCCGGCTGCGGCCGTATCAGCGCGCGGGCTACGACTGGCTGGCGTTCCTGTGGCGCCACCGGCTGGGCGGGATCCTCGCCGACGACATGGGCCTCGGCAAGACGCTGCAGCTGCTCGCCCTGATCGCGCACACTCGGCAGGACGCGCGTCAGCGGCCGTTCCTCGTGGTCGCGCCCACCTCGGTGGTCGAGACCTGGCGCGCCGAGGCGGCCCGCTTCACCCCCGGCCTGCGCGTGCAGGTCATCGACGCGACGCGCGCGGCACGGCCGGCCCGGCCCGCCCCCGGCACGGCCGCGCACGAGGCCGTGGACATCGTGCTCACTTCGTACACGCTGCTGCGGCTGGACGAGGCCGAGTTCACCGCCACGCAGTGGGCGGGCGTCGTCTTCGACGAGGCCCAGTTCGTCAAGAACCCCGCCACCCGGCTGCACCACGTCGCCGCGCAGCTGCAGGCCGACGTGAAGTACGCGATCACCGGCACGCCGCTGGAGAACAGCCTCACCGACCTCTGGGCGCTGTTCGCGCTGACCGCCCCCGGGCTGTTCCCGTCCGCACGCCGGTTCCGGCAGGACTACGTGGGCCCGATCGAGCAGGGCAAGGTGCCCGAGAACCAGGAGGGCGCCCCATTCCGCACGGCCCGGCTCGCCCGCCTGCGCCGGCGCATCCGCCCGCTGCTGCTGCGCCGCACGAAGGAGATCGTCGCCACTGAGCTGCCGCCCAAGCAGGAGCAGCTGCTGGCCGTCGAGCTGACCGGCGCGCACCGTGCGATCTACGACACCGTCCTGCAGCGGGAGCGTCAGAAGATCCTCGGGCTGCTCGAAGATCTGGACCGCAACAGGTTCATCGTGTTCCGCTCGCTCACGCTGCTGCGGATGCTGAGCCTCGCGCCCGGACTGATCGACCCCGCCGATGCGCGCGTCCGCTCGGCCAAGCTCGAGGAGCTGGTCGCACAGGTCGCGCAGCTGGCGGCCGAGGGTCACCGCGCCCTGGTGTTCAGCCAGTTCACCTCGTTCCTTGAGCGTGCCGCAGCACGGCTGGATGCCGCGGGCATCGCCCACGAGTATCTGGACGGCACCACGCGGCGGCGGCCCGAGGTGATCGAGCGCTTCCGCACCGGCGGCGCTCCGGTGTTCCTGATCAGCCTGAAGGCCGGCGGCTTCGGGCTGACGCTCACCGAGGCGGACTACGTGTTCCTGCTCGACCCGTGGTGGAACCCCGCCGCCGAGGAGCAGGCGATCGACCGGGCGCACCGGATCGGGCAGACCCGCAGCGTGTTCGTCTACCGGATGATCGCCCGCGGCACGATCGAAGAGAAGGTCGTGGCGCTGCAGGCCCGCAAGGCGCGCCTGTTCCACGCCGTGATGGACGACGACGACCTGTTCGCCCGGTCGCTGACCGCCGACGACATCCGCGGTCTGTTCGAGGGCTGATCCGCCGCATCCACGGCCCGGCCGAGGCCGCCGCACGCATGCTCCGCGTAGACTCTGAGCCGGACCATCGGGAGGATTTTCATGCGGATCACCGGCCTCGGCCATGCCGGAATGTTCATCGAGACGGCGGGCGGCAGCATCCTGTGCGACCCCTGGATCAAGCCCGCGTTCTATGGTTCCTGGTTCCCGTTCCCCGACAACCGGAGCCTGGATTGGGAGCGCTACGGCACGGCGGACTTCCTCTACATCTCGCACCGGCACCGCGACCACTTCGACGGCTGGGCGCTGCAGCAGTACGTGCCCAAGGACATCGAGGTGCTGCTGCCGGACTACCCGACCGATGACCTCGAACGCGACCTGCGTGCGCTCGGCTACGACAACATCACCTACACACAGGCGGGCGAGGTCATCGAGCGCGGCCCGCTGCGGCTGATGATCACCCCGCTGCGCGCGCCCAGCGACGGTCCGATCGGCGACTCGTCGCTGTCGATCGACGACGGCACTGCCAGCATCCTGAACCAGAACGACTCGCACCCGCTCGACTTGGAGAAGCTGCTGGGCTTCGCCAAGCCCGAGGTGTACTTCACCCAGTTCTCCGGCGCGATCTGGTGGCCGATGGTCTACGACCTGCCGCAGGAGTCCAAGCAGAACTTCGCCCACCTCAAACGCGAGGCCCAGCACAAGCGCGCGATGTACTACGTCGAGAAGGTCGACGCCCCCCACGTGTTCCCGATGGCCGGGCCGCCGATGTTCCTGCGCGACGAGCTGTTCGGCTACAACGGCTACGGCACCGACGACAACGCCATCTTCACCGACCAGGCGCAGTTCATCGAACGGATGCAGGCCGAGGCGCCGCAGTACGCCGGGCACATCTTCGTGCCCGGCACCGTGGTCGAGCTGAACGGCGGGCAGCTCTCGATGTCGCAGACGCTGTACACGGATGCCGAGATCGAGGCGATGTTCGCCGACAAGTGGGGGTACCTCCAGCAGCAGCGGGCCACCCGGCAGGAGGAGATCGCCGCCGAGGAGGCATCCCGCGCGCCTGTCCTGGCGCCGGCCGAGATGCTGGCCGCGATCAAGGAGTGGTGGGAGCCGCTGCTGCGCAAGTCCCGCACGATCCGGCTCGGTGTGGGCGGGCCGGTGCGGTACACGATCGGCGACCTCGACATGGTCGTGGACTTCCCGAAGGCGAAGGTCCGCGAGTACGCGGGGGAGGAGACCGGCTACTGGTTCACGATCGGGGCCGACCTGGTCTCGACCAACATCGCCGAGCACGAGATCGACTGGTCGAACTCGATCTTCCTGTCCATGCAGTTCACGGCCGGCCGGGTCGGCAAGTTCAACGAGTTCATCTACACGTTCATGAAGTGTCTGTCGGCCGACCGCATCGAGTACGTCGAGAACTGGTACTCCGAGCAGACCGACACCAGCGAGGACGTGCAGCTGGGCGACTGGATCGTGCAGCGACGCTGCCCGCACCTGCGCGCCGACCTGTCCAAGACCGGCAAGATCGAGGACGGCGTGCTCACCTGCAGCATGCACGACTGGAAGTGGGACCTGGCCAGCGGCCGGTGCCTGACCACGCAGGGCCACCCGATCCGCTCGCACGACATCGAGAACCAGATCAGCCAGGCCGCGACGGCGCCGGCCGAGGTGTGAGCAGCCGATAGACTGGGCTGCGCAAGCAACCTTTAACACCGTCCTGTGAGGCGGAGAAGGGAGCGCCATGAGCACGCGCATCGTGCTGCACGACGCTGATATCGCGCGGGCATTGACGCGGATCACCCACGAGATCCTGGAGTCCAACAAGGGCGCCGACGACCTCGTCATCCTGGGCATCCCGACCCGCGGTGTCACTCTGGCAGACCGCATCGCAGGGCTGGTGGCCGGTGTTTCCGGCGTCACCGTCCCGGTCGGGGCACTGGATGTCACGATGTACCGCGACGACCTGCACCGCCACCCCACCCGAACCCCGCAGCCCACCTCGATCCCCGCCGGCGGCATCGACGGCAAGACGGTCGTGCTCGTGGACGACGTGCTGTTCTCCGGACGCAGCATCCGTGCGGCGCTGGACGCGCTGGGCGACATCGGCCGTCCGGCCGCCGTGCGACTGGCGATCCTGATCGACCGCGGCCACCGCGAACTGCCGATCCGCCCCGACTTCGTCGGCAAGAACCTGCCCAGCTCGAGCGCCGAACGCGTCAACGTGCACCTGACCGAGATCGACGGCGCCGAAGAGGTGACGATCGAATCATGAGGCACCTGCTCGACACCAAGACCCTCAGCCGTGCCGACGCGCTGCGCATCCTCGATGTCGCCGAGGACATGGCCGACACGCAGCAGCGCGAAGTGAAGAAGCTGCCCACGCTGCGCGGCAAGACGGTCGTGAACCTGTTCTTCGAGGACTCCACCCGCACCCGCATCTCGTTCGAAGCGGCCGCCAAGCGGCTCTCGGCCGACGTCATCAACTTCTCGGCCAAGGGCTCGTCGGTCTCGAAGGGCGAATCGCTGCAGGACACGGCGCAGACGCTGCAGGCCATGGGCGCCGACGCCGTCGTCATCAGGCACAGCGCGTCGGGTGCACCGCGCACACTCGCCGGCAGCGGCTGGATCAGCGCCGGCGTGGTCAACGCGGGCGACGGCACGCACGAGCACCCGACGCAGGCACTGCTGGACGCCTTCACGATGCGCAAGCGCCGCCACGGGGCCGGCAGTCGCGGGCAGGACCTGGCCGGACTCCGCGTGACGATCGTCGGCGACATCCTGCACTCGCGCGTGGCGCGCTCCAATGTCTGGCTGCTGCACACCCTCGGCGCGCAGGTGCGGCTGGTCGCACCTCCGACCCTGGTTCCGCAGGATGTCTCGGCCTGGCCGGTGCACGTCGGCTACGACCTGGATGCCGCCATCGCCGAAGGATCCGACGTCGTGATGATGCTGCGCATCCAGACCGAGCGCATGCACGCCGCGTTTTTCCCGACCGAACGGGAGTATTCGCGCTACTGGGGGCTGGACCCGGAGCGCTTCGCCGCGCTCGGCGAGGGTACGATGATCATGCACCCCGGGCCGATGAACCGGGGCCTGGAGATCTGCTCCCAGGCCGCGGACTCGGCCCAGTCGACAGTGCTCGACCAGGTGACCAACGGAGTGTCGGTGCGCATGGCCGCCCTCTACCTGCTGCTGGCAGGGGAGCGGACGGCCACGGCGCCGATCGACGCGCATACGAACACGGAGGACGCACGATGACGACGGACCTCCTCATCCGCGGGGCGCGCATCGTCGGCGGCGACGCCGCCGACATCCTCGTACAAGGCGAGCGGATCACCGCGGTCGGCGCCGGAGTCGCCGCCGCCGCCGCGCAGGTCATCGACGCCGACGGCCTGATCGCCCTGCCCGGACTGGTCGACCTGCACACGCATCTGCGCGAGCCCGGATTCGAAGCGTCCGAGACCGTGCTCACCGGATCGCGCGCCGCCGCCGCCGGCGGCTACACCGCCGTCTTCGCGATGCCCAACACCGCGCCGGTGGCCGACACCGCCGGTGTCGTCGAGCAGCAGCTCGCCCTGGGCGAGGCCGCCGGCCTGGTCACGGTGCAGCCGATCGGCGCCGTGACCGTCGGGCAGCAGGGCCGGCAGCTCGCCGAGCTCGGCGCGATGGCATCCTCCCGCGCGCGGGTGCGCGTCTTCAGCGACGACGGCAGTTGCGTGTTCGATCCGCTGATCATGCGGCGCGCGCTCGAATACGTCAAGGCGTTCGGCGGCGTGATCGCCCAGCATGCGCAGGACCCTCGACTGACCGAGGGCGCCCAGATGAACGAAGGCGTCGTCTCGGCCGAACTGGGGCTGGCCGGCTGGCCGGCGGTGGCCGAGGAGTCGATCATCGCGCGCGACGTGCTGCTGGCGCACCACGTCGGCGCCCGCCTGCACGTGTGCCACCTGTCCACCGCCGGATCCGTCGACATCATCCGGTGGGCCAAGCAGCGGGGCATCGACGTGACCGCCGAGGTGACGCCGCATCACCTGCTGCTGACCGACGAGCTGGTGCGCGGGTACGACGCGCGCTTCAAGGTCAACCCGCCGCTGCGCCGCGACGAGGACGTGCAGGCCGTGCGCGCGGGTCTGGCCGACGGCACGATCGACATCGTCGCGACCGACCACGCGCCGCATCCGGCCGAGTCCAAGTCGTGCGAATGGCAGGCCGCCGCGAACGGCATGGTCGGGCTCGAGTCCGCGCTGCGCGTCGTGCACGCCGCGATGGTGGACACCGGTCTGCTGGACT
Organism: Microbacterium kribbense; assembly: GCF_039537285.1. NCBI lineage: Bacteria > Bacillati > Actinomycetota > Actinomycetes > Micrococcales > Microbacteriaceae > Microbacterium > Microbacterium kribbense. The sequence goes on along the minus strand of NZ_BAABAF010000008.1, from coordinate 302,503 downwards.
GGGCGGACGTTGCCCGCGTGATGTCGCACGCCCCGGCGCGCATCGGCTGCCTGGCCGGCCACGGGCGCCCGATCGCCGCCGGCGAGCCCGCCGAGCTCACCCTGTACGACCCCCGCGGCGGCGGCGTCTTCGGCGCCGATCAGCTGCACGGCCGCAGCACCAACTCACCCTATCTGGGGCGTCGGCTGCCCGGTTCGGTGCGGTGGACCATCCACGCCGGCCGGCTGACCGTGGCCGACGGCGAACTCGTCAGCAAGGAGCACGCATGACCCGCGAAGGAGCACTTCTCGTGATGGTGGCCGTGGCCCTCGTCCTGCTCGGGATGATGGCCTGGGGATGGCGACGACGCGCGCGCCGCGATGCCGCCCCGCTCAGCTCGGTCGTCGATCTGGCCGCCGGCGCGCCGGTGCACGCCCGGTTCGAGGGGCTCTACGTCGCCACCACCGCGCACGACCGGCCGCTGGAGCGGATCGCCGCCCCCGGCCTGGGCTTCCCCGCCAAGGCCGACATCACGGTCGCCGACGGCGGTGTGGCGCTGGACATCCCCGGGCAGGACCGCGTCGTGATCCCCGCCGAGCGCATCACCGATGTCGACCAGGCGCAGTTCGTCATCGATCGGGTCGTCGAGCGCGAGGGGATGGCCCGGATCACGTGGCTTGCCGACACCGGCAGCGTCGTTGACACCTATCTGCGCGCCCAGGATGCCTCGGCCAAGGCGCTGGCGGAGGCCATCCGCCCCCTCATCTCGCACACTCCGCACCCTTCGACAGGAACCGCCGCATGACCATCACCACAGACCCCGCCGTACTCGTCCTCGAAGACGGCACCCGCCACACCGGCCGCGCCTACGGCGCGCGCGGCACGACCCTGGGCGAGGTGGTCTTCGCCACCGGCATGACCGGCTACCAGGAGACCCTCACCGACCCCTCCTACGCGGGCCAGATCGTGCTGCAGACCGCACCCCACATCGGCAACACCGGCGTCAACGACGAAGACCCCGAGTCGCGCCGCATCTGGGTCGCCGGCTACATCGTGCGCGAGCCCTCCCGGGTCGTGTCGAACTGGCGGGCCACCGGGTCGCTGGATGACGCCCTGACCGCCGACGGCATCGTCGGCATCAGCGGCATCGACACCCGCGCCGTGACCCGGCACATCCGCACCGCGGGCAGCATGCGCGGCGGCATCTTCTCCGGAGAGGCCGCCGCCGCCTCCGACGACGAGCAGCTGCGCATCGTGCGTGAGGCCCCGCAGATGGCCGGCCTGAACCTGTCCGCGCAGGTCTCGGTCGCCGTCGAGCAGGTCACCCCGGCCCGCGGCGAGCGCCTCGGCGCCGTGGCGGTGCTGGACCTGGGCGTCAAGCAGGCGTCGCTGGACAACCTCGCGCTGCGCGGCTTCGACGTGCACGTGCTGCCGCACGATGCGACCTTCGACGACATCCGCGCGATCGACCCGGTCGCGGTGTTCTACTCGAACGGACCCGGCGACCCCGCGGCATCCGATGACCACGTGGCGGTGCTGCGGCGCGTGCTCGATGCGCGGCTGCCGTTCTTCGGCATCTGCTTCGGCAACCAGCTGCTGGGCCGCGCGCTCGGCTTCGGCACGTACAAGCTGCCGTTCGGTCACCGCGGCATCAACCAGCCGGTGCTGGACCGGGCCACCGGACGGGTCGAGATCACGGCGCACAACCACGGCTTCGCGGTCGACGCGCCGCGGGAGGGCGCCGTGGACAGCCCGAACGGCTACGGCCGCGTCGAGGTCAGCCACATCGGGCTGAACGACAACGTCGTCGAGGGTCTGCGGGCCCTGGACATCCCAGCCTTCTCGGTGCAGTACCATCCCGAGGCCGCCGGCGGACCGCACGACGCCAACTACCTGTTCGACCGATTCCGCGACATGGTCAGCGCGCACCTGCAGACCGCCAAGGAGCACAACTGATGCCCAAGCGCGACGACATCCAGTCCGTCCTGGTGATCGGGTCCGGCCCGATCGTGATCGGCCAGGCCTGCGAATTCGACTACTCCGGCACCCAGGCGTGCCGGGTGCTGCGCGCCGAGGGCGTGCGGGTCATCCTGGTCAACTCCAACCCGGCCACGATCATGACCGACCCCGACTTCGCCGACGCCACCTACATCGAGCCGATCACCCCCGAGGTGATCGAGACGATCATCGCCAAGGAGCGCCCGGACGCGATCCTGCCGACCCTGGGCGGCCAGACCGCGCTGAACGCGGCCATGGCCCTGTACGAGCGCGGCATCCTGGACCGCTACGACGTCGAGCTGATCGGCGCCAAGCCCGACGCCATCGAGAAGGGCGAGAACCGCCAGATCTTCAAGGAGCTCGTGATCGAGTGCGGCGCCGAGGTCGCCGACTCGCGCATCTGCCACACGATGGACGAGATCCTCGCCGGTGCCGCCGACCTCGGCTACCCGCTGGTCGTGCGCCCGAGCTTCACGATGGGCGGCCTGGGCTCCGGCTTCGCCTACGACGAGACCGACCTGCGCCGCATCGCCGGAGCCGGCCTGCACGACTCGCCGACGCACGAGGTGCTGCTGGAGGAGTCGATCCTCGGCTGGAAGGAGTACGAGCTCGAGCTGATGCGCGACGCCGCCGACAACACGGTCGTGGTCTGCTCGATCGAGAACGTCGACCCGGTCGGCGTGCACACCGGCGATTCGATCACGGTCGCGCCGGCGCTGACACTGACCGACCGCGAGTTCCAGCAGATGCGGGATGTCGCGATCGACATCATCCGCGCCGTGGGCGTGGACACCGGCGGCTGCAACATCCAGTTCGCGATCGACCCGGCCGACGGCCGGATGATCGTCATCGAGATGAACCCGCGGGTCTCGCGCTCCTCGGCGCTGGCGTCCAAGGCCACCGGCTTCCCGATCGCGAAGATCGCCGCCAAGCTCGCGATCGGCTATCGGCTCGACGAGATCCCCAACGACATCACCCGGGTGACGCCGGCCAGCTTCGAGCCGACGCTGGACTACGTGGTCGTGAAGGTGCCGCGGTTCAACTTCGAGAAGTTCCCCGCCGCCGACGCGACGCTGACGACCACGATGAAGTCGGTGGGCGAGGCGATGGCCATCGGCCGCAACTACGCCACGGCGCTGCAGAAGGCGCTCCGGTCGCTGGAGAAGCGCGGCTCGAGCTTCCACTGGGGCGACGAGCACCGCTCGGTGCAGGAGCTGATCGAGGTCTCAAAGACCCCCACCGACGGCCGGATCGTGGTGATCCAGCAGGCGCTGCGCCACGGCGCGACGGTGGCGCAGATGTTCGAGGCCACCAAGATGGACCCGTGGTTCCTCGACCAGATCGTGCTCATCAACGAGGTCGCAGGCGCCGTGCAAGGCGCCGCCGGGCTGGATGCGGACATCCTGCGCCTGGCCAAGGATCACGGCTTCTCGGACGGCCAGATCGCGCAGCTGCGCGGGCTCGCTGAAGAGGAGGTGCGCGGCATCCGGCACGGGCTGGGGGTGCGTCCGGTCTACAAGACGGTGGACACCTGCGCCGGCGAGTTCCCGGCGCTCACGCCCTACCACTACTCCAGCTATGACACCGAAACCGAGGTGGCGCCCTCACAGCGCACCAAGGTCGTCATCATCGGCTCGGGCCCCAACCGCATCGGCCAGGGCGTCGAGTTCGACTACTCGTGCGTGCACGCCTCGTTCGCCCTCGCCGATGCGGGGTTCGAGACGATCATGGTCAACTGCAACCCCGAGACCGTCTCGACCGACTACGACACCAGCGATCGGCTCTACTTCGAGCCGCTGACACTGGAGGACGTGCTCGAGGTGCTGGATGCCGAAGCGGCATCGGGCCGGATCCTGGGCGTGGTCTGCCAGCTCGGCGGTCAGACGCCGCTGGGCCTGGCGCGCGGCATCCAGCAGGCCGGCTACACGATCCTGGGCACGAGCCCCGAGGCCATCGATCTTGCGGAGGAGCGCGGCCTGTTCAGCGACATCCTCGATGCCGCGGGTCTGATCGCGCCCCGCCACGGCACCGCAGTGGACGTGGACGGCGCCGTGGCGGTGGCCGAGGAGATCGGCTATCCGGTGCTGGTGCGCCCGAGCTTCGTGCTCGGCGGCCGTGGCATGGAGATCGTCTACGACGCGCCGAGCCTGCGCGACTACTTCGTGCGCATCGGCGAGGCGGCCATCATCGGCGTCGGCAAGCCCCTGCTGGTGGACCGGTTCCTCGATGACGCGGTCGAGATCGACGTGGATGCGCTCTACGACGGCACCGATCTGTACATCGGCGGCATCATGGAGCACCTCGAAGAAGCCGGCATCCACTCCGGCGACTCCAGCTGCGCCCTGCCGCCGATGAGCCTGGGCCGTACCGAGATCGACCGGGTGCGCGAGGCCACCCGCGGCATCGCCGCCGGTGTCGGCGTGCGGGGCCTGCTGAATGTGCAGTTCGCCGTCAGCGCCGGGGTGCTGTACGTGATCGAGGCCAACCCCCGGGCCAGTCGCACGGTGCCGTTCGTCTCGAAGGCGCTGGGCACCCCGCTGGCCAAGGCCGCCGCCCGGATCATGGCCGGCGCCACGATCGCCGAGCTGCGCGCCGAGGGCATGCTGGCGGCTGTCGGCGACGGCTCGACGGTGCCGATGGACGCGCCGGTGGCGGTGAAGGAGGCGGTGCTGCCGTTCAAGCGGTTCCGCACCGCCGAGGGCAAGACGGTGGATTCGGTGCTCGGCCCCGAGATGCGCTCCACGGGTGAGGTGATGGGCACCGGGGCGGACTTCCCGACCGCGTTCGCCAAGAGCCAGGCCGCCGCCTACGGCGGGATTCCGCGCAGCGGCACGGTGTTCATCTCGGTCGCCGATTCCGACAAGCGCGCCGTCATCCTGCCCGCGCACCGGCTGGCGCAGCTGGGCTACCGGCTGGTGGCCACCGAGGGCACCGCCGAGATCCTGCGCCGCAACGGCATCGAGGTCGACCTCGTGAACAAGTTCAGCCAGACGCAGGAATCGGGCGAGCCGAACATCGTGGATCTGATCAACGACGGCTCCATCGACATCGTCGTGAACACCCCCAGCGGCATGTCGGCGCGCGCGGACGGATACGAGATCCGGGCCGCGGCCGTCGCGGCCGACAAGGCCCTGTTCACGACGATCGCCACCCTGGGCGCCGCCGTCAGCGCACTGGATGCGATCGGTGACGGATTCGGCGTGCGCACCCTGCAGGAGTATGCGGCCGACAGGCGGGAGCGGGTGTGAGCGGCTTCGGCGCGCGGCTGCAGGCGGCCGTCGCCGAGCACGGGCGACTGTGCGTGGGGATCGATCCGCACCCGCAGCTGCTGACCGGCTGGGGGCTGGATGCCTCGGCCGACGGCGTGCGCGAGTTCGCGATGCGGGTCATCGACGCCGCGGCCGGCCGCGTCGCGGTCGTCAAGCCCCAGGTGGCGTTCTTCGAGCGGTTCGGCTCGGCGGGCTTCGCCGCGCTCGAGGACGTGCTGGGCGCCGCCCGCGCCGCGGGCCTGCTGGTCATCGCCGACGCCAAGCGCGGCGACATCGGCTCGACGATGGCCGCCTATGCGCAGGCCTGGCTGGTGCCCGGCTCGCCGCTGGAGGCCGATGCGCTGACGGTCAGCCCCTACCTCGGCGTCGGCGCGCTGGCCGAGACCGCGGCGCTCGCGCTGGAGCACGGCAAGGGCCTATTCGTACTCACGGCCACCAGCAACCCCGAAGCCGCGGCGCTGCAGCACTCGGTCGCAGCCGGCGGCGCCACCGTCGCCCGCGCTGTCTGCACGGCGGTGCGCACGCTGGAAAGCGACGGCCCGCACCGCAGTCTGGGCGTCGTGATCGGCGCCACCGTCGACCGCTCGGCATGTGCGCTGACCGACGACGTGCTCGCCGGCATCCCGATCCTCGCGCCCGGCTTCGGCCACCAGGGGGCGCGGCTGGGCGACGCCGCCGCCGTGTTCGGCCCGCTCGCCCCGCACGTGCTCGCCAGCGCGAGCCGCAGCATCCTGTCCGCCGGCCCCGACGGGCTGCCGGCGGCGATCGACACCCATCGACGTGAGTTGGAGGTCTGAGACGTGGTCGATGCCCAGCATCCCCCCGAGGTTGACCGCATTGCGGCATCGCAGAAGGCGATCGCGGCGCGCCGCGCGAGGGCAAGCCTGAAACGCGACATCTCCGCGCGGGTGCTCTGGCCGCAGCAGGTTCTGCTCCGGGCCCTCGCCGACCAGTCCTCGCCGTCGGGCACGCTGCGCGTGACCGAGTTCCTCACCGCGCTGCCGGCCATCGGGGAGGGCAAGCGCGACCGCATCCTCACACAGCTGGGCATCTCGCCGGTCAAACGTCTGGGCGGTCTCGGCGTGCGCCAGCGGCGGGCGCTGGACGCCTGGCTGGACGGCCGGTTCCCCGAGCCGCAGCCGCGCGGGGGCCGCAGCCGGCTGCTCGTGCTGGCCGGGCCCACGGCGGTGGGCAAGGGCACCGTGGCCGCGCACATCAAGGCGCACCATCCCGAGATCCTGCTGTCGGTCTCGGCCACGACGCGGCCGCCGCGGCCGGGTGAGGTCGAGGGGGAGCACTACTTCTTCGTCGACGACGCCGGCTTCGACACGCTGGTCGCCGACGGCGCGCTGCTGGAGCACGCGACGGTGCACAATCGGTACCGCTACGGCACGCCGCGCCGGCCGATCGAACAGGCCCTGGAGCAGGGCCGCACCGTGCTGCTGGAGATCGATCTGCAGGGCGCTCGGCAGGTGCGGGATGCCGATGCCTCGGCCGCGCTCGTGTTCCTGCTGCCGCCCAGCTGGGACGAGCTGGTGCAGCGGCTGGTCGGCCGCGGCACCGAGGACGAGGCCGAGCGCGCCCGGCGACTGCGCACCGCCCGGGTGGAGCTGGCGGCACAGGCGGAGTTCGACTATCGCGTCGTCAACGACGACGTCGCCCGCGCGGCCGCCGAAGTCGCCGCCCTCGCCCGATAGCCCGCACTTGCCCGCCGCACCGAGTAGAATGAGCAGATGCGTGCGCGCGCCCCGCGGCGGCGCATCAGAACTTCCACCCTCAGACCAGGAGGCCCCACCATGGCCGGAACCAACCAGGGCATCATCGACCCGCCCATCGACAACCTGCTCGAGAAGGTCGACTCGAAGTACCAGCTGGTCATCTTCGCCTCCAAGCGGGCGCGGCAGATCAACGACTACTACTCCGACCTGCATGAGGGCAACCTGTTCGACAACGTCGGGCCGCTGGTGGACTCCACCGTCGAGGACAAGCCGCTGACCATCGCGCTGCACGAGATCAACGAGGACAAGCTCCGGCTGCGCCCGGCCGCCGAGTAGTCCCCGTCATCCAGTGCCCTCAGCCGCCGTCGTGTCGGCGGCTGAGGGCATACTGGTGTCCGTCCGCCTTCGCCGTATTGGAGCATGATGACGCAGCTGCGCCTGTTCACGTCCGAGTCCGTCACGGAGGGGCACCCCGACAAGATCTGCGATCAGATCTCGGACAGCATCCTCGACGGCCTGCTCGCGAAAGACCCCGGCAGCCGGGTCGCCGTCGAGACGCTCGTGACCACGGGCCTGGTGCACGTGGCCGGTGAGGTGCGCACCGAGGCGTGGGTGGACGTGCCGGGCACGGTGCGCGACGTCGTCAACCGCATCGGCTACACCTCCAGCGAGACCGGGTTCGACGGCGACTCGTGCGGCGTCAGCGTGTCGATCGGCGAGCAGTCCAGCGACATCGCCGCCGGAGTCGACGATTCCCTCGAGCATCGTGCGGACGGCTCGACCGACCGGATGGACGAGCAGGGCGCCGGCGACCAGGGCATCATGTTCGGCTACGCCACCACCGAGACGCCGCAGCTGATGCCGATCACGGCGTGGACTGCGCATCGACTGGCCGAGCGGCTCGCGCAGGCGCGCCGCTCCGAGGCGCTGCCGTTCTTGCGGCCCGATGGCAAGACCCAGGTCACGGTCGGCTTCGAGGGCGACATCCCGCGCACGATCGAGACCGTCGTGCTGTCCACCCAGCATCACCCCGAGATCTCGATGGCGGCGCTGCGGGCGGCCGTGCGCGCCGAGGTGATCGATCCGATCCTCGAGACCACCGGGCTGGATGCGCGCGGCACCGAGTACTTCATCAACCCGGCGGGCCCGTTCGTGATCGGCGGCCCGAAGGGCGACGCGGGGCTGACCGGGCGAAAGATCATCATCGACACGTACGGGGGAGCGGCCCGCCATGGCGGCGGCGCATTCAGCGGCAAGGACCCCTCGAAGGTCGACCGCTCGGGCGCCTACGCGATGCGCTGGGTCGCCAAGAACGCCGTTGCGGCCGGGTTCGCCAGGCGTCTCGAGGTGCAGGTCGCCTACGCGATCGGCAAGGCCAGCCCGGTCGGCCTGTACGTCGAGACGTTCGGCACCGGCACGGTGCCCGACGACGTGATCACCCGGGCGATCCGGGACGTGTTCGACCTGCGCCCGCGGGCGATCATCGAGGACCTCGACCTGCTGCGCCCGATCTATGCGGCCACCGCCGCCTACGGGCACTTCGGCCGGGAGCTGCCCGACTTCACCTGGGAGCGCACCGACCGCGTGGACGAGCTGCGTTCGGCCGCCGGGCTCTGACATGGCCGCGCGCCGCGTGGCACGCGTGCTCGTGGACTCGCCGCTGCCGCAGCTGGACCGCCTGTTCGATTACGCGATCCCCGACGAGCTCGCCGCAGACGCGGTCGTAGGCGCTCGGGTGCGGGTGCCGCTGCGCAGCGCCGGGCGCGTGATCGACGGATACCTCGTCGAGATCGGCGTCGCCGATCCGGTCGACCGGCCGCTGTCCGACCTCGAATCGGTGGTCTCACCGATGCCGGTGCTGCCTCCGCGACTGTATGCACTGGCCCGCCGGGTCGCCGACCGCGCCGCCGGCGGCGCCGGCGACATCCTGCGCCTGGTGATCCCCAAGCGGATGGTGCGTGCCGAGAGGGCGTGGCTGGCCGGCGCAGAGCCCGCGGCGCCGCAGGTCGCGCCGGCGGGCCTGGAGCGTGCCCGGCAGGTGCTGGCCGACTTCCCGCAGCTGGCCGAGCAGCTCGCGGCACGGGGCCGGATCGCCGTGGATGCCGCGCCGGGCCTGGTGCGGCTGCCGGGCACCGCGCAGGAAGGCCCGGCCGACGTCGGCTCGTGGGCGCTTTTGACCGCTGCCGCCGCCGCCGCGACGCTGGCAGCGGGCCGCAGCGCCGTGCTGGTGGCCCCGGACTACCGCGACCAGGACCAGCTGCAGGCGGCGCTGGCCGCGCTCGTGCCGGCAGAGGCGGTCGTGCGGGTGGATGCGCGCCAGTCCGGTCCTGATCGCTATCGCGGCTACCTGCGCATCCTCGCCCCCGTCCCGTGCATCGTGGTGGGCAACCGCTCCGCCGTCTATGCGCCGGCGCACGAGGTGGGCCTGCTCGCCGTGTGGGACGACGGCGATCCGCTCCTCGGCGAGCCGCTGAGCCCCGGAGTGCACGCCCGCGACGCCGCGCTGGTGCGTCAGGAACTGGAGCCGTGCGCCCTGCTGCTGATCGGGCACACCCGCACCACCGACGTGCAGCGGCTCGTGGATGCCGGCTGGGTGCGCGAGGTGCCGGCCCGCCGGCGCCGTTCGCCCCGGGTCATCCTGTCGGCCACCCGGGAGGGCGAGTCGCGCGCGTCGCGGGTGCCCTCGGCCGCCTTCGCCGCCGCCCGCGAGGCGCTGATGACCGGCCCCGTGCTGGTGCAGGTGGCGCGCCCCGGCTACGCCCCGTCGCTGGTGTGCGCCGAGTGCCGCAAGCCCGCCCGGTGCCGGCACTGCGGCGGTCCATTGCGCGCGACACGGCACGGCGCCGTGCCGGACTGCCTGTGGTGCGGCCGTACGGCCGCCGCCTGGACGTGCGCGAGCTGCGGGTCCGACCGGGTGCGGATGTCGTCGTCGGGCAGCGTGCGCACCGCCGACGAGCTCGGCCGCGCCTTTCCGCACACCCGGATCATCGTCGCCGACGGCGAGCACGTGGTCACCGCGCTCGACGGCCGGCCCGCGCTGGTGATCGCCACGCGCGGCGCCGAACCGATCGCGGCGGGCGGCTACGCCGCCGTGCTGCTGCTGGACGGGGACCGGATGCTGCAGACGGAGGACCTGCGCATCGGCGAGTCCTGCCTGCGCTGGTGGTCCAATGCCGCAGCGCTGGCGGCACCCGGTGCCGCGGTGCACCTGGTCGGCGTGACCGGGCCGGTCGCGCGGGCCCTGGCCACCTGGTCGCAGCCCGCCTACGCGCGCACCGAGCTCGCCGAGCGCGCGCCGCTGAAGATGCCGCCGGTGGTGCGGGTCGCTGCCGTCGAAGGGCCGCCGCGCGACGTCGAGGCGGTGCTTGCGGCGGTGCGCGCGGCGGCGCCGGAGCTGCCGGCCGACGCCGTTCTCGGCCCCGTCCCGGCGGGCGACGGCGCCCGCGCGCTGGTGCGGTTCGGGTACGGTGCCGGCAAGGTCGTCACCGGCGCGGTGCGCGGGGCCGTGGTCGCCGCCGCACTGCGCGGGAGGCGCCGGCCGAAGGGGCCGCCGGCCGGCACGCGCAATACACTCAGAGTGCGTGTTGATGTGCTCGATCCCGAGCTGTGAGACGGAAGCGAGGAGAACATGCGCATCGTATTCGCCGGCACCCCCGAGGTGGCCCTGCCCGCACTGCGTCTGCTGGCGGGCCGCCATGAGATCGCCGCCGTCCTCACGCGTCCGGACGCGCCCCTGGGTCGCAAGCGGCAGTTCACGCCCTCGCCGGTCGCCGCCGCCGCCGCCGAGCTCGGCCTCCCGCTGATCAAGGCCGCGCGGCTGGATGCGGCCGCGACCGCCGAGGTCACCGCCGCCGCGCCCGAACTGGGTGTGATCGTGGCGTACGGCGCTCTCGTGCGCGAACCGCTGCTGGGCCGGCCGCCGCACGGCTGGATCAATCTGCACTTCTCGCTGCTGCCGCGCTGGCGCGGCGCCGCCCCGGTGCAGCACGCCCTGATCGCCGGCGACGCCGCCGCCGGAGCCAGCGTGTTCCAGCTGGTGCCCGCGCTGGATGCCGGCGACGTGTTCGATCGCCTCGTCTACCCGATGCCGCCGCTGGCCACCGCCGGCGATGTGCTGGACGGGCTGGCCCACCGCGGCGCCTACCTGCTGAACGATGTCGTGACCGCGATCGAGCAGGGCACGGCATCTGCGCAGCCGCAGACCGGGCCACCCACCCTGGCGCCCAAGCTCACCCGCGACGACGCGCGGCTGCGCTGGGATGAGCCGGCCGAGCGCGTGCTCGCCCGGTGGCAGGGCACGACCCCCGAGCCCGGCGCGCACACGACCCTCGCCGGCGCGCTGCTGAAGATCCTCTCGGCCCGCCCGGCCGACCGGTCCGTCGCGCTCGCACCGGGGCGGATCGCGCAGGACGGGCGCGACGTGCTGATCGGCACCGGCACTGAGCCGATCATCGTCGACCGGGTCCAGCCGGCCGGCAAGCCTGCGATGGCCGCCGGCGACTGGTGGCGCGGACTGCGGGTGGACGAGCCGGTGGCGGGCTCGTGACCGGCGGCAGCGCACGCGCCGTCGCCTACCAGACCGTCCGCGCCGTCCACGCCGACCAGGCGTATGCGAATCTGCTGCTGCCGCGGCTGATCGCCCGTGCCCGGCTGAGCACGGCCGATGCGGGCCTGGCCACCGAGCTGGCGTACGGCACGCTGCGCCGGCAGGGCACCTACGACGCGATCCTGGCCCTGGCGGCCGACCGCTCCGTCGACCAGATCGAACCGATGGTTCTGGACGCGCTGCGGATCGGCGTGCATCAGCTGCTGGCCACCCGGATCGCCTCGCACGCCGCCGTGAACGAGACCGTCGAGCTGGTGCATCGCGAGGCCGGCAAGTCGGCCGCGGGGTTCGCCAATGCGGTGCTGCGCCGCATCTCGCGCGACACGCCGGGCCAGTGGCTGGCGCGCGTGGCGCAGACCGCCCGCTCGGACGACGAGGCGCTCTCGCTGCGCACCGCGCACCCGGTGTGGATCATCCGTGCGCTGCGGCGGGCGCTGGCCGCGGAGGGGCGCCCCGGCGAGCTGGACGACCTGCTGCAGGCCGACAATGCGCCGCCGCACGTGACGATGGCCGCGTTGCCCGGCCTCGCCGACGTGCCGGCCGGGCATGCTCGCACCCCGTACTCGCCGTTCGGGTTCCGTGCCGGCGGCGGCGACCCCGAACCGCTCGTGCGCGAGTCGGGCGGGCTCCTGCGCGTGCAGGACGAGGGCTCGCAACTGGCCGCTCTGGCCCTGACCCGCGCGACGCCGGTGGCCGCCGGGGAGCGATGGCTGGACCTGTGCGCCGGTCCCGGCGGCAAGACCGCGCTGCTGGCGGCAGAGGCGCTCGCACACGGGGCGACGCTGGAGGCCAACGAGCTGATCCCGGCACGCGCCGGCCTGGTCCGCCAGGCGCTGGCGGGCGTGCCGCTGCCGGTGCCGGTCTCGGTGGCCGACGGGCGCGCCCGGGCAGCCGCCTCGCCCGGCGCCTACGACCGCATCCTCGTCGACGCGCCGTGCACCGGCCTGGGCGCGCTGCGCCGGCGCCCCGAGGCGCGGTGGCGCAAGTCGCCGGCTGATGTGCCCGAGCTGACCACGCTGCAGGTCGAGTTGGTCACGGCCGCGTTCGGCGCGCTGGCGCCCGGCGGCATCCTCGCCTACGTCACCTGCTCACCGCACCTGGCCGAGACCGCAGGCGTCCTCGCCCAGGCGCGGCGGACGATCGGCGAGCGGAGCGAGGAACTGGACGCGCGCGCCGTGCTGGCGCGCGTGGCCGCGCACCCGATGGATCTGCCCGCGCCCGCGGACGGCTCGGGCCGGGTGCAGCTGTGGCCGCACCGGCACGGCACGGACGCGATGTTCATCAGCCTGATCCGCAGGCGATAATGGGGGCGTGCCCCATCCTGACGCGCCGCGCATCCACCCCAGCATCCTGGCGGCCGATTTCGTGAACATGCAGGCGGAGCTGGCCCGCATCGCCACCGCCGACTTCGTGCACGTGGACGTGATGGACAACCACTTCGTGCCGAACCTCACCTTCGGCCCGCAGATGGTCGCCCGCGTGCAGGCCACGAGCCCCATCCCACTGGATGTGCACCTGATGATCGACGACCCCGACCGGTGGGCGCCCGAATACGCCGAGCTCGGTGCAGCATCGGTCACTTTCCACCTCGAGGCCGCTACGGAGCCGGTCGCCCTGGCCCGGCGGCTGCGCGCCATCGGCGCCCGCGCCGGCGTCGCCGTCAAGCCCACCACCGCCGTCGAGTCGCTGTTCGACATCCTGGAGGACTTCGATCAGATCCTGGTGATGACCGTCGAGCCCGGCTTCGGCGGTCAGTCGTTCATGCCCGAGACGATGCCCAAGCTGCGGCGCCTGGCCGACGAGGCCCGCCGCCGCGGATCGGCGGTCTGGCTTCAGGTGGACGGCGGCATCTCACCCAATACGATCGCCGCCGCCGCGGAAGCCGGCGCCGACACCTTCGTGGCCGGTTCGGCGGTCTTCGGCGCCGCCGACCCCGCTGCCGCCATCGCGCAGCTGCGCGGGCAGGCGCGGGAGCACCGGCACTGATGAACTCCCGCCGGAGCGTCACGCGGACCGGAGGCCACGCCGGGTTCGATATCCTGGGATGGTGAAGACGTTCGACTCCCTGTTCGCAGAGCTGACTGCGAAGGCGACTGCCCGCCCGTCCGGCTCCGGCACCGTCGCAGAGCTGGACGCCGGCATCCACGCGATCGGCAAGAAGATCGTCGAAGAGGCGGCCGAAGTGTGGATGGCCGCCGAATACGAGACGACGGATGCCGCGGCCGAGGAGATCTCGCAGCTGCTGTACCACCTGCAGGTGATGATGATCGCCAAGGGCCTCTCCCTGGAGGATGTGTACCGACATCTGTGATGTCGTCCCCGCGCCCACACGATCTCTGAACCAGGAAGACCTCGATGCTGCGAATCGCCGTGCCCAACAAGGGCTCGCTGTCTGAAACCGCCGCCGACATGCTCGCCGAGGCGGGCTACAGCGGACGCCGCGATGCCAAGGACCTGCACCACATCGACCCCGAGAATGGGGTCGAGTTCTTCTATCTGCGCCCGCGCGACATCGCCACCTATGTCGGCTCGGGCGCGCTGGATGTGGGCATCACCGGCCGTGACCTGCTGTTGGATGCCCGGGGCCGGGCCCGCGAGATCGAAGCGCTCGGCTTCGGCGACTCCACGTTCCGGTTCGCCGCCGCTCCCGGCCGGTTCCAGGAGGTGTCCGACCTGGACGGCGTGCGCGTGGCCACCGCCTATCCGGGACTGGTCGACGCGTATCTGGACAAGCTGGGCGTCGCCGTCGACCTGGTGCCGCTGGACGGCGCCGTCGAATCCGCCGTCGAGCTCGGGGTCGCCGACGCCGTCGCCGACGTCGTGTCCACCGGCACCACGCTGCGACAGGCGGGCCTGGAGGTCTTCGGCCCGGTCATGCTGGAATCCGAGGCCGTGCTGATCGCCGGCCCGAGCGAGGCCGACGGGGCCGAGACGCTGCTGCGCCGGCTGCGCGGAGTGATGGTGGCACGACGGTACGTGCTCATCGACTACGACCTGCCCGCACGCCTGGTCGATCAGGCCGTCGCGCTCGCGCCGGGCATCGAGTCGCCGACCATCTCGCCGCTGCGCGACCCGGAATGGGTCGCCGTGCGGGTCATGAGCCGGCGCAAGACCGTCAACACGGTGATGGACAGCCTGTACGCCCTGGGCGCACGGGCCATCCTGGTCACCCCGATCCACGCGGCGCGGCTCTGATGACGCTGGCCTGCCGGGTCATCCCGTGCCTGGACGTCGCCGCCGGGCGCGTCGTGAAGGGCGTGAACTTCCAGAACCTGCGCGAGATGGGCGACCCGGTCGAGCTTGCCCTGCAGTACTTCGCCCAGGGCGCCGACGAGCTCACCTTCCTGGATGTCACCGCGACGGTGGACGAGCGCGCCACGACCTACGACGTCGTGCGGCGCACCGCCGAGCAGGTCTTCATCCCGCTGACGGTCGGCGGGGGAGTGCGTTCGGCCGACGACGTCGCAAAGCTGCAGGCGGTGGGTGCCGACAAGGTCGGCGTGAACTCCGCCGCCATCGCCCGGCCCGGACTGATCGACGAGATCGCCGACCGGTTCGGCGCGCAGGTGCTCGTGCTGTCGCTGGACGTGACCCGCTCACCCGGCGTACCGTCCGGCTTCGCGGTGACCACGCACGGCGGGCGGGTGCACACCACGCTGGACGCGCTGGCCTGGGCGCGCGAGGCCATCGACCGCGGCGCCGGCGAGCTGCTGGTGAACTCCATCGACGCCGACGGCACCAAGGCAGGCTTCGATCTCGAGCTGATCGCGCTGATGCGCGAGCTGGCCTCGGTCCCGGTGATCGCCTCCGGCGGCGCGGGCGCCGCAGCCCATTTCGCACCGGCCGTGCACGCGGGCGCCGACGCCGTGCTGGCGGCATCCGTCTTCCACTCCGGGCAGCTCACGATCTCGGACGTCAAGCAGGCGCTGGCCGCCGACGGCATCGTCGTTCGGGCCGGCGCAGAAGGAAGCGCGACATGACCGCATCCATCGACGCGAAGATCGCACGCGTCGCCTTCAACGAGCAGGGTCTGGTTCCGGCCATCATCCAGCAGTGGGACAGCCAGGAGGTCCTGATGCTGGGCTGGATGGACGCCGAGGCGCTGCGTCGCACGCTGAGTGAGGGCCGGGTCACGTTCTGGTCCCGGTCCCGACAGGAGTACTGGCGCAAGGGCGACACCTCCGGCAACATCCAGCTGGTGCGCGGAGCGCGCCTGGACTGCGATGGCGACACCGTGCTGGTCACTGTCCAGCAGGTCGGCGCCGCCTGCCACACCGGAGACCGCACGTGCTTCGACGCCGACGACCTTCAGCCGGCCGCCGGCGGCCGCCCGTGATCGCACGCGCACGCCTGCTGGCCGTCGTCCTGGTCGTGGCCTGCGGCGGTCTGGGCGTGATCTCGTCCACGCAGACCTGGCTGAGCGTCGTGCTGTCCGGCGCCGCCAGCCACGATCTGACCGTGTCGGGAGCGGCCGCCGTGCCGGTGCTGGCGCCGCTGAGCCTGGCGGTGCTGGCGCTGGGCGGCGCGCTGTCGATCGTGGGCACCGTGCTGCGCTACGCGTTCGGCGTGCTGACGATCCTGATCGCGGTGGCCCAGGGCTACCTGGCCGCGCACGTCGCGTTCACGCACCCCGTCTCGGCAGTGGCGCGCACCGTCACCGACGCCACCGGCATCGCCGGCGACTCGGTGTCGGGCCTGATCTCCTCGATCACCGCGAACGCGTGGCCGGTTCTGACCTTGGCGGTATGGGTCCTGCTGCTGGCGGTGGGCGTGTTCATCCTGGCCACGGCGCACCGCTGGAACGACTCCGGCCGCAGGTACCGCGCGGCCCCGTTCGGGCGGCACGGGGCCGCCGGCCGACTCGACGCCGTCGACTCGTGGGATGAGCTCTCCCGGGGCGAGGATCCCACCGGCAGCGGTGAGCCCCGCTAGACTTGTACCCGGGCGCGTCAGAGAACCCCGTAGCCGAAGGAGCCCCATGAGCAACCCCATCGCCGACCCCGGACACGGACACTCGCCGGCCGCATGGACTGCCGTGATCATCATGCTGGTCGCGTTCGCAGTCGGCACCGCGGCGTTCTACCTGGATGTGCCGTGGCTGGTGTACACGGCGGTCGCGTTCATCATCGTGGGTCTGATCGTCGGCTTCGTCATGACGAAGATCGGCTACGGCGTCAACGGCCCCAAGTACCAGCCCAAAGAGCATTGAGCATGCTCGCCGACCTCACGGCCGGCGCCGTCGAGGACGCACAGCTGCGGGCGCAGTCCCGCCCCCTGGCGCAGGTCGAACGCCTCGCCGCCGCGGCCGCACCCGCGCGAGACGCGCGGGTGGCCCTCGCACCGGCGCACCGGGTGAAGGTCATCGCCGAGGTCAAGCGGGCCAGTCCCTCGCGCGGGCACCTCGCCCAGATCCCCGATCCGGCCGCACAGGCGCTGCGCTACCAGGAGGGCGGCGCCAGCGCCATCTCGGTGCTCACCGAGGGGCGCCGGTTCAAGGGGAGCCTCGCCGACCTCGAGGCCGTGTCGGCCGCCGTGCGGCTGCCGGTGCTGCGCAAGGACTTCATCGCCACGCCCTACCAGGTGCTCGAGGCCCGTGCCGCCGGCGCCGACCTGGTGCTGCTGATCGTCGCCGCGCTGGAGCAGAGCCTGCTCGCGCAGCTGCACGAGCTCGTCGGGTCACTGGGCATGACCGCCCTGGTCGAGGCGCACTCCGCGGATGAGATCGTCCGCGCCGCCGACATCGGCGCGGCGATCATCGGCGTCAACGCCCGGGACCTGAAGACCTTCGATCTGGACCGGGACCTGTTCGGGTCGCTGGCCGATCGCATCCCCGCCGGAACCGTGAAGGTCGCCGAATCCGCGGTGCACACCCCAGAGGATGTCGCGCACTACCGCGCGGCCGGTGCGGATGTCGTCCTCATCGGTGAGGCGCTGGTCACCGGCGATCCGGTGGCGACGCTGCGGGCGTTCCTGGGCGAGACCGATCAGCACGACAAGGAGCACGCATGAGCCTTCGCGATGTGCACGGGCCGTTCTTCGGCGACTTCGGCGGCCGCTACATGCCCGAATCGCTGATCGCCGCCATCGACGAGCTGACCGCCGTCTACGAGACGGCCATCGCCGACCCCGCCTTCCACGCCGAACTCGACGCGCTGCTGCACTCCTACGCCGGCCGCCCCTCCGCCCTGACCGAGGTGCCCCGGTTCGCCGAGCACGCCGGCGGCGCACGCGTCTTCCTCAAGCGCGAGGACCTGAACCACACCGGCTCGCACAAGATCAACAATGTGCTGGGCCAGGCGCTGCTGACCAAGCGACTGGGCAAGACCCGGGTCATCGCCGAGACTGGTGCGGGCCAGCACGGGGTGGCCACCGCGACCGCCGCGGCGCTGTTCGGCTTCGACTGCACGATCTACATGGGCGAGGTCGACACGCAGCGCCAGGCGCTGAACGTCGCGCGGATGCGGCTGCTGGGCGCCGAGGTGATCCCGGTCACGACAGGTTCGCGCACCCTGAAGGACGCCATCAACGACGCATACCGGGACTGGGTGGCGAGCGTCGAGACCACCAACTACATCTTCGGCACCGCGGCCGGCCCACACCCGTTCCCGGTGATGGTGCGCGACTTCCAGAAGGTCATCGGCGAAGAGGCGCGCGCGCAGCTGCTGGAGACCGTCGGGCGCCTTCCCGACGCCGTGATCGCCTGCGTCGGCGGCGGCTCGAACGCGATCGGCATGTTCGACGCGTTCCTGGATGACTCCTCCGTCGCGCTCTACGGCGTGGAGGCGGCCGGCGACGGCGTCGACACCGACCGGCAGGCGGCCTCGATCGAGCGCGGCCGGCCCGGCGTGCTGCACGGCGCGAAGACCTTCGTGCTGCAGGACGAGGACGGCCAGACCATCGAGTCGCACTCGATCTCGGCGGGCCTGGACTACCCCGGGGTGGGACCCGAGCACGCCTGGCTCGCCTCGATCGGCCGGGCCGATTACATCCCGGCCACCGACGACGAGGCGATGTCGGCGCTGCGCCTGCTCAGCCGCACCGAGGGCATCATCCCGGCCATCGAATCCGCCCACGCCCTGGCCGGTGCGCTGCGCATCGGACGCGAGCTGGGCCCGGATGGTGTGATCGCCGTCTCGCTCAGCGGCCGCGGCGACAAGGACATGGACACTGCCGCGCGGTACTTCGACCTCTACGACAAGGGAGCCGCGTCATGACGTCCGCCCTGGCCGCGGCCCTCGACGCCGCCCACGCCGCCGGTCGCGGCGCGTTCATCGGCTATCTGCCGCTGGGCTACCCAGACCTGCGCACGAGCATCGAGGCCGCCGTCACGCTCGCCCAGAACGGCGCCGACATCATCGAGCTGGGTCCGCCGTACTCCGACCCGGTGATGGACGGCGCCGTGATCCAGGAGGCGGCCGTGGCCTCGCTCGCGGCCGGCTTCAGGATCCGCGATCTGTTCCCCGCAGTCAAGGAGATCACCGACCGCACGCACGTGCCGGTCGTGGTGATGACGTATTGGAACCTGGTGCTGCAGCACGGCGTCGACCGCTACGCCGACGATCTGCTGGCCGCCGGCGGCGCGGGCCTGATCACGCCCGACATCACTCCGGATGCGGCAGCGGAGTGGATCGCCGCCAGCGAGCGCACGGGCCTTGACCGGGTGTTCCTGGCCGCGCCGACCTCCACCGACGAGCGGCTCGAGCTGATCGCGCGCAGCACCACCGGCTTCATCTACACCGTCTCGACGATGGGCACCACGGGGGAGCGCACCGAGCTGGATGCCGCCGCGCGCACCCTGGTCGGCCGGCTGCGCGCGCACGGCGCCGTGCACTGCTGCGTCGGCATCGGCATCTCCAACGCCGATCATGTCGCCGGCGTGCTGGAGTACGCCGATGGGGCCATCGTCGGCACGGCACTGGTCAAGGCTCTGCGCGACGGCGGGCTGGACGCGCTGGCCGCGACCACGCGGCAGCTGGTCGCGGGCACCGCGCACGGAGCCGGGACACCGAGCGCTTAGACTCGTAGCCATGACGTTTGCCCCCGCCAGTGCGATCAATGGCGTGCTCGCCAGCATCCCGAGCCCCACCATCAGCTACTTCGACATCGGGCCGGTGCGGATCCACTTCTACGCGCTGTGCATCATCGCCGGCATCATCGTCGCGACTCTGATGGCCAACCACCGGCTGACCAAGCGGGGCGCCGAGCCGTGGATCATCATCGACATCCTGCTGATCGCGGTGCCGCTGGCGATCATCTGCGCGCGCATCTACCACGTGCTCACGCACTGGTCTTTCTACTTCGGCCCCGGCGCCAATCCTTGGACGGCGTTCTTCATCTGGGAGGGCGGCATCGCGATCTACGGCGCCCTGATCGGGGGTGCCATCGGCGCGTACCTGGGATGCCGGTGGACCGGCATCCGGTTCTGGACCTTCGCCGACGCGGTGGCCCCGGGCCTGATCATCGCGCAGGCGATGGGGCGGCTGGGCAACTACTTCAACAACGAGCTGTTCGGCCTGCCGACCAACCTGCCCTGGGGCCTGCAGATCCAGTCGACCAACCCGGCCTTTCCGGCGGGCCTGGCTCCGGGCACGCTGTTCCACCCGACGTTCCTGTACGAGATGATCTGGAACCTCCTGGGGGCCGCGGTCATCCTGTGGGCCGGCCACAAGTTCACGATGCGGTGGGGCCGCCAGTTCGGCCTCTACCTGATCTGGTACAGCGCCGGCCGCATCGTCTGGGAGACGATCCGGATCGACCCCAGCGACGTCTTCCTCGGGCTGCGCACCAACGTCTGGGCGGCGATCTTCGGCGTCATCCTCGGTGTGGTCATCATGATCGTGCAGAAGCGCCGGCACACCGGCCTGGAGACATCGCCCTATCGTCCCGGCCGCTCCTGGCACAACGAGGCTGTACAATCGGGAAACACCCCCGAATACGTCGATGTCAGCGAGCCTGGCGACGACGAATCCGCGGCAGACGTCACGAGCGCCGTAGCCGCCCCCGCGGGCCGATAACCGCGGCGGCCTTTCCCTTCCCGGGCCGACGTCGTCCCACCCTGAGAAATGTGAGGACGGCAGACATGCCCGTGACCCCAGCCGACAGCGCCCTCGGCGGCTCCCTCCCACCCCGGCAGGGGCTGTACAACCCGGCTTTCGAGAAGGATGCCTGCGGTCTGGCCATGGTCGCCACCCTCCGCGGCGCCCCGGGCCATGACATCATCGAGCTCGCCCTGACGGCACTGCGCAATCTCGAGCACCGCGGGGCGATCGGCTCCGACGCCGGAACCGGCGACGGCGCGGGCATCCTCACCCAGATGCCCGACGCGTTCCTGCGCGCGGTCGTCGGCTTCGAGCTGCCGCCTGCGGGCGAGTACGCCGCGGGCACCGTGTTCCTGCCGACCGAGCCGGCCGAGCGCGACGCGCTCAAGCAGTCCATCGAGCGCCTGGCGCAGTCCGAAGACCTTCACGTCCTCGGCTGGCGCGAGGTGCCGACCGACGACGACCAGCTCGGCAAGCTCGCGCTGGCGGCGTGCCCCGGGTTCGAGCAGCTGTTCTTGTCCCGCCCCGCCATCGGTGGTGCGCCGGCGATGAGCGGGCTCGAACTCGACCGTGTCGTCTATCGACTCCGCAAGCGCGCCCAGCATGAGCTGGGCGCGTATTTCGTCTCGCTGTCGTGCCGCACCCTGGGCTACAAGGGCATGGTCACGACCCTCCAGCTGGAGCCGTTCTACCCGGACCTGCAGGACGAGCGGTTCGCCTCCGAGCTGGCCGTCGTGCACTCGAGATACTCCACCAACACCTTCCCGTCCTGGCGACTGGCCCAGCCGCTGCGGATGATCGCCCACAACGGCGAGATCAACACGATCGGCGGCAACCGCAACTGGATGCGCGCGCGGCAGTCGCAGCTGGCATCCGATCTGCTCGGCGACATGGCGCCGCTGCTGCCGATCTGCACGCCCGGCGGCAGCGACTCGGCCTCGTTCGACGAAGTCCTCGAGCTGCTGACCCTCAGCGGCCGCAGCCTGCCGCACGCGATGCTGATGATGGTGCCCGAAGCCTACGAGGGCCGCACCGATCTGGCCCCCGACCTGCGTGCGTTCTACGAGTACCATTCCCTGCAGATGGAGCCGTGGGACGGCCCGGCCGCGATGATCTGCACCGACGGGAGCCTGGTCAGCGCGACGCTGGACCGCAACGGCCTGCGGCCCGGACGCTGGCTGGTCACCACCGATGGCCTGGTGGTGGTCGCCAGCGAGACCGGCGTGCTCGACATCGCCCCCGAGCGCATCGCGCGCCTGGGCCGGCTGCAGCCCGGGCGCATGTTCGTCGTCGACACCGCCGCACGGCGGATCGTCGAGGACGAAGAGGTCAAGGCGGAGCTTGCCGCACTGCAGCCCTGGGCGCTCTGGCTCCGGCAGAAGCTGGCGCTGAACGAACTGCCCGACCGCGAGCACATCGTGCACCCCATCGCCTCGATCACCCGCCGGCAGCGCACCTTCGGCTACACCGAGGAAGAGATCCAGGTGCTGCTGGCACCGATGGGACAGCACGGCGCAGAGCCCATCGGCGCGATGGGCACCGACACGCCCATCGCTGCGATCAGCGACCGTCCCCGGCTGCTGTTCGACTACTTCGCGCAGCAGTTCGCCCAGGTCACCAACCCGCCGCTGGACTCGATCCGCGAATCCGTCGTGACGAGCCTGGAAGCCGGCATCGGCCCGGAGCGCAACCTGCTCGCCTGGGGTCCGGACCACGCCCGGCAGATCACGATCGACTTCCCGGTGCTCGACAACGACGAGCTCGCGAAGATCCAGAACATCGAGCGCACCATGCCCGGGCGGCGCGCCGTGACCCTGCACGGCCTGTACCACTTCGACGCCGGCCCCGGCACGATGCGCCGGCGGCTGACCGAGCTGTGCGCCGAGGCCGATGCGGCCATCGCCGACGGCGCCGAGTTCCTGATCCTGTCCGACCGCGACTCGAACAAGGACCTCGTCCCGATCCCGTCGCTGCTGCTGGTCTCGGCCATCCACCATCATCTGATCCGCAACCAGGACCGGATGAAGGTCGGACTCGTCGTGGAGGCGGGCGACGTGCGCGAGGTGCACCACGTGGCCACGCTGCTGGGCTACGGCGCGTCGGCGGTGAACCCGTACCTGGCGATGGAGACCGTGGAGTACCTCGCCCGATCGGGCGTGATCGAGGGCCTCGAACCCGAAGCGGCCGTGGCCAACGTCATCCACGCGCTGGGCAAGGGCGTGCTGAAGGTCATGTCGAAGATGGGCATCTCGACCATCGCGTCTTACGCCGGCGCACAGGTGTTCGAGGCGATCGGGCTCGGGCAGGAGCTGATCGACGAGTTCTTCACCGGCACCGAGTCCAAGCTCGGCGGCATCGGCCTGGAGGACGTCGAGGCGGAGAACCAGCAGCGGCACGACTTCGCCTACCCGCCCGACGACGCCGCGCGCGTGCACGAGCGGCTGTGGACCGGCGGCGAGTACCAGTGGCGCCGCAACGGCCCGCCGCACCTGTTCAACCCCGAGACCGTGTTCCGGCTGCAGCACGCGACGCGCACCCGCCGGTACGACATCTTCCGCGACTACACCCGTCGCATCGACGATCAGGCTGCCGAGCTGAAGACGCTGCGCGGCATGTTCACGCTGCGCACGGGCGTGCGCCCGCCGGTGCCGCTGGAGGAGGTCGAACCCGTCTCGTCCATCGTGCGCCGGTTCGCCACCGGTGCGATGAGCTATGGGTCGATCTCGCGGGAGGCCCATGAGACCCTCGCGATAGCGATGAACTCGATCGGCGGCAAGTCCAACACCGGCGAGGGCGGCGAGGAGGTCGACCGGCTGCTGGACCCGTCGCGGCGCAGCGCCATCAAGCAGGTGGCGTCGGCGCGCTTCGGCGTGACCAGTCTGTATCTGACCAGTGCGGACGACCTGCAGATCAAGCTGGCACAGGGCGCCAAGCCGGGGGAAGGCGGCCAGCTGCCGCCGGGCAAGGTGTACCCCTGGATCGCGCGCACCCGGCATGCGACCCCCGGCGTCGGGCTGATCTCGCCGCCGCCGCATCACGACATCTACTCGATCGAAGACCTCAAGCAGCTGATCTTCGACCTCAAGCACGCCAACCCGGACGCCCGGGTGCACGTGAAGCTGGTCAGCCAATCCGGCATCGGCGCGGTGGCCGCGGGGTGTGCGAAGGCGCTGGCCGACGTCATCCTGGTCTCGGGGCACGACGGCGGCACCGGCGCGAGCCCACTGGGCTCGCTCAAGCACGCCGGCACCCCCTGGGAGCTCGGCCTGGCCGAAACGCAGCAGACGCTGATGCTCAACGGACTGCGCGACCGGGTGGTGGTGCAGACCGACGGACAGCTCAAGACCGGGCGCGACGTCATCATCGCCGCCCTGCTGGGCGCCGAGGAGTTCGGGTTCGCGACGGCGCCGCTGATCGTGTCGGGGTGCATCATGATGCGCAAGTGCCATCTGAACACCTGCCCGGTGGGCGTGGCCACGCAGGACCCGACGCTGCGGGACCGGTTCACCGGCAAGGCCGAGTTCGTCGTGAACTTCATGCAGTTCATGGCCGAGGAGGTGCGCGAGCTGCTCGCGTCGCTCGGGTTCCGGACGCTGGAAGAGGCCGTCGGCCACCACGAGCTGCTGGATGTCAACGAGGCGCTGCAGCACTTCAAGGCCCGGGGGCTCGACCTGGAGCCGATCCTGGTCGGACCCGAATTCGAGCCGGACGCGCCGCGGCGCCACCTGCGCGATCAAGATCACGATCTGTCGTCCCACATCGACGTGCAGCTGATCGAGCGTGCGCAGGAGGTCATCGCCGCCGGCGGGCAGGTGCACATCGACATGCCGGTGCACAATACCGACCGCGCGATCGGCACGATGCTCGGCAACCGCGTCACGAAGGCGCACGGCGAATTCGGGCTGCCCACCGACTCGATCACCGTCGACCTGACCGGGTCGGCCGGGCAGTCGCTGGGCGCGTTCCTGCCCGCCGGCATCACGCTGCGGCTGCACGGCGACACGAATGACTACGTCGCCAAGGGCCTGTCCGGCGGCCACGTGATCATCCGGCCGCCCGAAGGCGCGCACTTCGACGCCGCCACCAACGTCAGCGCCGGCAACGTGATCGGCTACGGGGCCACCAGCGGCATGCTGCTGGTGTGCGGGCAGGTGGGGGAGCGCTTCCTGGTACGCAACTCCGGCGCCACCGCCGTGGTCGAAGGCGTCGGCGATCACGCCCTCGAGTACATGACCGGCGGCATGGCCGTCATCCTCGGACCCACCGGGCGCAACCTCGGCGCGGGGATGTCCGGCGGCAGCGCGTATGTCTACCGGCTGGACACCGATCTGGTCAACAGCGACGCGCTGCGCGACGGATCGTTGATGATCGACCCGCTCGGACCGGCCGATGCCGCAATCGTGCGCGACCTGCTGCAACGCCATGTCGACGAGACCGGCTCGGCTCTCGCCGCGGCGATGCTGGCGAACTTCGATGAGACCGTCGCCGACTTCTCCCGCATCCTCCCGCGCGAGTACGCGGCGGTGCTGCAGACCCGGCAGGACGCGATCGAGGAGGGGCTGGACCCCGACGGCGACGTCGTCTGGAACCGCATTCTGGAGGTGACCCATGGCTGACCCCCATGGCTTTCTGAAGCTCACCCACCGCGAGCAGCCGCCGCGCCGTCCGGTGCCGGTGCGCATCATGGACTGGCGCGAGGTGTACGAGCCGGCCGACACGGCCATGGTCGGCAGGCAGGCCAGCCGCTGCATGGACTGCGGCGTGCCGTTCTGCCACCACGGCTGCCCGCTGGGCAACCTCATCCCGGAGTGGAACGACCTGGTGCGTCAGGACCGCTGGCAGGCTGCCAGCGAACGACTGCACGCGACCAACAACTTCCCGGAGCTGACCGGCCGGCTCTGCCCCGCACCGTGCGAGAGCGCGTGCGTGCTGGGCATCAACCAGCCGGCCGTCACGATCAAGCGCATCGAGCAGACCATCGCCGATGAGGCCTTCGCGCACGGCTGGGTGCGCCCGCAGCCCCCCGCCCGCCTGACCGGGCGGACCGTCGCCATCGTCGGGTCCGGACCGGCGGGCCTGGCCGCCGCCCAGCAGCTCACCCGCGCGGGGCACACCGTCGCGGTGTACGAGCGCGACGACCGCGTCGGCGGTCTGCTGCGCTACGGCATCCCCGAGTTCAAGCTCGAGAAGGCGGTGCTCGAACTGCGGCTGGAGCAGCTGCGCGGCGAGGGCACCATCTTCCGCACCGGCGTCGAGATCGGCCGGGACATCACCTGGGACCAGCTGCGCACCCGGTACGACGCGGTCGTGGTCGCCACCGGCGCGCTGGTGCCGCGCGATCTGCCCCTGCCCGGGCGCGGGGCCGACGGCATCCATTACGCGATGGAGTACCTCGTCCAGGCGAACCACGCCTCCGCCGGCGACACGGTGCCTGATCAGATCACCGCCGCCGACAAGCACGTCGTGGTCATCGGCGGTGGCGACACCGGCTCGGATTGCATCGGCACCGCGCACCGGCAGGGAGCGCGCAGCGTGACGAACCTGGCGATCGGCAAACGGCCGCCGGTCGACCGGCCCGACCACCAGCCGTGGCCGATGTCGCCGAAGATCTTCGAGGTGCAGTCTTCGCACGAAGAGGGCGGCACGCGCAGCTACCTGGCCTCCACCGTCGAGTTCCGCACCGACGAGGCCGGCCGGGTGCGTGCGCTGCGGGTCGCCGAGACCGAGGTCTCCGACGGTGTCCGGCGCCCCAAGCCCGGCACCGAGCACGAGATCCCCGCGGACCTCGTGCTGATCGCGATGGGCTTCGCCGGCACCGAGCAGGACACGCTGCGCAGCCAGATCGGCGCGAGCTTCAGCCGGCTGGGCGCGCTCAAGCGCGGTGCCGACTTCCAGACCGGGCAGCCCGGCGTGTTCGTGGCCGGGGACGCCGGGCGCGGGCAGTCGCTGATCGTCTGGGCGATCGCCGAGGGCCGTGCCGCGGCCGCGAGCGTCGACCGGTACCTGTCGGGCGACACGATGCTGCCCGCCTTCGTCGCGCCGACCGATTCCGCGATCAGCTTGGACCCCGCGTAGGCTGGCCAGAGTCTGCCCGCTCAGACAATCTGCTTTTCACATACGAACCCGGAGTACAGCTCTCTATGAGACGCGCGAAAATCGTCGCCACACTCGGGCCCGCGACATCGACGTATGAGATGGTCCGTGCGATCATCGACGCCGGTGTGGATGTGGCCCGATTCAACCTCAGCCACGGCGACTACGCCGTGCACGAGAACAATTTCGCCAACGTGCGCAAGGCTGCCGATGACGCGCGCCGCGCCGTGGCGATCCTGGTCGACCTGCAGGGGCCGAAGATCCGCCTGGGCCGGTTCGCCGACGGCCCGCACGACCTCGCCGTCGGCGATGTCTTCAAGATCACCACGGAAGACGTGCCCGGCACGAAAGAACTCGTCTCCACGACGTTCAAGGGCCTGCCCCAGGACGTGAAGGCCGGCGACTTCCTGCTCATCGACGACGGCAAGGTGCGGGTCCAGGTCGAATCCACCGACGGCACCGTCGTGACCACCCGGGTCATCGTGGCCGGCACGGTCTCCAACAACAAGGGCATCAATCTGCCCGGCGTCGCCGTGAACGTCCCTGCGCTCAGCGCGAAGGACGAGGCGGATCTGCGCTGGGGCCTGCGCATCGGCGCCGATCTGATCGCGCTGTCGTTCGTGCGCGACGCGAGCGACATCGAGCGCGTGCACGCGATCATGGCCGAAGAGGGCCGCAAGGTGCCGGTGATCGCCAAGATCGAGAAACCGCAGGCCGTGGACCACCTCGAGGAGATCATCGACGCGTTCGACGGCATCATGGTCGCCCGCGGCGACCTGGGCGTGGAGCTGCCGCTGGAGGCGGTGCCGATCGTGCAGAAGCGCGCCGTCGAGCTGTGCCGCCGGATGGCCAAGCCGGTCATCGTCGCCACCCAGATGCTCGAGTCGATGATCAGCAACCCGGTGCCCACCCGCGCTGAGACCAGCGACGTGGCCAACGCCGTGCTGGACGGCGCCGACGCGGTCATGCTCTCGGGTGAGACGAGCGTGGGGGAGTACCCCGTCGTGGTCGTGCAGACCATGGCCCGGATCATCGAGTCGACCGAGGACCACGGTCTGGAGCGCATCCTGCCGCTGGGCACGACCCCACGCACGCAGGGCGGAGCGATCACCGCCGCGGCCCTGGAGGTCGCCGAGTTCGTCGATGCGAAGTTCATCTGCATCTTCACCGAGTCCGGCGACACGGCGCGGCGGATGTCGCGGCTGCGCCCGAAGATCCCCATGATCGCGTTCACCCCGGAGCCGGCCATCCGCCGCCGGATGGCGCTGACCTGGGGCATCCAGTCGACCCTCGTGGAGCACGTGCCGCACACCGACCGGATGTTCCATCAGGTCGACGACTTCATGCTCGGCACCGAGGTCGCCGAGGTCGGCGCCAAGGTCGTCGTGATCTCGGGATCGCCTCCCGGGATCACCGGCTCGACCAACGACATCCGCATCCACAAGGTCGGCGACGCGGCGCACGGCGCAGCGCCGATCTACCGGGAAGGCAAGTAGCGGCGCAGGCGTCGGTCTAGGCTGTGCCCGTGAGCGCCGAGCCGGAACCGCCGCAGCAGGCCTTCGGCCGTCGCGTGCACTGGCTCGAGCTGTTCTTCGACCTGGTGATGGCCGCCTATATCGGTCAGATCGCGCTCGGGCTGCACGGCGACCCGACCTGGGGCGACGTGGGGGCGTTCGTCGTGCTGCTGGCGACTGCGTGGTGGGCGTGGGTGAACGCCAGCATCACGATGAACCTGTTCGGCGCGCGCGTCACGCCGGTGCTGTGGGTGGCGGGCACCGTCGCGATGATGGCGATCGGGCTGATGGCCGTGGCCGTGCCCGACGCGCTCGGCCAGCGCGCGGCGGCCTTCGCGATCGGCAACGCGGCCATCCGGCTGGTGTGGATGACGCCGTGGTTCATCCAGCGGCGTCGCACCGGGGCCGTCTGGTGGCGGCCGGTGCTGTACAACCTCCTGCCGGCGGCGCTGTGGCTGGTCTCGATCGCGCTGCCGATGCCGTGGCAGTTCGTGCTCTGGGCCGCTGCTGTCGCCGTCGAGATGGTGCTGCTGGGCACGATCCGCCGATCCGGACCGTGGCTGCAGCAGAACCTGGATCTGGACCACATGATCGAGCGGGTCAACCTGCTGGTGGTGATCGTGTTCGGCGAATCGGTCATCTCGATCATCGCGCAGCTGTCGGAGCACTGGATGCCGCTGCCGGCGCTCTGCGCAGCCCTCGGGTTCAGCACGGTGGCGCTGCTGGCGTGGATCTTCTTCGGGCACGCGGTGATCGGGGTCGAGCGCGGACTGCACCGGCTGCAGCAGGCCGGCAGCCTGTCGGGGCTGCGCGACACCGTGATGTACCTGCCGTACCTGCTGGTGGCGGGCATCGTGATGCTGGCGGCCGCCCTGGGCACCGCGGTGGCCGACGCAGCGGCTCGGTTGCCGCTGGGCGTCACGCTGCGCCTGGCCGCGGGCATCGCACTGTTCTTCGTCGCGGCGGGGGCGGAGTCGCTGCGCTACGGCGCACCATGGCGCGACGTGGTCGGCTGGGCGCCGGCCGGACTTGTGCTGCCCTGGCTGTGCGTGCCGCTCGCGCGCCTCGTGCCGGCGTGGGGCGTCGTGGCCGGCGCGCTGCTCGTGGTCGCCGCGCTGACCGTGCTGCTCACACGCAACGCGACCCGCATCGCACGCCGCCGACACGCCTGATCTCTGGTGGCCCGGCTCGCGACGGGTGAGAAGGTGCCGAGGGTGGGAGACCACGGGTACAGGTTTTCCCGCATGGAAGTGTGGCATGACACATTCGAGAGGGCCAACTTCCGCGCAGTGCCGCGGCAAAACGGGGTGCCGATGGTGGGAGTCGAACCCACACGCCCTTTCGGGCAACCGAGTTTGAGTCGGTCGCGTCTGCCATTCCGCCACATCGGCGTACCGATCGTGCCGATCGCACGCCGGGAACGACGATACCGTAGGATTCAAACGTGACTGAGCAGGAACAGAATCCCACTTCTTCCGCGCCGCGCCGTGTCGTGGTCGCCGAAGACGAATCATTGATCCGTCTGGACATCGTCGAGATCCTGCGCGACAACGGCTTCGACGTCGTCGGTGAGGCCGGAGACGGCGAGACGGCCGTGGCGCTTGCCACAGAGTTGCGGCCGGACCTGGTGATCATGGACGTGAAGATGCCGCAGCTGGACGGCATCTCGGCGGCCGAGAAGCTCAGCAAGAACCACATCGCCCCGGTCGTGCTGCTGACGGCGTTCAGCCAGAAGGAGCTCGTCGAGCGCGCCAGCGAGGCCGGCGCGCTGGCCTACGTCGTCAAGCCGTTCACTCCAAACGACCTGCTGCCGGCGATCGAGATCGCCCTGGCCCGCTACGAGCAGATCATCACGCTCGAGGCCGAGGTGGCCGACATGGTCGAGCGCTTCGAGACCCGCAAGCTCGTGGACCGGGCCAAGGGCCTGCTCAACGAGAAGATGGGCCTGACCGAACCCGAGGCGTTCCGCTGGATCCAGAAGGCGTCGATGGACCGGCGCCTGACGATGCAGGATGTCGCCAAGGCCATCATCGAGCAGCTCGCGCCGAAGAAGGCCTAGCCCCGCGGCATGTCCTTGATGAGGTTCGTGATGCGCACCGTGGAGCAGCGCCGGCCCTGATCGTCGGAGACCACTATCTCGTGCACCGTCATGGTGCGGCCGAGGTGGATCGGCGTGCACACGCCGGTCACCAGACCCGACTTCGCCGAACGGGTGTGCGTCGCGTTGATGTCGGTGCCGACCGCCAACCGCCCCGGGCCGGCGTACAGGTTCGCAGCCATCGACCCGAGCGACTCACCGAGGACGACATACGCACCGCCGTGCAAGAGACCGACCGGCTGGGTGTTGCCCTCGACCGGCATGGTCGCGACCGATCGCTCGATAGTGAACTCCACCCACTCGAAGCCCATCTTCGCCGCCAGCGCCCCGACGCCGCGGCGGCGGGCCCAGGCGAGGGCCTCGGACTCCGTCGGCGGAACGAACGGCTCCACGGGGGCCTGGTCGGACATCGCTCACCTTCGGTCGACGAATCGGGATGTCCGTCGCGCTGGCTAGGCTGTCAGGGTGACGGACTCCGCAAAGCCTACCCTTCTGGTTGTCGACGGTCATTCGCTGGCCTACCGCGCGTTCTACGCACTGCCGGTCGAGAACTTCTCCACGAAGGACGGGCAGCACACCAACGGCATCTACGGATTCCTCTCGATGCTGGTGAACCTGATCAAGGCTGAGCAGCCGACCCACATGGCGGTCGCCTTCGACACGTCCCGCGTCTCGTTCCGCACCCGGGAGTACCCGGAGTACAAGGGCACCCGCAGCGAATCGCCCGCCGAGTTCCGCGGGCAGATCCCGCTTTTGCAGGAGTGTCTGGCGGCGATGAGCATCTCGGTGCTCACGAAAGAAGACGTCGAAGCCGACGATATCCTGGCCACCCTCGCGACCCAGGGCACCGAGGCCGGCTACACCGTGCTGGTGTGCTCGGGCGACCGCGACAGCATCCAGCTCGTGAACGACCAGGTCACGCTGCTGTATCCGAGCGTGCAGGGCGTCTCGCAGCTCAAGCGCTACGACCCGGCGGCCGTGTATGAGAAGTACGGCGTCGAGCCCGCGCAGTACCCCGACATCGCGGCTCTGGTGGGCGAGACCAGCGACAACCTGCCCGGTGTGCCCAAGGTCGGCGAGAAGACCGCGGTGAAGTGGCTGAACCAGTTCGGATCGCTGGATGCGATCCTCGACGGCGCCGACCAGATCAAGGGCGTCGTCGGCGGCAACCTGCGCGATCACCTCGATGACGTGCGCCGCAACCGCCGGCTCAATCGGCTGCTCACCGACGTGGAGCTGCCGCTGGGCCCGGCCGACCTGGCGGTACGGCCGATCGACGAGGTCGCGGTGCGCGACATCTTCTCGCGGCTCGAGTTCCGCACGCTGCTGCCGCGCGTGTTCGACGCCACCGGCACCGTCGTCGCCGAGGAGGCGCCCGAGCAGATCGCCACCGCACCCGAACCCGGCCAGCCGGCGCCGCACGAGCTGGCGGCGTGGCTCGAGGCCGCGACCGGCGAGATCGGCGTCACCGTGACGGTCGAGGCAGGCCTGCCACGACGGCTCGGCTTCGCGGTCGCCGATGCCGCGGTCGAGACCGGCTGGTCGCCCGAGGTCGCCGCGGCCATCGGCGGCTGGCTGACCTCCGACGCACCCAAGGTGCTGTGCGACGCCAAGCCCCAGTACAAGGCGCTGCGCCGGGCCGGCGCCGACGCCGCCGGAGTGGCCTACGACGTGCTGATCGCCGGGTGGCTGGCGCGGCCGAGCTTTCCCGACAAGACGCTCGGTCACCTGGTCGAGCGCTACCTGGACGAGAAGCTGCCCGAGGCCGACCCTGCCCAGCTGGTGCCCGAGCACGACGGCGCCACCCCCGGCCAGTTGTCCTGGTATGCGCTGCGGGTCGCGCGGGCCCAGCGCGACCGGCTTCCGGAGCGAGTGGCCGGGGTACTCGCCGACATCGAGCTGCCGACCCTGGTCGCCCTCGCCGAAATGGAACTGGCCGGCGTCGCCGTCTCGCACGCCGTGCTCTCCGAATTCTCCGGCGAGCTCGGCGCCCGAGCTGATGCCCTCGCCCAGGACGCCTACGCCGCGATCGGGCGCGAAGTGAACCTCGGCTCGCCCAAGCAGCTGCAGGAGGTGCTGTTCGACGAGCTCGAGCTGCCCAAGACCCGCAAGACCAAGACCGGGTACACGACGGATGCCGGGGCGCTGGCCACTCTGCAGGAGACCAATCCGCACCCGTTCCTCGACCTGCTGCTGCAGCACCGCGAGGCGACGAAGCTGCGCCAGATCATCGAATCGCTGGATGTCGCCATCGCGTCGGATCGCCGCATCCACACGACCTATCTGCAGACCGGCAGCCAGACCGGGCGTCTGTCGAGCACCGACCCGAACCTGCAGAACATCCCGGTGCGCACCGAGGAGAGCCGGCGCATCCGCACGGCCTTCGAGGTCGGCGACGGCTACGAGACGCTGCTGACGGCGGACTACTCGCAGATCGAGATGCGCATCATGGCGCATCTGTCCGAGGACCCCGGCCTGATCGAGGCGTTCCGCACGGGGGAGGACCTGCATCGGTTCGTGGGGTCGCGGGTGTTCGGCGTCACGCCCGCCGAGGTGACCTCGGCGATGCGCTCGAAGGTCAAGGCGATGTCGTACGGCCTGGTCTACGGATTGAGCGCCTTCGGGCTGTCCAAGCAGCTGCGCATCGAGCAGTCCGAGGCCAAGCAGCTGATGGCCGAGTACTTCGCCCGGTTCGGCGCCGTGCGCGACTATCTGCGCGCCTCCGTTGAGCAGGCCCGGATCGACGGGTACACCGAGACGATCTATGGGCGCCGCCGGCCGTTCCCCGACCTGACCAGCCCCAACCGGGTGCTGCGCGAGAACGCCGAGCGCGCGGCGCTGAACGCCCCCATTCAGGGCAGCGCCGCCGACATCATGAAGATCGCCCTGGTGCGCATCCACCGGCAGTTCCGTGAGGAGCACCTCGCTTCACGGATGCTGCTGCAGATACATGACGAACTCGTGGTCGAGGTGGCGCCGGGGGAGTGGGATGCCGCCGA
Organism: Microbacterium kribbense; assembly: GCF_039537285.1. Lineage (NCBI taxonomy): Bacteria > Bacillati > Actinomycetota > Actinomycetes > Micrococcales > Microbacteriaceae > Microbacterium > Microbacterium kribbense. Next base: position 269,191 of record NZ_BAABAF010000008.1, on the reverse strand, counting down.
GCGCATCGTGCGGGGGCGGATGGGCGATGCCGCCGAGCTGACGGTGCCGCTGGACGTGCAGATCGGCCGCGGCCCGAACTGGGACGCCGCCGCGCACTGACCCGACCGGCCTTCGGTGCGGCGGATTGCCGGGTGCCGGCCGCACTCGTAGGCTCGGATGATGACCGATTCCGCACGCACACCCACACCCGTCGACACGATCGCGGAGCAGTGGGTCGATGACATCGCCGGACTGTTCCCCACGGTGGCCACCTACATCGGGCGCACCCAATACAACGACCGGTTCGGCGACTACTCACCGGCCGGCACCGAGGAAGCCGTGCGACGGGTGCGCGCCACGCGCGATGCGCTGCAGACCGCCGAGCCCGTCGACGCCGTCGACGAGGTCACCAAGGCAGACCTGAGCCGTGAGCTGGGGCTGCACCTGGAACTGGTCGAGGCGCGCGCACAGCTGCGCGACCTGAACGTGATCGCCTCGCCGGTGCAGGACATCCGGTCCGTGTTCGACCTGATGCCGACGGCCACCGCCGACGACTGGGACGTCATCGCCACCCGCTTGTCGGCGCTGCCCGGCGCGATCGAGGGCTACATCCAGACGCTGCGCAACGGCATCGGCGCGGGCGTCGTGCCGGCCCGCCGCCAGGTGCGCGAGGTCATCACGCAGATCGCCCGCTACACCGCCGACGACGGGTTCTTCGCCCACTTCGTCAGCGATGCCGCACCCGCCGAGGGACAGCTGCCGGCATCCCTCGCCCGCCGCCTCGCCGACAACGCCAACGGGGCGCGCGTCGCGTACGACAAGCTCGCCGCCTTCCTCGGCGCGGACCTCGCCCCGGTCGCCGCCGAGCAGGATGCCGTGGGACGCGAGCTGTACAGCCTGCACTCCCGCCAGTTCCTGGGCGCCGCCGTCGACCTGGACGAGACGTACGAGTGGGGGCTCGAGGAGCTGGCCCGGATGGTCGCCGAGCAGGAATCCGTCGCGCGCGAGATCAAGGCGGGGGCATCGGTCGCCGAGGCCATCGCCTTCCTCGAGACCGACCCGGCCCATCAGCTGCACGGCACTGCCGAGCTGCAGAGATGGATGCAGCGCACCGCCGATCAGGCCGTCGCCGACCTGGGCGCAACGCACTTCGACATCCCCGAACCGGTACGGCGCATCGAATGCATGATCGCGCCCACGCAAGAGGGCGGCATCTACTACACCGGCCCGACCGACGACTTCTCGCGCCCCGGCCGAATGTGGTGGTCGGTGCCCGAAGGGGTAGAGACGTTCGACACCTGGCGCGAGCTGACCACGGTCTACCACGAGGGCGTGCCCGGCCATCACCTGCAGATCGCGCAGGCGGTGTACAACCGCGGCGAGCTGAACTCGTGGCGGCGACTGCTGGCCGGCACGTCCGGGCACGCCGAGGGCTGGGCCCTGTATGCAGAGCGCCTGATGGAGCAGCTCGGCTATCTGCAGGACCCAGCGGACCGGTTGGGGATGCTGGACGGCCAGCGCATGCGCGCCGCCCGTGTCGTGCTCGACATCGGCGTGCACCTGGGCAAGCCCCGGCCCGACGGCCAGGGGGTATGGGACGCCGGCTATGCGCTGGAGTTCATGCGCGGCAACGTCAACATGTCGGACGAGTTCATCCGGTTCGAGGTCAACCGCTACCTGGGCTGGCCGGGGCAGGCGCCGTCCTACAAGGTCGGGCAGCGCATCTGGGAGCAGCTGCGCGACGACTTCCGCGCGGCCCAGGGCGACGCGTTCGACATCAAGGCGTTCCACAAGCGCGCGCTCGACCTGGGCGGCGTGGGGCTGGACACGCTGCGCGCCGCGCTGCTGCCGGGAGCCTGAGCCGATGACGCAAACCCCGCAGCGCGTGGAACTGGGCCTGGACACCTTCGGGGATGTCACCCGGGACGAGCATGGCGAACTGCTCACGCAGGCCCAGACGATTCGCAACATCGTCGACCAGGCGGTGCTGGCCGATCAGGTCGGCCTGGCGTTCTTCGGAGTAGGGGAGCACCACCGGCGCGAGTTCGCCGTCTCGAGCCCCGAGCTCGTCCTGGCCGCCGCCGCGGCGCGCACCTCGCACATCCGGCTGGGCACCGCCGTGACGGTGCTGTCCTCCGACGACCCGGTGCGCGTGTACGAGCGCTTTGCGACGCTGGACGCGCTCTCGCACGGCCGCGCCGAGGTGATCCTCGGGCGCGGTTCGTTCACGGAATCGTTCCCGCTGTTCGGATTCGACCTGAACGACTACGAAGTGCTGTTCGACGAGCGTGTGGAGCTGTTCAGCCGGCTGGTGACTGAGCAGCCCGTCACCTGGCGGGGCACCACCCGGGCGGCGCTGTCCGACGCGGATGTCTTCCCGAAGACTGAGAACGGCCTGCGGGCATGGATCGGCGTCGGCGGCTCGCCCGAGTCGGTGGTGCGCGCGGCGCGGTACGGCTACGGCCTGATGCTGGCTATCATCGGCGGCTCGTCCGCACGCTTCCGCCCGTTCGTCGACCTCTATCACCACTCGCTCGGCGAGTTCGGCCATGACCGGATGCCGGTGGGCGTGCACTCCCCGGGACACGTCGCCGACACTGACGAACAGGCGTGGGACGAGATGTACCCGGCGATGGCCGCCAACCGGGATGCGATCGGGGCCGAGCGCGGCTGGGGCCGGTACACCCGAGCGCAGTTCCAGCACGATGTCGGCCCGGACGGCGCCGTCTACGCCGGCGCACCCGAGACCGTGGCGCGCAAGATCGCGGCCACGGCCCGGACGCTGGGCCTGGACCGGTTCGATGTGAAGTTCTCCAACGGCACGCTGTCGCACGAGCGGCTGCTGCACAGCATCGAGCTGTACGGCACCCGGGTCGCGCCGCGCGTGGTCGAGCTGCTGGCGGAGGACGCTCCCGGCCGGCCGTAGGCTGGATCGGTGACATCCGTGCGATTCGTGGCCATCGGCGACTCCTTCACCGAGGGCGTGGGCGACGAGCTGCCGGATGGGCGCGTGCGCGGGTGGGCGGACATCGCCGCGCAGGGCTGGGCGGATGCCACGGGTGAGCCGATCGAGTATGCCAACCTCGCGATCCGAGGCAAGCTGATCGAGCCCATCGTGCGCGAGCAGCTGGAGCCGGCGCTGGCCCTGAAGCCGACGCACCTGGCGTTCAACGGCGGCGGCAACGATATGCTGCGCCCGCGCACCTCGATTGCGAGCGTCGCGGACCTGTTCACGCACGTGCTGCGCCGCTGCGACGAAGAGCGCGTGCAGCTCATAGCGCTGTCCGGGGCGAACCCGTCCGGCCAGCTGCCGCTGCGCGGACTCATCCAGCGCCGTGGCGACCTGCTCTCGGCCGCCGTGGCGCAGCGCCTGGCGACGCGCCCCGATGTGGTCACGGCGTGGAACTGGCCCGACCGGGAGCTCAGCACACCCGGCTACTGGTCGCAGGACCGCCTGCACATGAATCTGCGGGGCCATCACCGCGTCGCCGCGCGTGTACTGACCGCGCTCGGGCTGGATACCCCCGCGCAATGGTGGTCGCTGCCCGAGCTGTCCGACCGAGCGCTGACCTCGGCGGCGTACTACCGCCGGCATGTCGTGCCGTGGGTGCGACGCCGGCTCACGCACACCTCGTCCGGCGACGGCCATGCCGCGAAGTATGCAGGGTGGACCGAGATCGCGCCGCTGCCGAGCTGAGCCGCGCTCAGTGGCGGCCGCTGCGTGGCACGCGCGCCCGATCCAGCCCCATCCGGATGCGGGTGCGCTTGCGCTCGTAGATGATGAAGAACGCCCCCACCAGCCACAGCGGCACCTGGGTGAGGAACGCAATCCGGAACGCATCGAGCGTGAACGTCTCCGGCGTGCCGGCGCCCTGCAGGTCCAGGGCCGCGCCGATCAGGAAGATCGAGATCAGACCGGCGATGAAGCCGCCCGTGTTCGTGATGCCCGTGGCGGTGCTCAGCCGGTGGCCCGGGTTGTGCGTGCGGGCGTGGTCGAACGCGATCATCGACGCCGGGCCGCCGCTGCCCATCGCGACCGCGAGCACGAACAGGAGCCACAGCGGCGCCGGCCCCGGCCAGACGATCACCGTGAGCCACGCCACCAGTTGCAGCGCCACCGTGGGCAGCACCAGCATGCGCGACCGGTGGTTGGGCATTCGGCCCGACATGGTGCCCATGATCGGACCCAACACCATGCCCACCAGCACGTAGGCCGTGGTGATCAGCGCGGCTTCGCCGGCGGAGCGTCCCTCGCCCGCGGTCAGGAACGGGATGCCCCACAACATGATGAACGCGGTGCCGGCGAACGGCGTGGTGAAGTGCGACCAGAACGCCAGCCGGGTGCCCGGGTTGGACCACGTGTCCTTCAGACCGATGCTGGTGTCGACGGCCGAGGTGACGACCCGGATCGCCCCGGTGTCGGTGTTCACCGAGACATCCGCGTGCACCGTCGGCGGATGGTTCTGCACGACCGCCAACAGCAGGATCGCGAACAGGATGCACAGGCCGGCGACGGATCCGAAGGCGACGGCCCAGGTCGTGGCGTGCACGAGCGCGGCCAGCGGCGCGATGGCCAGCAGCTGCCCGCACATGCCGACGATGCCGGTCAGCTGCACCATCACCGAGCTGCGCTGCGCCGGAAACCAGGTGGCGACCGTCCGCAGCACGCTCGGGAACACCGCGGCGTCGCCGGCACCGAGCAGCATGCGGGCGCCGATCGCGATGCCGACGTTGGGTGAGAACGCCATGACCGCCTGGCCCACGGCCATCAGCAGCATCCCGCCGATGATGATCGGCCGGGTGCCGACCCGGTCGAGCATGACGCCGATCGGCAGCTGCATCGCGCCGTAGACAGCCAGTTGCAGGACCGCGAACATCGACAGCGTCGAGGCATCCGCATTGAACCGGTGCGCGGCCTCGACGCCGACCGCCGCCAGCGAAGTGCGGTTCGCGACCGCGAGCACGTATGCAGCGGCGGCGACGCCCCAGATCAGCCAAGAGCGCCACGTCGGTGCGGGGCGCAGAGGGATGATCGTCACGTGCGGTCCGTTCAGATGAGCAACCTGTCCAGCTTAATCCGCCCGGTGGTCGTGCTCTGCGGCCTGGCTCAGTCGCTGTCGCGGATGTCGCGTGCGAAGGCAGCGACGTTCGCCTGCAGCGCCGCGATGCGGCGGTCGCGCGCGGCGGCGCGGTCGAAGCCGGGGTAGGCCAGCGGCGGCAGCTTGCGCGCGTTGCGCGAGCATTCGAAGCCGGCGCAGGCGAGGGTGCCGACGGTGTTGCCGTTGCGCCCGGCTCGGCCGGCCCGCTTCGCGCTGTAGAACACGACGTCGTTGGGCAGCGTCACGTCTTCGCACCAGGCGCACTGTGCGCGCGCCGTCGGACGCCGGTCATGCTCGCGCAGCAGGACGCCGGTCAGCGCGCCGTCGAGCGGCACGACGAGATAGCCCTGCGGGGCGAGCTTCGGGTCGCGCCAGGCGAAGAAGTCGACTGTGTCCCAGTCCAGCGCGGCGAAGCCGTCGGGCAGGCTGAGGCTGCTGCGTTCGCGCACGGATGCGTTCACGAAGGACGTACGGATGTCGTTCTCGGTAGGGGCATGCACGACGAGGGCTTTCTGTGGTCAGAGGTCGAAGAGGGGTGCGAGCAACCCCGCGGAGCGGTGCAGCGGCTACCTGACGTCGGCGAGCAGCACGCCGACGACCTCCCGACGCCCGAAGGGGCGATGACGACACAGAAGCATGCCTGCGATTGTACCCGCGCCCGTGGCCTGCCCGGCGGCGCGCAGGGGCGCGATAGCCTCTCAGACGGTGCCGGGGGAGTACGACCCCGCCTGAGTGCCTCAGCGCGGCGTCCGCGCCCGCCGGACGGTCTGCACCGCCGCGCCGCCGATCAGCCCGAGGAGCGCACCGACGAGCACCCCGGGCACGGCGAGTTCGACGACGGCCGCCCACGCCGTGGGTGGGTACGCGATGAGCCCGAGAATGAGGCCGAGGATAGCACCGGCGACACCGAACACGATGATCCCACCCACGACGAAACGCGCCACCAGGGGCATGGTCTGCACGCCGCGCCATATCGGGCCCATGCCTGGAGCGTAGCGCCCAGCGCGTACCCGCATACTGACGGAGTTGCCCGATCAGAAGGGCGCGGGGTCTCGAGCGAGTGAGCGCTCGATCTGGTGTCTGTGGAGAGGGTCCGGGTCGATCAACGCGACCGGGTCGAATCTGACAGTGCCCGGTGGTCTGGTCAGATGCGTGCGTCCGGTGGGCGCGGTCCAGCGTAGGACCCCGCCCGGCAGCTGCTCCACACTCCAGTCGGTCTCGTGCTTGAGAGTGTGGTGTCGTTTGCACAGGTGCTCGAGGTTGCACAGGCAGGTGGGCCCGTCCTCGATGCGGGCGACGGTGTGATCGATCTCGCACTGCTGCGCGACGCGACGGCATCCCGGGAACCGGCACTGCTGGTCTCGGACCTGGAGGAACAGCTTCTGCTTCTTCGTCGGCCGGTATCGGTCGACGCTGATCGGCACGCCGCGGCAGGGGTCGGTGAAAACTCGCGTCCAGGACGGTGTCGCGCCGACCAGAAGCGTGGCGGTGTCGTTATCGATGGGCCCGAACCCGCTGACGGTTGCACCGCCGATGGTCTGACCAGCCAGTGCGGTGGCCGGAATGGTGACCTGCACGGTCGCGGTGATCGCGCCCAGGGCATCGCGCGCGTCCTTGGTGGCGCCGTGCCCGTCGGCCGCGCTGGTCAGCAACAGGTCGCAGAAGACATCCGCCATGATCTGCGCATGCGTGCGCTCATCGAACGTCGGCCCGTCGGTCTGTGCGTCCGCACCGCGCGCCGTGGAACCGGCATCCGTCGTGCTGGCGGCAGCTTCGACGGCCTGTGCCTCGGCTTTTTCTGCTGAGTTCAGATCGAACAGTTCGGCGGCCATGTCGCGCAGGCGGTTGTAGGCGCCGACGCCCTGCGCAGTGGGCACGTCCGCGGTGATCCGGGACAGTCCCGGCTCGAGCTCGCGCACGGTCACCTTCCGGCGCTGCGCGGCCTCGCGCACACGCCGCTCGGTGCCCTCCGGGTCCAGACGAACGACCAGCCCGCTCAGCGCGGGCCCCAGCTGGCCGGGGGTCATCTCCAGCGCCATGTCACGGGCGACCGTCTCGTAGTCGGCGCGCACCGAGTCATCCGCGATATCGGCGCCGATGTCGGCGATCAGGGTCGCATGGTCGGGGGAGATCTGGCCACAACTCGCGTCGCACAGCGTCTCGTGGAACCGATTGGTCAGTGCCCATGCGACCGACACCTTGCGGGCGACCTGCCATTCGCTCAATCGCAGTGCCGCGCCGATCTCGGCGAACACCTCGCGCATCGCGAGCTGCGAGGAAGAGGTGATCGCGCCGGTGACCTGCGTCGCGCGTTCCTGCTCACGCTTGTCTAAGAGGCCGGAGACGCGTTCGAAGAAGAACATCTCCGCCGCGAATGCCGACGCCGCACGCTGCCTCGACTGCGAGAGGTGATCAAGGATCTCATCGAGCTCGGAGATCGCTGGGGGCAAGCCGCCCGTCGTTGTTGACATCGACTACCTCCTCGTCGCCAGCTTCGGTCTGATGGTTCGATTGTATCGAACATAGCTACGATATACAAGACTCGATTACAAAACTCGCTGGCTATATTCCGGGGGAGTGGTGGCGCGGGAGGGGACATGGCGAGTCGTGTTGATACGGATCGAACGTCGTACGTTTCGACGCACGCTGTGGGTGCCTGACGTCATTCGCGCCGGTTTCGATGACTGCTCCGGCGCAGCGGCTGAGTTGATGACGCGCCGTCGGACGGTGCTGCCGGGGAGTCGAACTCGGCAGCGCTGACCGATCAGTCAACGCCGATTGTCGGTGCGGTTGGGGGAATGTCGTCGACCTCGTACCGACGCTCGATTCCGGCGCGGTTCGATCGTGCTGACATAATGTGCATTATCGGCAAAGAGCTTTCGCGGGATCAGGTCTGGTCGGCTGCAGCACCGACGAGCTCGCCGGCGAAGAACTGGCGGATGTCCGCTGCCAGCGTCGGCGCCGTCTCCACCGGTGCGAAGTGACCACCCGAGTCGAAGATCGTGTAGCGGCGGATGTCGTGGGTCCGCTCCGCCCATTCCCGCGGAGGCTTCAGCAGGTCGGCCGGGAACAGCGCGAGCGCCGTGGGCACCGGAACGAATTCGTACGGCGGCGGCGCCTCATAGTAGGGCCGCAGCGATGTCCCTATCGTGTTCGTGAACCAGTACAGGCTGGCCTGCGTCAGGACGAAGTCGTCGGCCAGCGAGAACGGCGTGCCCGCACGACGGTCGCTCCACTGGTAGTACTTCTCGAGGATCCACGACAGCAGGCCGACCGGTGAGTCGGAGAGGCCGAAGGCGAGGGTGAGTGGGCGGGTCTGGTGCTGGTGCATGTATGCGCCTTCGGTCCGCAGCCATGCCTTACCCGCCGCGAGGTGCTCCCGCTCGGCCGGGGTCAGCGAATCCTCGTCGAAGGAGCGCGGAGCCCCGAGCGACATCACATGGATCGCACGGACGGCCTCAGGATGAGCGGCCGCCAGGCGCGACGTTATTCCGCTGCCCAGGTCTCCCCCGTGGGCGAAGTAGGTCTCGAAGCCCAAGCGGATCATCAGGCGGTGCCACAACTCGTGAGTGGGAGTCGTGGGAGGCGACGATGCCGCCGGATCGGAGAACGTGAAACCCGGAAGGGAAGGCACGACCACAGTGAAAGCCATGCCAGTGTCGCCGTAGCGAGAGGGCTCCGCGAGACGCCGCGCAAGCTCGACGAGTTCGAAGAACGTGCTCGGCCATCCGTTGGTGAGCACGACCGCGGGGGCGTCCGGTGTCTCTGCGTCGAAGCGCAGGAAGTGGATGCGCTGACCGGCGATGATCGTCCAATAGGACGCCAGTCGATTGATCTCCCGTTCATGCCGGCGCCAGTCGTACTGGCTCCCCCAATGCTCCGTGAGCCGCCGCAGCTCGTCGAAGTCGGTACCCGCCGTCCAGGGCTCTCCGAGGGGCCAGCGGCGGGGCCAGCGCGTCTGGTTCAGCCGTCCGATGAGGTCTTCGAGATCGGCCTGCGGCACGTCGATGAGCGGGGTCCACCTGTGCACGCCCTTGCCCGCTCTGTCCACAGTCGCCTCCGAGCGCCATTGGTGAGTACGAGCCACTGTACCGGTGCCAGGGTGAGCTCGTTCGGCCCAGAGCCCCTTTCGTGACCAGAATCTATGGGCTTTCGGTGAGACTGCAACCGTCCGCTCACAGCGCGCTACCGTGAAAACTGCCGAGCAACGGCTATCGGCAGAGAGGTCAGCGCATGACTACGGCAACTTCTTCATTGGGCAGCAGCACGATCGGTGAGATCCGCTCCACGGTGGGCATGACCGGCACGGTCTCGGTGTTCGTTGGTCTTCTGATCCTGGTCTGGCCCTTGCACAGTGCCGTCGCCTTCGTGTGGGTGCTCGCGATCTACGCCGCCGTGGTCGGTCTGCTCTACCTGGCACTCGGCGCCCTCGCCGCGCCGCTGGGCACCGGGCGCCGGATCGGCCACCTCGTCCTCGGCCTGGTGTTCATCGCATCCGCCGTCATCGCGTTCTCCAATGCGGCATACGCCATGCAGTGGCTGGTCACCTTCTTCGGCCTGTTCCTGGGCATCGCGTGGATCCTCGAAGGCATCGCCGCGATCACGATCCCCACGACCGAGGACGGACGCTCCTGGGCGATCCTGTTCGGCATGCTCAGCGTGATCGCCGGCATCTTCCTCGTCGTCTCCCCTGCCTGGGGCGGCCTGGTGCTGTGGGGGCTGTTCGCGGTCTGGCTGATCGTGCGCGGCTCGGTGCAGGTCATGCGGGCGCGGCACTTCGAGGCGCCCGAAGGCTGATTCAGCGCGCGCCGACGTAGTCCGCCAGATGTCGTCCGGTGAGCGTCGACTTCGATGCCACCAGGTCGTGCGGCGTTCCCTCGAACACGACCCTCCCCCCGTCGTGGCCGGCACCGGGACCGAGATCGATGATCCAGTCCGCGTGCGCCATCACCGCCTGATGGTGCTCGATGACGATCACGCTCTTGCCGGCATCCACCAGGCGATCCAGCAGCGCGAGGATCTGCTGGATGTCGGCGAGATGAAGGCCGCTGGTGGGCTCGTCGAGCACATAGACGTCCCCCTGCTCCGCCATCTGGATCGCCAGCTTCAGACGCTGCCGCTCCCCTCCGGACAGCGTCGACAGCGGCTGGCCCAGCGACAGATACCCCAGCCCGACATCCTCCATCCGCGTGAGCATCCCGACGACGACGGCGACCTTGGCGGCGTCGCCCGCGAAGAACTCCCGCGCCTGTGACACCGGCATCCCGAGCACCTCGGTGATGTCCTTGCCGCCGAGCGTGTATCCCAGCACGGCCGCCTGGAAGCCCTTGCCCCCGCAGTCCTCACACGGGGTCTCGACGGTGTCCATGAAGCCGAGCTGCGTGACGATCACGCCGCTGCCCTTGCACGACGGGCACGCGCCCTCCGAGTTCGCGCTGAACAGAGCGGGCTTCACCCCGTTGGCCTTGGCGAAGGCCTTGCGGATGGGCTCGAGCATCCCGGTGTAGGTCGCGGGGTTGCTGCGTCGCGACCCCTTGATCGCGGTCTGGTCGATCACGACGACGCCCTCGCGGCCGGCGACCGATCCGTGGATCAGCGAGCTCTTGCCCGAGCCCGCCACGCCCGTGATCACCGTCAGCACGCCCAGCGGGATGTCCAGGTTCACGTTCTGCAGGTTGTGCTCGTTCGCGCCGCGGATCCGCAGGGCCCCGGCACCGCGGCGCGCTTCGGGCTTCAGAGCGGCGCGGTCGTCCAGATGGCGCCCGGTGAGCGTGTCGCTGGCGCGCAGCTGCTCGACGGTCCCCTCGAAGCACACCCGGCCTCCCCCGGTGCCCGCGTCCGGGCCGAGGTCGACGATGTGATCGCCGATCACGATCGTCTCGGGCTTGTGCTCGACGACGAGCACCGTATTGCCCTTGTCGCGCAGGCGCAGCAGCAGCGTGTTCATGTTCTGGATGTCGTGCGGATGCAGGCCGATGGTGGGCTCGTCGAACACGTACGTGACATCCGTCAGCGAGGAGCCGAGGTGGCGCAGCATCTTGATGCGCTGTGCCTCTCCCCCGCTCAGCGTGCCCGAGGGCCGGTTCAGGCTCAGATAGCCCAGGCCCAGCGTCACGAAGGAATTGAGGGTCGCGCCCAGCCCGGACAGCAGCGGGGCCGCCTCCGGCAGGTCCAGGCCGTGCACCCACGCGGCGAGATCGGTGATCTGCATGTCGCACGCGTCGGCGATGCTCACGCCGTCTATCTTCGACGACCGGGCGGCCTCGGTCAGGCGGGTGCCGGCGCAGTCCGGGCAGGTCATGAACGTCGCCACCCGCTGGACGAAGGCGCGGAGGTGCGGCTGCAGCGCATCGAGGTCCTTGGCGAGCATCGACTTCGTGATCTTCGGGATGAGCCCCTCGTACGTCATGTTGATGTTCTGGATCTTGACCTTGCGCGGCTCGCTGTACAGAAAGTCGTCGCGCTCCCGCGCGGAGAACTGAGATATCGGTTTGTCGGGACTGTAGAGGCCCGATTCGGCGAAGCCGCGCACCATCCACCCGTCGGCCGTGTACCCCGGCACCAGGATCGCGCCCTCGAGCAGCGATCTGCTCTCATCGACCACCTGCGTCAGGTCGATGTCGCTCACCGCTCCTCTGCCCTCGCACCGCGGGCACATGCCGCCGAGGTAGATCGCCTCCTTCACGATCTTCTTCTTACCCGTCGCCGAGGTCATCACCCCGCCCGCCTTCTGCGTGGGGACGTTGAATGAGAACGCCGTCGGGCCGCCGATGTAGGGGTGTCCCAGCCTGCTGAACAGGATCCGCAGCATCGCGTGGGCGTCGGTCACGGTGCCCACCGTCGACCGCGGGTTGGACCCGAGCCGTTCCTGGTCGACGATGATCGCCGTGGTCAGGCCCTCGAGCAGGTCGACGTCGGGCCGCGAGAGGCTGGGCATGAAGCCCTGCACGAACGCACTGTAGGTCTCGTTGATCATCCGCTGCGACTCGGCGGCGATCGTCGCGAACACCAGCGAGCTCTTGCCCGAGCCGGACACCCCGGTGAAGACCGTCAGGCGCCGCTTCGGGATGTCGACGTCGATGTTCTTCAGGTTGTGCTCGCGCGCACCGCGCACCCGGATCAGATCATGCTGGTCAGCCTCATGCATGGGCACCAGCGTAAGGCGTGTCGGGTGGTGCCGAGATAACGCGCCCAGTAGCCTCGAGACACCACGATCGCACGGAAGAATGTCAGGAAGGCGATTTCCCCATGTCCACTGATTCTTCATCCGCCACCAGCGCTGTCGCCCGCGGCATCCGCACCTCCCTAGGCGTCGGCGGCATCATCGCACTGATCATCGGCATCCTGATCCTCGTGCTGCCGGGGAAGACCGCCGTCGTCGTCACCGCGATCATCGCCATCTACGCGATCGTGGTCGGCCTGGTCTACCTCGGCCTCGGCCTGTTCTCTCAGGCCACCGGCGGATGGGCACGCGTGGGCCACATCGTGCTCGGCGCGATCTTCATCCTGGCCGGCATCGTCGCCTTCATGAACCTCAGGCTGGCGGCCGCATCGCTGGCGGTCTTCCTCGGCATCCTGGTCGGCATCATGTGGATCATCGAAGGCATCGTCGCCCTCACGACGCTCGGCTCGAGCCGCGCGAAGGGCTGGACCGCATTCTTCGCGGTGCTGAGCATCGTCGCCGGCATCATCCTGCTGCTCTCGCCGCTATGGGGCGCCCTCGTGCTGTGGTGGCTGCTGGGCATCTCGCTGGTGGTGCTGGGCATCACCCAGATCCTGCGCGCGTTCACGTTCTCGGTCACCAGCGACTGAGCACCGGCGGCCTATGGGGCGACGAACGAGCTCACGTCGCCCACCAGGCGGATGTTGTCGGCCGGGATCGGATCTACGGCAGCCGAGGCGACCTCGGCGGCGAACTCGGCGACGTTGTAGAGCCGACCGGCATCCGCCCGGCGCGACGCGATCGCGTCGGGGTTCGCGCGGGCCAGCAGCGTCGCGGTGATCGTGCCCTCGATCATGTCGCCCGAGACGACGACGAACCCGATGCCGTGCTCGGCGAGCTGCGGAATCCGCTCCCGCAGGGCATCCTCGCCCGCGCGCTTGGACAGTGCGACCTGCTCGTACTCCGGCATCGTGGGCGTCGTGTCGATGAAGTGCGCCTGATGGCTGGTCACGAAGACGACCCGGGACCCGGCTCGCAGCAGCGGTGTCGCGGCCTCGAGCACCCGCACTTGCGCGTCGCGGTTGAGTTGCAGCGCATAGTCCGCCGCCATCCCCGACTCCATGCCGCCGGACGCATTGAGCACCAGGACGTCCAGCCCTCCGAACTCGCTCTCGATCTGGGCGAACATGTCATCCACGGACTGCTGGTCGGTGAGGTCCGCGCCGACGACCAGCGCCCTGACGCCGAGTGCGCGCAGCTGGTCAGCGAGCTTCTGCGCACGCGGTGCCTTGTTGCGGTAGTTGATGACGACGTCCGCCCCCGCCTCAGCCAGATAGCGCACGGTGTCGGCGCCGATGCCGCGCGAGGAGCCGGTCACCAGCGCGGTCTTGCCGCGCAGGGACTCGGCCGGAAGGACCGGGACCACAGGGATATCGGCCGGAGGGATCTGGGACACGCTGACTCCTGGTTTCGGTGGGATGACGGTGCCGCGCGGGCGCGTCGCACCGTGCGTCTCGACCTTACCAATCCCGCTGTCCGCCACCGGCGCCATGCTAGATTCTGAGGACCAGAGGGGGCTGAGTGGAACTCATCACGGGTATTGAACAGTTCGCATGGATCGGCTGGATCGTGCTGATCGCGATCTTCCTGGTGATCGAGATGCTGACCCTCGATTTCACCTTCCTGATGCTCAGCATCGGCGGCCTCGCGGGTCTGGTCTCCGACCTGTTCGGCGCCCCGCTGTGGGGCCAGGTCGTCATCGCCGCCGTGGTCGCCGTGCTGCTGATCTTCGTGCTCCGACCGCCGCTGATCCGCCGGTTGCATCGCGGCGAAGACCCCACCCTCTCCAACGTCGCGGCGCTGATCGGCATGCGCGCGACCGTCATCTCCACGGTCACCGGGCTGGGGGGCCTGGCCAAGCTCGCCAACGGCGAGACCTGGACCAGCCGTGCCGTCGACGACGGCGTCTCGTTCTCGCCCGGCACCGCACTGCGCGTCGTGCGCATCGACGGTGCGACCGCCTTCGTGACATCCGATACCGCGACACCCCAGGAGAGCCAGGCATGACGCCAGAGCAGATCATCCCCACGGCGATCGGATGGCTGCTGGCCATCGTCGTCTTCATCTTCGTGATCGTGGTGATCGTCCGGTCGATCCGGATCATCCCACAGGCCACGGCCGGTGTCGTCGAGCGCCTGGGCAAGTACCACAAGACCCTCGATCCGGGGCTGAACATCCTCGTGCCGTTCGTGGATCGGCTGCGCCCGCTGCTGGACATGCGCGAGCAGGTCGTCTCGTTCCCGCCCCAGCCGGTGATCACCGAAGACAACCTGGTCGTCTCGATCGACACGGTCGTCTACTTCCAGGTCACCGATGCGCGGGCCGCGACCTACGAGATCGCGAACTATCTCGGCGCCGTCGAGCAATTGACCACCACGACGCTGCGCAACGTCGTGGGCGGTCTGAACCTCGAGCAGGCGCTGACCAGCCGTGATGAGATCAACAGCAAGCTGCGCATCGTGCTGGATGAGGCCACCGGCAAGTGGGGCATCCGGGTGTCGCGCGTCGAGCTGAAAGCCATCGACCCACCGCTGTCCATCCAGGACTCGATGGAGAAGCAGATGCGCGCCGAGCGTGACCGGCGTGCCGTGATCCTGACCGCCGAGGGCACCAAACAGTCCGACATACTCGAGGCCGAGGGGCGCCGGCAGGCGGCCATCCTCGAGGCCGAGGGCGACAAGCTCGCCCAGGTGCTGCGCGCCGACGGCGAGGCACAGGCCATTCAGCGCGTGTTCGACGCCATCCACGCCGGCAATCCGGATGACAAGCTGCTGGCCTACCAGTACCTGCTGACACTGCCCAAGATCGCCGACAGCGCATCCAGCAAGCTGTGGATCATCCCCAGTGAGTTCACCGAGGCACTGAAGGGCCTCACCGGCGCGTTCGCCGGCAAGATGGCGGATGCCGCCGCCGCCGCGACGCACGCGGGACCGCAGTCGACACCGCCGGTGGCACCGCCGGCCGCGAGCGAGCAGCCTCCGCTGACCCCGCCCACGCCGTGACCCATCCGTGGTTCACGGCGTCCACGCGTCCGCGCGTGCTCGCCCACCGCGGCCTGGTGACGCCGGACGCGGCAGCGCTCGGCGTCTCGGAGAACTCGTTCGCGGCGGTCGCCGAGGCGCACGCGGCGGGTGCGGGCTATGTGGAGTCGGACTGTCATCTGAGCGTCGACGGCGTCGTGGTCCTGTTCCACGACGACACCCTCACCCGGGTGACGGGGGACCCGCGGCCGATCGCCGAGGTCACCACCGCCGAGCTGGAAGACCTGATGGCGGACCGTGGGGGTCTGATCACGCTGGAGCAGGCGCTGGATGCCTTCCCCACGCTGTGCTTCAATCTCGACGTGAAGGCGCCCGGGGCCGCGGCCGATGCCGGTCGCCTCGTCGCGCCCCATGCCGATCGGGTGCTGCTGACCAGCTTCTCGGACGCGCGGCGGCGCACGGCTCTGGCTGCGGCAGCCGCTGCCGGCGGCACACCCGCGACCTCCGGCGGCAGCGGCACGATCGCGCGCGCCGTGGCGGCCGCCGCACTGCGCTCGGACCGGCTGCTGGCGCGGGCGCTGGCCGGCATCGACGCGCTGCAGGTGCCAGAGCGGCACAACGGCATGCGCATCCTCACGCCGCGACTGCTCGCCGCCGCCCACCGTCACGGCGTCGAGGTGCACGTGTGGACGATCGACGAACCCGCCGACATGACGCGGCTGCTGGACATGGGCGTGGACGGACTGGTGACTGATCGCGCCGACATAGCACTGTCGCTGGTGGCCGGCCGCGGTGGCCCTGAGCATCCGCTGTGAAACCCCGGTCTTCCAGGCCGGTTCGGATGATGCGCACAGGTGGTGACGTTATACCTGGGTAGCGACGAGAGGACCACACCATGGCAGACCGCAGCCTTAGAGGCATCCGACTCGGCGCCCAGAGCTTACAAAGCGAAGAGGGTGTCGTGTTTCATGAGCGTGTTCAGAAGACCTACGAATGCACCGTGTGCAAGCGCGACACGACACTGACATTCGCTGCTGACGCCGAGATCCCCGAGGCGTGGGAGTGCCGCGTTTGCGGCGCCGAAGCCGTGCTGCGCGTCGGCGACGGCACCGTCACCATCGACCACAGCGCCGACAAGGTCGCGCGCACCCACTGGGACATGTTGCTCGAGCGCCGCACGATCCCCGAGCTGGAAGAGCTGCTCGAAGAGCGCCTGGCCTTCGTGCGCGCCCGTCGCGGCGCCGGCGCGGGCATCTCCAAGCTCACCGCCTGACCCTCATCCCTGCGCTGCGATGCCGGTCCCTCCGGGGCCGGCATCCTTGCGTTGGGCACGGCGGCGCCAGGCCAGCAGACCGACCACCGCCAGCACCCCCGCACTCCCCCACCCGAAGACCGCCTTCAGTGCGGGTCCGGCGATCACCGCGGGTGTCAGCCCGGTGCGCAGCGGCACGTCTTCGAGCATGGCGCCGGCGGTGTCGGCGTCCAGCCCCGCGATCTCGCTGCCGTCGGGCGCGATGATCTGACTCGTGCCGACCGTGGAGATGTTCACGACCGCCCGCCCCGTCTCGATCGCGCTCATCCGCGCGAACGCCAGCTGCTGCAGGTTCTCGTCGGTGCCGCGGAAATCGGCGTTGTTGGTCTGGAAGGCGTACACCTGCGCGCCCGCGCGCGCACCGTCGAAGATCACGTCGTCATAGATGACGTCGAAGCAGATCGCCAGCCCCACCTCGATGCCGTGCACGTCGACGATCGGCGGCGCCGTGCCTGGTGTGTAGTCGCGCCCGATCAGATCGATCAGCCCCGGTGCGAAGAAGCGGTAGACGGCACGATCGGGCACATACTCGCCGAAGGGCACCGGATGCCGCTTGTCGTAGATCTGCACTGGGTTGTCGGCGCCCGACTCCCATAGCAGCGACGAGTTGAAGTAGTCACCGCCGCGCTGCGTGATCGCACTGACCAGCAGCGGCGCCTGCATCGAGGTCGCCAGGGAGTCCAGCGTGGCGGCGGTGGCCGCCTCGCGCGTCGGATCGGAGTCGATGCCGCCCTCGGGCCACACCAGCAGGTCCATCTTCTTGCCGCCCAGCGCGGCGGTCGCGGCCAGCTGCGCATCCAGCACGGCCCCGGGCGAATGCCGGTCGAAGTAGCCGGTCGGACCGTTGCCCTGCACGGCGCCGATGCGCATCGTGCCGGCCGGGGTGGTCGGGAACTGCGGCACCGCCAGCAGCACGACTGCGGCGGCCAGAATCGGGATGGCGAGCCGGAGGTCGCGCAGCCGCCGGATGCGCGCGTATTCGATCACCGCCGCGCACCCGAACACGACTACGAACGTGATGCCGCTGATCCCGGTCCACGACGCCAGCGGCGCGAACGGACCGCCCACCTGGCTGACGCCGATGCGGCCCCACGGGAACCCGCCGTAGGGCCAGGACCCGAGCACCTGCTCGCGCATCGTCCACAGCCCCGCCACCAGCGCCGGCAGCACGCTCACACGCGCCCAGGGCGCCGGCAGCAGCGCCGGCAGCCACCGGTAGGCCCAGGCGATCGGCACGGCGAACGCGGCGGTCAGAGCGGCCTCCAGTGTCGTCAGCGCGAGCCACGGCACGGGACCCAGATAGCGGGCGGTGAAGCCGACGTTGATGAGGAAGAACACCGCACCGAACACGAAGCCCACCAGCACGGCGCCCCATGCGCGGCGCCCGATCAGGGTCAGCAGCGTCGGCGGCACGGCGACCAGCGCCATCGGCCACCAGCCGAGCGCCGGGAACGCCAGGGTCAGCACCGCGCCGGCGACGGCCGCGACGAAGGCGGCGATGCCCAGCGGCAGCAGGGGGCGCGGCAGGGCACGGCGTTCGGGCACCCGTCCAGCCTAGGTCAGCGAGCCGGCCGGCCCGCAGCCTCCGGCGCTACGCGTCGATGCGGTCGCGGGCGAGCCGGTCGCTGGAGTCCACGATGAAGGAGCGGCGCGGCGCGACGTCGCTGCCCATCAGCATCTCGAAGATCCGGGCGGCCGAC
Source organism: Microbacterium kribbense (assembly GCF_039537285.1). Classification (NCBI taxonomy): domain Bacteria; kingdom Bacillati; phylum Actinomycetota; class Actinomycetes; order Micrococcales; family Microbacteriaceae; genus Microbacterium; species Microbacterium kribbense. The sequence continues at coordinate 250,897 of NZ_BAABAF010000008.1, read as the reverse complement.
TCGGCGTCATCCACGTGCACGCGCCGCAGCGTGCGGGCGCTGCGGTCCATCGTGGTCGTGGCCAGCTGCTCGGCATCCATCTCGCCGAGTCCCTTGTAGCGCTGGATCGGCTCCTGCCAGCGCCGGCCGGCCTTGCCGAGCTTCGCCAGCAGGGCGTGCAGCTCCGCCTCGCTATAGGTGTAGATGGTCTCGTTCGGCTTGGAGCCGGGGTAAATCACGATCACCCGATGCAGGGGCGGCACGGCCGCGAACACCCGGCCGTCCTCGATCAGAGGGCGCATGTAGCGGAAGAACAGCGTCAGCAGCAGCGTGCGGATGTGGGCGCCGTCGACGTCGGCGTCGCTCATCATGATGATCTTGCCGTAGCGGGCTGCGCTCAGGTCGAATGAGCGGCCGGAGCCGGCGCCGACGGACTGGATGATCGCGGCGCACTCGGCGTTGGAGAGCATGTCGCCCACCGACGCCTTCTGCACGTTCAGGATCTTGCCGCGAATCGGCAGCAGCGCCTGGTACTCGCTGTGCCGCGCCAGCTTGGCGGTGCCCAGGGCCGAATCGCCCTCGACGATGAACAGCTCCGAGTCGGACACGTCGTTGGAGCGGCAGTCGACGAGCTTGACCGGCAGCGAGGAGGACTCCAGCGCGTTCTTGCGGCGCTGGGTCTCCTTGTGCGCGCGCGCCGAGATGCGCGCCTTCATCTCGGAGACGATCTTGTCGAGCACCTGGGCGGCCTGCACCTTGTCGTCGCGCCCCGTCGAGGTCAGCTGCGCGGTCAGCGCGGTGTTGACCACGTTCGAGACGATCTGGCGCACCGCCGGGGTGCCCAGCACCTCTTTGGTCTGGCCCTCGAACTGCGGCTCGGGCAGCCGCACCGTCAGCACGACGGTGAGCCCGGCGAGCATGTCGTCCTTCTCGACCTTGGCGGTGCCGACCTTGAGTTTGCGCGCGTTCTGGTCGATCTGAGCGCGGATCGCCTTGACCAGGCCCTGTTCGAAGCCCTGCTGGTGAGTGCCGCCCTTGGGCGTGGCGATGATGTTGACGAAGGAGCGCGACACCGTGTCATAGCCGGTCCCCCAGCGCAGTGCGATGTCGACCTCGCAGCGACGCTCGACCTCCGTCGGGATCATCGTGCCGGAGGGCTGCAGCACCGGCACTGTCTCGGTGAAGCTGCCCGATCCGGTGAGCCGCCAGGTGTCGGTGACCGGCGGGTCCACGGCCAGATACTCCGCGAACTCGGAGATGCCGCCGTCGAAGCGGAACGCCTGCTCGATTGGGTCGGCGGTGGCATCCCGCTCATCGCGGATCGCCATCTCCAGGCCCGGCACCAGGAACGCGGTCTGGCGCATCCGCTGCTCGAGTTCGGTGACGCCGAACTCGGCATCCTTCGTGAAGATCTGCGGGTCGGCCCAGTACCGGATGCGGGTGCCGGTGACGCCCTTCTTGACCTTGCCGACGGCGGTCAGCCGGCTGGCTGCGCGGAACGGCGTGAACGGGGCGTCCGGCCCCTGGCCGTCGAAAGTGCCGGGCTCACCACGGTGGAACGACATCGCCCACGTCTTGCCGTCCCGGTCGACTTCGACGTCCAGGCGGGCCGACAGCGCATTGACGACCGAGGCGCCCACCCCGTGCAGGCCGCCCGAGGAGGTGTAGGAGCCGGAGCCGAACTTGCCGCCGGCGTGCAGTTTGGTGAAGACCACCTCGACACCGGACAGGCCCGTGCGCGGCTCGATGTCGACCGGGATGCCGCGTGCCGTGTCGCGCACCTCGACGCTGCCGTCGGTGCGCAGCAGCACGTCGATGCGGGTGCCGTAGCCGCCCAGCGCCTCGTCGACGGAATTGTCGATGATCTCCCACAGGCAGTGCATCAGACCGCGCGAATCGGTGGAGCCGATGTACATGCCGGGCCGCTTGCGGACCGCCTCGAGCCCCTCGAGGACCTGGAGATGATGCGCGGTGTACTCGTCGGTCACAATCCTCAAGGATATCGGCCGGCCTCCCCGGGCCCGCCCAGGGACACGGGTGCGGGCTGAGGGTACGCGCTCAGCGAACTGTGCGCCGTTCGCGGCATTCACCCACCCGGCGCGTGGTTGTATGTGAGGAACGGCCCGAAAGTCAGCAGCCCGAGGAGGCAGACGATGAGCACACTTGCAACGCCCGAAGAGCACCGCGTCGTCGAGTACCGTCTGACCGCCATGGATCGGTGCGACGCCTGCGGCGCCCAGGCCTACATCGCCGCCGAGGTCAATGGCAGCGAACTGCTGTTCTGCGCGCACCACGGTCGCAAGTATCAGGACAAGCTGCGCAGCGTGGCAACCTCGTGGCACGACGAGACCTCGCGGCTTCACGAAGCGGTCTGACCCGGCACCGGAGGGCGCCGCGGCAGCCGCGTCAGGCAGCCGCGCTCAGATAGCGCCGCGGCAGTCGCGGCGAGATCCGCAGTACGACCTCTTCGCCGATCGTGTGCAGCATTTCGGCGACGTCGGTCGCGGATGCCGGTGCCCGGCCCCCGAACAGGGCGACATCGTCGCCCACGGCCGCACCCGGCCACGCTGCCACCTGCGCCGACACCGGTCCGATCGCGGTGACCGGCCGCGGCCCCGCGGGCGTGCCCACCTGCAGACGCCCTGCCAGGCGTGAGTCGAGCCCGTCCAGGCTCCCGACGTCCACCGTCACCGCGTCGGTCGCCACGTCCGTCACGGAAGCGATCAGGGTGCCGATCGGACGGATGCCCAGTTCGGCGTCGCTCGGGCCGTCGGACGGACGGATGCCGTAGGCGAAGGCGCCGATGCGCACCAGGTCGAGCTGGAATCCGGGACGCGCGAACGCCGCGGCGCTGGCGGCCAGGTGACGTAGCGGCGGCGCCTGCTCGAACGCGTCCACGGCGGTGAAGAACTCGTCGCGCGCCCGGTCGTCGGCCTCGTCGGAGGCCTCGGCGATGTGACTCCACACGCCCTCGATCGACAGCGCCCCGGCGCGCTGCGCATGCTCCGCGGCGGCGACGGCGGCGGCCCACCCTTCCGGCCGGATGCCGTTGCGGTGCAGGCCCGTGTCGACCTTCAGGTGCACTCGGGCCGCATGCCCGGTGCGGGCGCCGACGGCGGCGGTCGCCGTGATCAGTTCGTGCGTGCCCAGGCCGAGGTCGATGTCGTGGGCGAGCGCTAGGTCGATCTCGCCCGCGTTGTAGACCGTCCAGGCCACGATCCGCGGCGCCGGCCCGGTCAGAGCCCGCACCGCGACGGCGGTGGCCACGTCGAACGTGCCGAACCAGCGCACCCCGCCGACGCGGGCGGCGGGCACGATTGCGGCCAGGCCGTGGCCGTATGCATCGTCCTTGACGACCAGCATGTGCACGGCCGGGGCGACGGTCGTGCGGATCGTGACGAGATTGGTGGCGAATGCGGTCAGGTCGACCTCGAAGCGGGCCATCAGCGCTCGTGCCTCCGCGTCGCGCGCGCGCCCGCCAGCGTGGTGATCTCCCCCGCCGTCAGCCCGGTCACGGCGCACCAGTCCGCCAGGGCCGGCCGCCCCTGCCCAGGGTCGCCGAAGAAGCAGACGTCGCAGCCTGCGGCGGCGGGGGTGTCCTGCAGGTCGACCACACATGCGTCCATCGCGACTCGACCGATCACCGGCAGCAGGGCTCCACCCACCTGCACCCGCACCCGATTGCCGAGCTCGCGGACGATGCCCTGGGCGTATCCCCCGCCGACCAGGCCCACCGTGGTGTCGACTGCGGCACGGAACGTGTAGCCGTACGAGACGCCTTCACCGGCGAGCAGCGGCTTGACGCTGAGCACGCTGCCGTACAGCGACATGACCGGGCGGCAGCCGGCGCCGGCGAAGCCCCACAGCGCGGCGGGATCGACCACGTCCGCGTCACCGGCGGCGTCGGCGTCGGCGTCGGTCAGGATCCGCATCCCCGCTTCGGTCAGGGTCTGCGCGCACTCGGTGAGCCCGTGCCCCCACGCGTCACGGCGCAGGTCGGCCCACAGCGGCGCGCGGCCGGGCGCCCGGTCGATCAGGCGTTGGGCGTTGTGCCGCAGCGCGGCGTGCGAGATGACCGTGCGCACCGGAGACGGCACGTGCGGCGCGCGATCGGGGCCGGTCATCGCTACCAGGTCATCACGGCTTCGTGCTCGGGGCGCGAACCGATGCGGATGCCGGTGGCCGTCACCCGGGTCTCGTACAGGCCGGGGATCCAGTTGCCCTCGATCAGCACCGGCCCTTCCGCAGTCATCGCGATGTCCCAGCCGACATACGGCACCTCCGGCACGATCCGGGCGGCCCGGTCGATCAGTGCGACCGCCTCATCCCACCTGGGCACCCGGAAGTCGACGATGGACTTCCCGGAGTCGGGGTGGGTCGGGTAGAAGGTGTTGTTCTTTCCGGAGTGGCCCTGCCCGACGGCCCGGCCGTCGCGGTCGAGCATCGTGAAGAATCCGCCCCAGCTGAACTGGTCGCTGACGGCGCCGCGGCCGAACTTCTGCACCCGCGAGACGATGTGCACGTCGGTGCCGTCGAAGTACGACACCAGCCGCGTGGTGTTGACCGTGCCCGGGCAGTATTCGGCGAGGTACGGGTGCTGCACGATCGCCTCTTCGACCAGCAGCTGGCCTTTGGCCACGAGCTCGGCGTGGAAGGCCGCCCAGTCGGTGACCTCGTCGGCCCGATAGCGGAACACGCCGTGGCCCTCGCGGCTGATCGGCTCCTTGGCGATCAGCACCGGGTGCCGCACGGCGAACTGCTCCAGCTCGGCGGGGCCGGTCTCTTCCAGGTCGAGCCACTCGCGGCCGGTGAACCCGGCGAACGCCCGGTGGAAGCGGCGCTTGTCGGCGAACACCTCGGCGGCGTCGGCATCGTTGAGCCGGTTCGCGATGTGGTGCTGGATGAGCGAGGTCATGAACGTGCGGCGCTCGCGACGCGAGAGCGCCGCGAAATCGGCCTCGTAGTAGTCGATGAACGCCGTGTCGCAAAACGCCGCCGAGAACAGCATGTCGGCGGCCACCGCCGGCATCCACTTGTTCTGCTCCCGGGCGATCTGCCGGGCCAGGGCGGTCACTCGTGCAGGCTGGAACCGGCGGACGCGGCCGACGAAGTAGTGCACGCGCGCGCTCAGGTCGATCTTCATCCTGCCAGGGCCGCCTTCCGGGTTCGTCGTGGCGCGTTCGCGCCCGCGACAGGGACTGTGGGACGGCCCCAGCATACCGGCCACCGCCTGCGTGATACCTTCGAGCGCATGGGTCAATTCGCCATGCGGCTGCGCTATCTCGCAGACCGTGCCCGTCACCTGAGCCCCGCGAATCTGGCCGAGTTCACCGACCAGGTGCACCTGGTCTCGACGGCGCCGGCACCCGTGATCATCGCCGACATGCTGTGGTGCTCGCTGCGCTACGAGATGGGCTTCCGGGACTATGCCGTCTGGGACATACGACTGCTGAACGCGCGGGAGCGGGCGACCTGGATGACCCACCCCAAGTCGTTCCGCATCACGAAGGCGCTCAACAGTCCCACCGCGAAGCAGCTCGTCGAAGACAAGCCGCAGTTCTACCGGGACTTCCCCGATGTCATCCGTCGCGAATGGCTCGATCTGCGCACCGCCGAGCCTGGCGGGATTGACGCATTCCTGAAACGGCATGAATATGTGCTCGCCAAGCCTGCGACCGGCTTCGGCGGGGCCGGCATCGAACGGATCACCTCGGCCGATGTGACCGACAGCGACTCGTGGCGCCATGCACAGATCGAGAAGGATCAGACCCTGCTCGAGGAGATCCTCCCCCAGCATCCGGATCTCGCCGCCGTCTACCCCGACAGCGTCAACACGGTGCGGCTGGTGACCTTCCTGGACCCCGGCGGCACCTTCCACGTGATCGCCGCGGTGCTGCGCATCGGCAACGGCGGTGTGATCGACAACTTCGCCGGCGGCGGCATGTTCACGATGCTCGACGAAGACGGCGTCGCCCTCTACCCCGGGGTCGACAAGAAGAGCCACGTGTTCGTGAACCACCCGGTCACCGGAGTGCCGATCCGCGGCATCCGGGTGCCGATGTACGCCGAGGCCGTGCAGATGGTCGAGCGGCTCTCGCGCCGGCTGCCGCAGATCCCGTACATGGGGTGGGACATCGCGATCACCCCCGACGGCCCCGCGGTCATCGAGGCCAACCACAACTCCAGCGTGTTCCAGATGAAGCCGACGGTCTCGGGCGTGCGCACCGGGCTGCTGTCCCGCTATCGGGACGCCACGGGCCTGGACCTGTAGCTCAGGCCGGGCGCACGATCCCCAGGGGGGTCGACTCGTGGCCCTGGCCCAGCGGGTTGTCCTTCAGGATCGCGAGCAGCCGGTGCTCGCCGGCCTTGTCCATCGTGGACCCGAGGATGTTGCCGCCGAGATCGTTGATGTCGACGACGGCGACCTCGCAGCGCCCGTCCAGCAGCGCCTGCAGTCGCGCCGAGACCTCGCGCGGGCGGTCCGGCCCGAGCACGACGGCCTCGTTGTACGGCGGGATGGTGTGCTTGGTCGGACCGTCGATGGCCCGGGCCTTGGGTCCGGCGATGCGGTAGAAGTCGCCCTTGCGGCCCAGGGCCTTGGTGACGGCGGCGACGGCGGCCGCGAGCAGGATGCGCGGCGTGCCGCACTCGCGCAGCGCCATCTCCATCGTCTCAGGCATGCCCAGGCCGATGCCGTACGGAGTGCGGGTGACGTACTTCGACAGCAGCACGGCCAGCTTGCGCGGCGCGATCTCGGCCACCGGGAACGACCGCCCCTGTGTGATCGCGACGATCTTCTCGGTCACGAACAGGATGTCGCCGGGCAGCACCTGGTCGTCGGCATACTCGTGCACGAAGACATCCAGATCATCGCCGGGCAGCACCACCCGGGTGCGCACCGGGATGCGCGTGTACGAGGTGCCGTCGACGGCGACGCTCAGCGCCTTGCCGGTGTTGGCCTCGCCGCTCACTCGAGGTAGTCCCGCAGCGACTGCGACCGGGACGGATGCCTCAGTTTGGCCATCGTCTTCGACTCGATCTGCCGGATCCGCTCGCGGGTCACCCCGAACGTGTCGCCGATCTGGTCGAGGGTCTTGGGCTGGCCGTCGCCGAGACCGAAGCGCATCCGGATGACACCCGCCTCGCGCTCGCTGAGCGAGTCCAGCAGCGACTCGAGCTGGCGCTGCAGCATCGTGAAGCCCACCGCGTCGGCCGGCACGACGGCCTCGGTGTCTTCGATCAGGTCGCCGAACTCGCTGTCGCCGTCCTCGCCGAGCGGCGTGTGCAGCGAGATCGGCTCGCGGCCGTACTTCTGCACCTCGACGACCTTCTCGGGCGTCATGTCCAGCTCGCGGGAGAGCTCTTCGGGGGTGGGCTCACGGCCCAGGTCCTGCAGCATCTGCCGCTGCACCCGAGCGAGCTTGTTGATGACCTCGACCATGTGCACCGGAATGCGGATCGTGCGGGCCTGGTCGGCCATCGCGCGGGTGATGGCCTGACGGATCCACCAGGTGGCGTAGGTCGAGAACTTGAAGCCCTTCGTGTAGTCGAACTTCTCGACGGCACGGATCAGGCCCAGGTTGCCCTCCTGGATGAGGTCCAGGAACTGCATGCCACGGCCCGTGTAGCGCTTGGCCAGCGACACCACCAGACGCAGGTTCGCGCCCAGCAGGTGGCTCTTGGCGCGCTGCCCGTCGCGTGCGACCCACTGCAGGTCCAGGCCCAGCTGCGCGGATTTCTCGGCCGCCGACATCGGCGCCAGCTTCTCTTCGGCGAACAGGCCCGCCTCGATGCGCATGGCCAGCTCGACCTCTTCGGCCGCGTTCAGCAGCGGAACCTTGCCGATCTGCTTCAGGTAGTCCTTGACCGGGTCGGCGGTGGCGCCGGTGATCTGCGCCGAGTAGACCGGCACGTCATCCTCATCCTTGGATGAGATAACGATGGCCCCGGAGGGAAGGGGCTCGGTGAACACCTTCTTCTTGGCGTCGGTCTGCTCGTCGTCCTCGTCCTCGTCGTCGCCCGCGGCCGCGGCCTCGTCGACCGGGTCGACCTTCTTGACGCGGCCGCCGCGCGGTGCGGGCTTCTTCGCCGGGGCCATCTTGGCAGCGGCCTTCTTCGCGGGTGCCTTTGCGGCGGCGGCTTCAGCCGCGGCGGTCTCGGCGGCCTCGTCGGGCTCCGGGGCTTCGGCCGCCTTCTTGGCGGGGGCCTTCTTGGCGGGCGCCTTCTTGGCGGGCGCCTTCTTGGCGGGGGCCTTCTTCGCCGCCGGCTTCTTGGCCGCAGCGGACTTCGCGGGGGTGGCCGGCGGGGTGGTCGCGCCGTCGGACACGGCGACTTCGTCGACGTCGGTGTCCTCTGCGCGGGAGCGGGTGGTGGTCTTTGTGCCTGCGGTCACGTTTCGCCTTTCACCGGGGGCCATGACGCTGCCCTCGGTCGTTCTCGGACACTAGTAAGACCCTTGTCAAGTGCATCCGACGGTTGAGAGGAACTCGGGTCGGGTGCTGACAATGGGTCGCTGATCCATTGTCGCACATCCGGTCCTTGATCCTGGACACCGCGACGCACGGGTCATGCCCGACGAAACGTCCGTCCCCGTGCGGATATTCCGCCGCTCAGCCGAGCGGGCCCCCGAACTGGTCGTCTTCGCCGGTCGGCCGGTTGGCCAGGAACCGCTCGAGCTCGGCAGCCAGTTCGTCGGCGCTGGGCAGATCCCCGGTGTGCACGATCGGCGCGGCCAGGGTGGAACCGGCCATATAGGCGTCGTAGCGGTCTTCGAGTCCCTTCAGCATCTGGGTCAGATCGGCGCTCTCGCTGACCTGTTCGGTGACGCGGCGCAGGAACTCCCGGTTCTGCTCCCGCAGCTCGTCCCCTGAGAAGAGCAGCCCGGTCGCCGCGCTGATGCAGTCCAGCGCCGCCAGCGTCGCCGCCGGATACTCGGTGTCGCCCAGGTAGTGCGGCACCAGCAGGATGAAGCCGGCCACGGGGATCTCCTCCTGCGCGAACCGGTACTCCAGCAGGTGGCCGACGGTGCCCGGCACCTCGGTGTGCGGGCGCCACACCGAGTGCGCAGCCGTGAGCTTGTCTCGGGTGCCGCTGACGGTGGTGCCGATCGGCCGGGTGTGCGGCACCGGCATCGGGATCGAGTGCAGCCAGGTCACCGAGGCGACCTCGTGCTGCTGCGCCAGGCCGATCACGGCGCGGGAGAACCCCTCCCAGACGAAGTCGGGCTCATAGCCGCTGAGCAGCAGGAACGGTGCACCGACGGCGTCGCGGGTCAGGGTCAGCTCGAGCCGCTGCGGCCGGTAGTCGGTCAGGCGCTCCCCATCGAAGGTGATCACCGGGCGGCGCGCCCGGTAGTCCAGCAGCACATCATTGTCAAAGGACCCGACCAGCTGCGACGACAGCTCATCGCGCAGATAGGTGATCAGCTGCGACACCGCGCCGCCGGCATCGGTGAATCCGGTCAGCGCGATCACCAGCGGCAGCCCCGGGGGTACGGGCGGGGCCGATGCCGCACGCTCGAACAGCGGCGCGGATGAGGGCATGCTCCCACTCTAGGAGGCCAGGGCCCGCGCCCGACGCGATCCCGCTGTCAGCGAACACCGCCCCTCGTAGGATGGACCTCATGCCGTTCCCGACGCTGACGCCCACGAGCGCGCCGGTCCACGAATCCGATGCCGAGCTGCTGATCCTGGCGCTGCCGCCGCTGGACGATGTGGACTTTCCGCCACTGCCGGACTGGCCGGATCTGGTCGACGCGCTGACGGCCGTGGGCTTCACGGGGACGGTCGGCAGCGTGCAGCGCGTGCCGGTGCCCGCCGTGGCGCCGCGTCGGGTCGCCGTGGTCGGCACGGGTTCGCAGCCGACCCCGGCCGACCTGCGCGATGCGGTGGGCGCGGCCGCCCGCACCCTGACGGGGTTCGCGTCTGCTGCCGTCGCAGTGCCGGGTGCCGACGGGGAGGGACTGCGTGCGGCGGCCGAGGGCGCCGCGCTGGGCGGCTACTGGTTCGACGACTACAAGTCCGATCCCGCTCCCCAGCGCCGCGTCGCCGACGTCACGCTGCACGGTGATGCCGTTCTCGATCTGACAGCGCCCGAAGCCGCGGCCGCCGCCGTCGCACTCGTGAAGGACCTCGCCACCACGCCCGCACAGTGGCAGAGCCCCGCCGATCTCGCCGACCGAGCGGTCGCCGAAATGGCCGACCTGCCGGTCGATGTGCACGTGTACGACGAACAGGAGCTGGCCGCCGGCGGGTTCGGCGGCATTCTCGGGGTCGGCCAGGGGTCGGCGCGTCCGCCCCGGCTGGTGCGCCTGGACTACCGTCCGCAGGGCGCCACCAGGCACGTGGCCTTGGTGGGCAAGGGCATCACGTTCGACACCGGCGGACTCTCGCTGAAGCCGCCCGCCTCGATGGTCGGCATGAAATACGACATGACCGGGGCCGCCACTGTGCTCGCGGCACTGCAGGCGGCCGCGCGCCGTGCGCTGCCGGTGCATGTCACGGCATGGCTGTGCGTGGCCGACAACATGCCGTCCGGTTCGGCGATCCGCCCCGGCGACGTGCTGCGGATGCACAGCGGCTTGAGCGTCGAGGTGCTCAACACCGACGCCGAGGGGCGGCTGGTGCTCGCCGACGGGCTGGCTGCGGCCAGCGCCGAGCATCCGGACGTCATCGTGGACGTCGCGACCCTCACGGGCGCCATCGTCGTGGCCCTGGGCAACCGGCACACCGGCGTGATGGGCTCCGACGACGCCGTCGCCGAGTTCCTCGCCGCCGCCGAGCGCACGGATGAGCTCGCCTGGCACATGCCGCTGCCGCAGCACATGGAGCGGGAGTTGGACTCCCCCATCGCCGATCTGCAGAACGCGAAGATCGGCGACCGCTCGGGCGGCTCGCTGTTCGCCGGCCTGTTCCTGCAGCGCTTCGTCGGCCGCGTCCGCGACGCCGAAGACGCTGACCGCATCCCCTGGGTGCACCTCGACATCGCCGGATCCGGCGAGAACCACGGCTCCGGGTTCGGGTTCACCGACAAGGGCCCGACCGGCGCGACCGTGCGCGCACTGATCGCATTCCTCGAAGGAGCGGAATCCTGATGACACAGCACAATGTCGACCTCGTCGTCCTCGGCGGCGGCAGCGGCGGGTATGCCGCCGCGCTGCGCGCGGCAGAACTGGGCAAGTCCGTCGTCCTGATCGAGAAGGACAAGGTCGGGGGCACCTGCCTGCACCGCGGCTGCATTCCGACCAAGGCGCTGCTGCACGCGGCCGAGGTCGCCGACGCGGCGCGGGATGCGGCATCCTTCGGCGTCCGCGCACGCCTGGACGGCATCGACGCGGCCGGCCTGCGCGCGTATCGCGAGGGCATCGTCGCCAAGAAGTACAAGGGGCTGCAGGGCCTGATCAACGCGCGCGGCATCACCGTCGTCGAGGGCACCGGCACCCTGGCTTCGGACCGCACCGTGCACGTGGGCGACGACGTCTATGCCGGCACCGACGTGGTGCTGGCCACCGGGTCGTACAGTCGCAGCCTGCCGGGACTTGAGATCGGCGGCCGCATCATCACGAGTGAGCAGGCTCTCGAACTCGACGAGGTCCCCGCCTCCGTCGTGATCCTCGGCGGCGGCGTGATCGGGGTGGAGTTCGCCAGCGTCTGGCGCTCGTTCGGCGTGGACGTCACGATCGTCGAGGCACTCGACCATCTGGTGCCCAATGAGGACGTCGCTCTGAGCAAGGGGCTGGAGCGCGCGTTCCGCAAGCGCGGCATCGCCTCGTCGCTGGGCGTGCGGTTCGCCTCGGCGACGCAGACTGCGGATGCCGTGACCGTCACCCTTGAAGACGGCAAGACCCTCACCGCCGACTATCTGCTGGTCGCCGTCGGCAGAGGCCCGGCCACCGACGGACTCGGCTTCGAAGCGGCCGGCGTCGTGGTCGAGCGGGGCTTCGTGCACACCGACGCGACACTGCAGACCGATCTCGCGCATGTGTGGGCCGTCGGCGACATCGTGCGCGGTCTGCAGCTGGCCCACCGCGGATTCGCGCAGGGGATCTTCGTCGCCGAGCAGATCGCCGGGCTGGCCCCCGTGCCGGTGCCGGAATCGCAGATCCCGCGGATCACCTACTGCAGCCCCGAGGTGGCGTCGGTCGGACTGACCGAGGCCCAGGCCGTCGCGGCGCACGGCGCCGACGGCGTCACGTCGTACGAGTACAGCCTCAACGGCAACGGCAAGAGCGAGATCATCGGCACGACCGGGCTCGTGAAGGTCGTCCGCGCGGCCGGCGGCCCGATCCTGGGCGTGCACCTGCTCGGCGACCGGATGGGCGAGCTGATCACCGAGGGGCAGCTGGCCGTCGCCTGGGAGGCGTTCCCGGACGACATCGCCCCCTACATCCACGCGCATCCGACCCAGAGCGAGTCTTTGGGCGAGGCCTTCCTCGCGCTCGCGGGCAAACCGCTGCACGCGCTCTGACGCGTGCCCGCATCCGCACATCACTAAGCTGGAATAGTTATCGGCTTTTAAAGGAGACACACCCATGAGCACATCCGTGGTCCTCCCCGCGCTCGGCGAGAGCGTCACCGAGGGAACGGTCACCCGCTGGCTCAAGAACGTCGGGGACACGGTCACTGAGGACGAGGGACTCCTGGAGATCTCCACAGACAAGGTGGACACCGAGATCCCGTCCCCCGTCAGCGGCGTCCTCGAGGAGATCCTCGTGCAGGAGGACGAGACCGTCGAGGTGGGTGCGGTCCTCGCCAAGATCGGCGACGGCGCCGGATCGCCGGCCGCCGCACCGGCGCCCGACCAGGCCGCCGCGCCCGCCGAGCCCGCAGAGGCGGCACCCGCGCCCGCCGAGCCGGCTCCGTCCGAGCCCTCGGCACCGGCTCCGGCCGCGCCCGAACCGGCCGCGTCAGCCCCCACGACACAGCCTGCCGCCGGCGGCAAGGACATCGTGCTCCCCGAACTCGGCGAGAGCGTGACCGAGGGGACCGTCACCCGGTGGCTCAAGAGCGTCGGCGACACCGTCGCGGTCGACGAGCCGCTGCTGGAGATCTCCACCGACAAGGTGGACACCGAGATCCCGTCGCCGATCGCCGGTGTGCTGCAGGAGATCCTGGTGCAAGAAGACGAGACCGTCGACGTCGGCGCCGTGCTGGCCCGCATCGGCGACGGTTCGGCTGCGGCGGCACCCGAGCCCCCGGCGCCGGCGGCCGAGCCCGCTGCGCCCGAGCAGGCCGCGCCGCCGGCCGAGCCCGTCCCCGCGCCGCAGCCCGCCGCACCCGCAGAACCGGCCCCGGCCGCACCGGCACGGCCCGCCGCGCAGGCAGCACCCGCTGCTCCGGCTCCCCCTGCACCAGCCACCGCGGCCGCCGCAGCCGGCGATGACATCACCTACGTGACGCCGCTGGTGCGCCGCCTCGCGCAGCAGCAGGGGGTCGACCTTTCGTCGGTGCAGGGCACCGGCGTGGGCGGACGCATCCGCAAGGAGGACGTGCTCAAGGCCGCCGAGGTGGCCGCCGCCGCTCCCGCCGCCGAGGTACCGGGCGCCGCGTCCGCACCCGTGCAGGTCTCGCCGCTGCGCGGCACCACCGCGCCGATGTCGCGCCTGCGCAAGGTGCTCGCCGAGCGGGCGGTCGCGTCGATGCAGCAGACCGCGCAGCTGACGACCCTCGTCGAGGCCGATGTCACGAACCTGGCGGCGCTGCGGGAGAGCACCAAGGGCGCCTTCCTCGCCAAGACGGGCAACAAGCCGTCGTTCCTCCCGTTCTTCGCGCTGGCCGCCGCCGAAGCGCTGCAGGCCTACCCGGTGATCGGTGCGACCGTCGACGGCGACACGATCGTCTACCCGGCCACCGAGAACCTGTCGATCGCGGTGGACACCGAACGTGGCCTGCTCACGCCGGTGCTGCGGGATGCCGGGGGCAAGAGCATCGCCCAGATCGCCGCGGAGATCGCCGACCTCGCCGCCCGCACGCGGGACAACAAGCTCAAGCCCGATGAGCTCAGCGGCGGCACGTTCACGGTGACCAACACCGGTTCCCGCGGAGCGCTGTTCGACACGCCGCTGGTCTTCCTGCCGCAGTCCGCGATCCTCGGCACTGGCGCGGTCGTCAAGCGGCCGGGCGTGGTCACGGTCGACGGGACGGACGCCATCGCGGTGCGCTCCTACGTCTACCTGGCGTTGTCGTACGATCACCGGATCGTCGACGGTGCAGATGCCGCACGGTTCCTGAGCGTCATGAAGGCGCGGCTGGAGGCCGGCGCCTTCGAGGGCAATCTCGGCATCTGACCGGGCGTCACGGCGTCACCGGCTGCTGCGCGACATCATGGATGTCGCGCAGCAGCCATTTTCCGTCCTTGCGCACGATGACCACGAGCTGATCGCCCATCTCAGCGAAGTCGGCATGCGCGCGCAGCACGGCCGCACCGCCGAAGTCGTCGAGCAGGGTGAGCGTGCGCTGGTCGGCGTCCAGATCGATCACACCGGCGGGCAGGGTCCGTCCGGGCTGCTCCTGCGTACGCACGCGGCAAGCGGCATCGGCGCACCCTGCCCGTTCGACCAGCAGCGCGTCCGCTATCGCCGCCAGCGCGGGCGGGTCGGCCGACGACGCCGGCGGACCGGGTTCCGCACTGGCGGCGCGGTCGGGGCCGCGCAGGTCTCCGGCGGTCGGTGTGGACCCGGCCGTGCTCAGCTGGGCCGCATCGGCGTTCGCCGGCGCCGGCGCGCCGTCCGGCCACATCACCCCGACGCCGAGCACGATCGCACCCGCGGCGGCGGCCCACATCACCGGATGCCGCCGGCGGCCGGGCCGATCGGTCCGCAGCCGCCGCCACAGCGCGGTCGCCGCCCGGGATGCCATCTCGGGCAGCGCCGCGTCGACGTGCGGCGCGATCGCGTCCCACCAGCGGCCGCCGTCCGGCGCGTCGAGGGCGGGCGCCGGCGGGCGGTCGACCGCGACGGCTCGGGCCAGCGCGGGTGCGAACACGGTCGTGGCCAGCGGCTGCGGCTCGGCGGCCGCGAGCAGCCCCTCCTCGAGGTCGGGCACGACGTTGCCCAGTCCCCGCGGTTCGTCCAGCGCCGCGACCGCGGCATCGAGTGCCGCACACACCTCGTCGTGCCCGGGTGCGGCGGCGGTCTCCTCACGCACTCGCTGCAGGAGTCCCTGCGCCTCCGGTGCGGCATCCACCTCGCCGCCTGCCACCAGCAGCGGGCGGCCGTCGTCGGCGAGCCACCACGACCCGGTCGCGGCATCGCCCTCCCGCGCACACAGCGACACGGCTTCGGCGGTCCCCCGCAGCACGCTCACCGCCACCGTCACCGACTCACCCGGCGTCAGCGGCACGTCGCCGGCACTGCGCCGCGTCAGGAACACTGACAGCTGCTCGGTGCACATCGGCAGCACGACGTCGTGTCCTTCTGCGTGCCGCACCAGATCGCGGGCCGCGGCGAGGTGGCCGTCGGGGGCTCCGCGCCACGTCCAGGAGTGCGCGAGCTGGGCGGCATCGACCAGCACACACGCCCGACCAGCGGCATCCTGCGCCAGCACCCCGGACCAGGGCGCATCCGGCGGCCCGATCCGGCGGATCGGCCGCGGCCCCGGCGGCACGGCGGTGAGGGCGGCATCGCTCATGACTCCAGAATGGATGCCGCCGGCAGCCGGCAACCTCGATGGCCGTGGATCTGTGCACAACTGCCTCCTCGGCAGCGGCTGGGGAGGAGCCGCCGCGAAAAGGTAGGCTGGAGGGCATGGCCGCACGCAGTTCACAGACCGAGAAGAAACCCAACTTCTTCGTCCAGCTCAAGTCCCTCTTCACGTTCACCAAGGACGTGTTCGGATGGCTGCCGTGGGCCCTCGGCGGCATTCTGCTCGCGGGCATCTGGGTGGGCATCCTGATCGGCTTCCTGCTCCCGCCGCTGGAGCTGTGGAGCATCGTCCTGTGGGGCTTCACGGGCCTGCTGTTCGGAATCCTGGCCGCGCTGATGACGATGACGAGGCTCTCGACCAAGGCGATGTATCAGAAGATCGAAGGCCGCCCCGGCGCCGTCGGCCACGTCCTGTCCACCTCGCTCGGGCGCAGCTGGCAGGCCGGCGATACTCCGGTGGGCGTGAACCCGAAGACCCAGGAGGCGGTGTATCGCGCGGTCGGCCGCGGCGGCGTCGTGATCGTCGGCGAGGGCGCGCACGGCCGACTCACCCGGCTCGTGAACGAAGAGCGCGCCAAGGTCACGCGGGTGGCCAGCGGCGTGCCGGTGACGGTGCTGTATGTCGGCCACGGCGAGAAGGACGTCGCGATCAGCGACCTCGCCAAGACCGTCAAGAAGCTGCCCCGGGCCATCAACCGCGCCACCCAGGCCGCCGTCATCAAGCGCATCGACTCGGTCTCGCAGTCTCTGGCCTCGCTGCCGATCCCCAAGGGCATCGACCCGATGCGGGCCCGCGCTCCGCGACCGCGCTGACCAGCAGCAGCGGCAGTGCCGGCGGGGCGGGCCACCGCTAGACGCGGATCAGCACCGTGCCGGCCGCCTTGTCGTGCAGGCCGCGGTGGTCGGCGTCCCAGATGAGTGCGGGAATGATCAGGAACAGCAGCGCCGTGCGCACGACCGGCCGCCACACGCCGACCCAGCCGCCGCCGACCCGCACGACCCGCATGCCCAGGATGCGGTGACCCGGGCCGCCGCCGATGGTCGGGATGAACAGGATCTGCATGATCGCGAAGATGATGTTCGCGGCCAGCGGGTCGGCGACGAGGGCGCCGGTGGCCTGATCGGTGTGGTGGAAGAAGGCATAGCCGATGAGTGCGGCACTGGCGATGTCGATGACCAGCGCCCCCACCCTGCGCCAGAACCGCGCGACGCTCAACGGCCCCGATTCGGACAGCCCCATCCGCTCACCGGGAAACTGTTCACGTGGGGCCTCGGGCATTCCTCTAGCCTAGATGCGGACGTGTAACACGCCCGAAACACACCAGACACGGCCGGGCAATGCGACTTCGGTAGTTTCGAGCTCGCCACGCTGAGGCTGGCAGCCGCACCCGAAACTGGAGAGTACATGTTCAACGAACCCGCCGAGGTGCTGAAGTTCATCAAGGACGAGGATGTCAAATTCCTCGACATCCGATTCACGGACCTTCCTGGTGTGCAGCAGCACTTCAACATTCCCGCCGCCACCGTCGACGAAGACTTCTTCTCGGTGGGGCAGATGTTCGACGCCTCGTCGATCCGCGGGTTCGCCAGCATCCACGAGTCCGACATGCAGTTGATCCCGGACGTGACCACCGCCTACCTCGACCCGTTCCGGGACGCCAAGACGCTGATCATGCTCTTCGACATCTACAACCCGCGCACCGGTGAGATCTATTCGAAGGATCCGCGCCAGGTCGCCAAGAAGGCCGAGAAGTACCTCGCCTCCACGGGCGTCGCCGACACCGCCTACTTCGCCCCCGAGGCCGAGTTCTACATCTTCGACGACGTGCGCTATGAGGTCAAGCAGAACTCGAGCTTCTTCGCGGTGGACTCCGAAGAGGGCGCCTGGAACACCGGCCGCGAAGAGGAGGGCGGCAACCTCGGCAACAAGACGCCGTTCAAGGGCGGCTACTTCCCGGTCTCCCCCGTCGACAAGCAGGCCGACCTGCGCGATGACATCAGCCTCAAGCTCATCGAATCGGGCCTGGTGCTCGAGCGCGCCCACCACGAGGTGGGCAGCGGCGGACAGGCCGAGATCAACTACCGCTTCGACACCATGGTGCACGCGGCCGACGACATCCTGAAGTTCAAGTACATCGTCAAGAACACCGCCGAGCTGTGGGGCAAGTCGGCCACGTTCATGCCCAAGCCCCTCTTCGGCGACAATGGGTCGGGCATGCACACCCACCAGTCGCTGTGGATGGGCAGCACGCCGCTGTTCTACGACGAGAAGGGCTACGGCGGGCTCTCCGACATCGCGCGGTGGTACATCGGCGGCATCCTGCAGCACGCAGCCGCGGTGCTGGCGTTCACCAACCCGACGCTGAACAGCTATCACCGGCTGGTGAAGGGCTTCGAGGCCCCCGTGAACCTGGTCTACTCGGCAGGCAACCGCTCGGCAGCCATCCGGATCCCGCTGACCGGGACCAGCCCGAAGGCCAAGCGCATCGAGTTCCGCGCGCCGGATGCCTCCAGCAACCCCTACCTCGCCTTCGCGGCGCAGCTGATGGCGGGGCTGGACGGCATCAAGAACCGGATCGAGCCGCACGAGCCGATCGACAAGGACCTGTACGAGCTGCCGCCCGAGGAGGCCCGCGACATCCCGCAGGTGCCCAACTCGCTGCAGGACTCCTTGGACGCCCTCGCGGCCGACCACGACTTCCTCCTCGAGGGCGGCGTGTTCACGCAGGAGCTGATCGACACCTGGATCGAGTACAAGGTCGAGTACGAGATCCTGCCGCTCGCACAGCGCCCGCACCCGTTCGAGTACGAGCTGTACTACGGCGTGTAGCCGGCTCCGTCCCACACGTCTCCACGCAGCGCTGCGGTTGCCGGCGATCAGCGACAGCGGGGCGAACACAACTCCGAGACATGCCGAGCAGTCGTCGGACCATGGTGAGGTTCTCCTGGCCGCTCAGGTCCTTTGGTCTCGGGCCCCACCGTGTGTCTGAGGATGCGACTTCCGTCCTCGTCGAACAGTCTGGGAGACTTCGGTTCATAGGACCGTCGGTGCACGGCGACCGATTCGACGTCATCCCACGTGACATGCACGTCCCAGTCCAGCCCGTTGCGCACCCGGAGACCATCCGGTCCGAACGGCCTGCGAAAGACCGCACGCCCGATGCTCGCATAGATGACCTTCTCCACACTGCTGCCGCGAGCCAGTAGCGCCTTCACTCGACTGGGTTCGGGCGGCGCCGACAGAGATTCGACGCTCATCAGTAGTGCCCCGGTTCATACCGGGGCACTACTGGTCAATTCCACGAGTCGGGCGAGCATCGCGTCCATTCCCCGTCCGAATGCCGCGCGGTCAGCGGGGGCCACGGCATTGCCGAGGTCGGCGTTCAATTCGGCATGCTCCCGCTGCATCCGGACCATGACCGCGTCGCCTTCGGCCGTCAGCTGGACCAGCACCGCCCTGCGGTCCGACGGATGCGGAACGCGCCGCACGTAGCCGTGCCGTTCGAGCACATCCACGAGGCCGGAGATGTTGCGCGGGCTGACGGACAGAGATTCGGACAACGCCTGCTGCGTCGATGGCCCGGTCAGAGCAAGAGACCACAGCAGCGTGACCCGTGACTCCGTGAGCGGTGTGCCCGCAAAGGCCCGAGTCATGTCTTGTCGGAACAAGCTGGTGATGAGCAGAAGCTTGTCAAGGAGCACGGGACTCATATACGTACACTACTACATTATGAATAATGGTAACGATATGTGCGGCCGGCTCAGCCGTAGAACAGCTTCTCGAACACCCGGCGCCCGCGTCGCGCGGCGCGCAGCCAGTCCTCCTCGACGGCGCTGGCTGCGCGCGGCGGATAGGTCAGCAGCCGGCCGATGCCGTCCAGCTGTCGCCGGTCGGTGGGCAGCACGTTGCTGGTCCCCCCGGTCAGCAGCGTGTTGGCCGAGCGCAGTCGGCTCGCCAGACGCCACGCCTGCCCGAGCCGCAGCGCGGATGCCTTCGGCACGAGGTCGGCCGCCACCGCGGCATCCAGTGCACCCAGCGTCGAGGTTGTCCGCAGCCCGGGCACCCGATGCGCGTGCTCGAGCTGGATGACCTGCACCAGCCACTCGACGTCGCTCAGGCCCCCCGGGCCCAGCTTGAGGTGCCGCTCCGGCGGCGCGCCCTGCGGCAGCCGTTCCGCTTCGATGCGCGCCTTGATGCGCTTGATCTCACGCAGATCAGGTGTGCGCACGGCATCGGGGTAGCGCACCTCGTCGGCCATCGCCATGAAGTCGGCGATCAGCCCGGCGCTGCCAGCGATCCCGCGGGCCCGCAGCAGCGCCTGCGCCTCCCAGGACAGCGACCAGCGCCGGTAGTACTCGCGGTACGCCTCCAGAGACCGCACCAGCGGTCCGTTGCGCCCCTCTGGGCGCAGATCGGCGTCCAGCTCCATCGGCAGCCGGTGGTCCTCGGCGTGGGCGCGCAGCTCGGTGACCAGCTTCCGGGCGAGCGTGCTCGCGCGCTCGGGCTCCACCGAGCCGGCCCGATAGACGAAGAGCACGTCGGCGTCCGACCCGAAGCCCAGTTCGGCGCCGCCGAAGCGCCCCATCGCGATGACGGCGAACTCCAGCGACGAGTCCTCCTCGGGCACGACGTCCCGATACACCGCGCGCAGCAGCGACTGGATCGTCGTCTCGGTGATCGTCGTCAGTGCGTGGGCGAGCTCTTCCAGGCTCATGACGCCCAGCACCGTCGCCATCGCCGCGCGCAGCAGCTCACGACGGCGCAGCGCGCGCACCGACTTCATCGCGCCGGAGATCTTGGTGTGGCGGGTCTGGATCGCCCGGGCCTCACGATCCAGCGCCTGCGCGCTGCGCGGCTGCAGCAGGCCGACGTCGTCCAGCCATGCCGCCGACTCCGGGATCCACTCCATCAGCTCGCCGATGTAGCGCGACCCCGACAGCACCCGGGTCAGGCTCTCGGCGGCGCCGGACGAGTCGCGCAGCATCCGCAGGAACCAGGGCGTCGCCCCCAGTCGCTCGCTGATGCGGCGGAACGCGAGCAGCCCGTAATCGGGGTCGACGCCGTCGGCGAACCAGCGGATCATGATCGGCATCAGGTGGCGCTGGATGCTGATCTTGCGGCTGCTGCCGC
Organism: Microbacterium kribbense; assembly: GCF_039537285.1. Classification (NCBI taxonomy): domain Bacteria; kingdom Bacillati; phylum Actinomycetota; class Actinomycetes; order Micrococcales; family Microbacteriaceae; genus Microbacterium; species Microbacterium kribbense. The sequence goes on along the minus strand of NZ_BAABAF010000008.1, from coordinate 230,147 downwards.
TGGTCAGCGCGGCGATGTGCCGCAGCGCGCCGGCCGGGTCCGTGAACCCGATCGCAGCGAGCCGATCGTGCGCCTGCGCGGTCGACAGGCTGCGCTCGGCCTCAGGGAGGGCGGCCACGGCAGACAGCAGCGGCCGGTAGAACAGCCGCACATGGATGTCGCGCACTTCGCGCTTGACGTCGTCCCACACCCGCAGCACACCCTCGGCGCCATCGGCGAGCCGGGTCGCCCGTGCCAGGACGCGCAAGTCCTCCGGCCGGGCCGGCATCAGGTGGGTGCGGCGCAGCTCGCGCAGCTGCACGCGATGCTCCAGCACCCGCAGCACGCGGTAGTCGTGATCGAAGGCAGCGGCGTCGACTCGCCCGATGTAGCCCTCCGCGACCAGGGCCGAAAGGGCGTCCAGGGTGCCGCGCTGGCGGATCGCGGGGTCGGTGAGGCCGTGCACGAGCTGCAGCAGCTGCACGGTGAACTCGACGTCGCGGATGCCGCCCGGACCGAGCTTGATCTGCAGCGGCACCTCCTCGGCGGGGATGTTGTCGGTGACCCGTTCGCGCATGCGCTGCACGCTGTCCACGAAGTCGGCGCGCGCGGCGCTGCCCCAGACCCGTTCGGCCACGGCCCGCACATACTCCTCGCCCAGATCCGCGTCACCGGCGATCTGGCGCGCCTTCAGCAGCGCCTGGAACTCCCAGCTGTGCGCCCACCGGTCGTAGTAGGACAGGTGCGATTCCAGCGTGCGCACCAGCGCGCCCTGCTTGCCCTCGGGCCGCAGGTTCGCGTCGACATCCCACAGCGGCGGTTCGATCTCCATGCTCGCCACCCCGCGCATGGTCTGGATCGCCAGCCGCGTGGCGATGTCGATGGCACGAGTGGCTGCCAGGTCGGGCAGCGCTTGAGTGTCCGCCTCGCCGACGAAGATCACGTCGACGTCGCTGACGTAGTTCAGCTCACGCGCCCCGGCCTTGCCCATGCCGATGACGGCGAACCTGGTCGCCGCGACCTCGGCGCGGCTGAACAGCGACATCGCCCCGCCGGTCGCGATGCGGGTGCGCGCGACGGCCAGGGATGCCTCCAGCGCGGCGCCTGCGGCATCGGCCAGCGCCGCCGCGACATCGGCGACGGCGGCCACCGGGTCCTCGCTCAGCAGATCGTAGACGGCGATGCGCGCCAGCATGCGCCGGTAGCGGATCCGCAGCGCGACCCACGCCGCTTCGGAGCCGTCGTCGGCGAAGCCGTCATGGGCGGCGACGGCATCCATCAGCTGCCCGGTCAACTCTGCGGCCGTGGGCAGCCTCGTGCGGGCGACTGTCAGATCGGCCAGTTCATCCGGATGCCGCAGGTAGAAGCCGCCGAATCCGTGCGACGCTCCGACCAGCGCCCACACCGCCTGCGCGCCGGTGGCGGTGCCGAACACCTCGCGCACGGCCGCCGCATCCCGGCGCGCAACCAGCACCAGTGCCTCCAGCGCCCCGTCGGGGTCGGCCGCGACCGCGACCGGTTCCAGCAGCGCCGCGCGGGCCAGGCCGGTCGCCTCGGACAGCTCGGTCAGGTGCTCGCCGGCGGCGGCCAGCTGGGCGAAGCCGGCGCGCGCGAGCGCCGTCAGGCCGGACGCGCGATCGGCCCTGGCCATGGCTGCCTAGAGCATCTCCAGGTTGCGCGTCAGCTCGAACGGGGTGACCTGCGCGCGGTAATCCTGCCATTCCCGCCGCTTGTTCAGCAGCACGTAGTTGAACACCTGCTCGCCGAGCGTCTCGGCCGCCAGCTCGGAGTCCTCCAGGTAGTCCAGCGCGTGGTCCAGGCTTGCCGGCAGCGGCGCGAACCCGAGGGCCCGGCGTTCCGCGTCGGTGAGCGACCAGACGTTGTCTTCGGCCTCCGCGGGCAGGTCGTACTCCTCTTCGATGCCCTTCAGCCCGGCCGCCAGCATCAGTGCGTAGGCGAGGTAGGGGTTGGTCGCCGAGTCCAGCCCGCGGTACTCCACCCGGGTGGACTGCTCCTTGGTCGGCTTGTACATCGGCACCCGGATCAGGGCGGACCGGTTGTTGTGACCCCAGCAGATGAAGCTGGGCGCCTCATCGCCGCCCCACAGCCGCTTGTACGAGTTGACGAACTGGTTGGTCACCGCCGCGATCTCGTTCGCGTGCCGGAGCAGGCCGGCGATGAACTGGCGCCCCACCCGGGACAGCTGGTACTGCGCGCCCTCCTCGTAGAACGCGTTCATGTCGCCTTCGAATAGCGACATGTGCGTGTGCATGCCGCTGCCGGGCTGGCCGCCCAGCGGCTTGGGCATGAACGTGGCGTAGACCCCCTGCTCGATCGCCACCTCCTTGACCACGGTGCGGAAGGTCATGATGTTGTCGGCCGTGGTCAGCGCGTCGGCGTAGCGCAGATCGATCTCGTTCTGACCCGGGCCGCCCTCGTGATGGCTGAACTCCACCGAGATGCCCAAGTCCTCCAGCATCCGCACCGAGCGCCGGCGGAAGTCGTGCGCCGTACCGCCGGGCACGTTGTCGAAGTAGCCGGCGGAGTCGACCGGCACGGGGCCCTCCGGGCCCAGTCGCGAGGACTTGAGCAGGTAGAACTCGATCTCGGGGTGCGTGTAGAACGTGAAGCCGGCATCGGCGGCCTTGGCCAGCGCGCGCTTGAGCACGTTGCGCGGATCGGCGACGGCGGGCTGCCCGTCCGGAGTGGTGATGTCGCAGAACATCCGCGCCGTCGGATCGACCTCACCGCGCCACGGCAGGATCTGGAACGTGCCCGGATCGGGGTTGGCCAGCAGATCCGACTCATACGACCGGGTCAGCCCCTCGATGGCGGAGCCGTCGAAGCCGATGCCCTCATTGAACGCCCCCTCGACCTCGGCCGGCGCGATGGCGACCGACTTCAGCGTGCCCACCACATCCGTGAACCAGAGCCGGACGAACTTCACTCCGCGCTCTTCGATCGTGCGCAGGACGAAGTCCCGTTGCTTGTCCATGTCTCTCCTGATCGTCCCCGCGCCGCCGCGGTCAGCCTTCGATTCCGGCTTCGCCGCCGGTACGCCAGTCGTCCTCGGCGCGATCGTCTTCGCGCCACTTGCGCGCGCGCTCTTCGATGATCTCCGGGGCCCGGGCGGCTTCCTCGGCGGTGTCGAATGGACCGGCCCGATCCACTGCCGGCGATTGCATGCCGCGCTCGACCTGCCTGGTGACGAGGTTGTACCAGAACTTGTCGTCGTCGTCTGCCACGATGCCTCCTCGGATCCGCGCCGCCGAGCGGCCTGCGCCGGCCGTGTTCGGCCGCAGCTCGATCCTACTGAGCTTGATGGTGCGACGCGTGATGGGATTGCGCGGGCCGACGAACCCGCGCACCGCACCCACGGATGAGGGCGGCCGCCAGGTCTGGATAGGCTGGGACCCATGGGAGCAGAAACGACACGAGCGGTCGGAGTCGACATCGGCGGCACCGGGATCAAGGGCGGCATCGTCGACCTGCAGACCGGGAGCCTGGTCAGTGACCGGATCAAGGTCGCCACGCCCGACGGGGGACGCCCGAAGGACGTGCTGACCGCGGTCAAAGAGGTGCTCGCCACGCTCGGTGTCACGGATGCCGACACGATGCCACTGGGCGTCGCCTTCCCCGCCATCATCAAGCACGGTCGCACCCTGTCGGCGGCCAACGTCTCGCAGAAGTGGGTGGGGTTCGAGGCCGAGAAGTTCTTCGAAGAGGGACTGGGCCGCAGCATCCATTTCGCCAATGACGCCGACGTGGCCGGCGTCGCCGAGGTGCGCTACGGCGCCGCGAAAGGCCAGGAGGGCCTGACCATCCTGACCACGCTCGGCACCGGCATCGGCTCGGCGATGATCCACAACGGGATGCTGATCCCCAACTCCGAGCTCGGGCACCTGCAGCGCGCGAAGCACAAGCACGACGCCGAAGCGTGGGCGGCCTATTCGGCCGTGGAGCGCGAGAGCCTGAGCTGGGAGAAGTGGGCCGACCGGCTGCAGTGGTACTACAGCTACCTCGAGTTCCTGTTCAGCCCGGATCTGTTCGTGGTCGGCGGCGGCGTCTCCAAGCATGCCGACGAGTTCCTGTCGCTGCTGAAGCTGAACACGAAGATCATCCCGGCCGTGCACCGCAACAACGCCGGGATCATCGGAGCCGCCGCACTCGCAGCCGACTGAACTGCAGCGGGGGCGAATGGGCCGGCCTGTACGCCGGGTTCTGTCCCGGGGACGGATCCCCATGGATGGCCATCTCTCTCGGCGACACGTTGCCGTGCCGCTCCAGCGACCTACCCGGGGACTCGGCGGGCCGCGTCAACATCCCCTGTATGGTCTTGCTCCGGGCGAGGTTTGCCGTGCGAGTCGCGTCACCGCGACTCCGGTGGTCTCTTACACCGCCCTTTCACCCTTACCGGGGCACGCCCCGGCGGTCTGCTCTCTGTGGCACTGTCTCGCGGATCACTCCGGGTGGACGTTATCCACCGCCCTGCCCTGTGGAGCCCGGACGTTCCTCGGCGCACCCGGCGAACCGGCTGCGACGCGGCCATCCAGCCGACCCATTCGCGTGGCCGAGTCTATCCGCACTCCCGGGATACGCGCATACTTTGGCAATGGCCTCGCGATGACGTCGTGGCTGGGGTATGCTCGGCTGTGAAAGCGACCACTGGGAGGTCGCGGGTGGTCTTGGGGACCGCGTTACGCCTACTGGGGAGGCTCAACACATGTTCCGTGCGCTCACTGTCGCCGTATCTGTCACGGCACTCATCGCATTCGGCGGCGCAGCCGCCGCGTATGCGCAAGACGATTCTGGCTCCTCCGGTGCGATATCGCCGGTCGCGTCGCAGAACAACTACACGCCTCACACACCGACCGTGCCGAGCCTGGCTGGGTCCACCGCGCTGGCAGAGTGCGTCGGTGATGTGCCCTGGATTGTGTATTCGGTCACGCTGACCGACCCCGATAACCAGTCGACCGGCCACACGGCCAAACTCGTCTTGACCGACGGCAGCCAGAGTCACACGATCACTCTTGGCAAGCTCGTGAACAACAAGCTCAGCGGGCGTGTCCTGTGGCCCGGTGCGTCACTCGACTCCTCCGGTGACCCCAATGGCTGGCCCGGTTGGGAGTATCGCAACGGCCAGTGGGTGCAGACCTCGGGCAACTTCGCGTGGACCCGCGGACACATCACCGCGACCATCGAGGTGAACCCGCACATCACAGTCGCGCTGAGCTATCCGCCGGCGACCGCTGTCTGCGCTTCGCCCACGATCGCCCATGCAGCCTCGACCGACGGTACCTCGGCTGACCCTATCCTGGCCGTCACCGGACTGAACGTGCCGGTGATCCCGATCGGGATCGGCGGCGGCGTGATCATTCTGCTGGGTGCGGTGCTGTTGACAGCACGACGCCTGCGCCGACACTGACGGAATGACTGACGACGGCCGGGCGCCTGTGCAGTCCAGGTGTTGAGAAGACTTTGGCCGCGGGTCCGCGGGGCGAACTGCTGACGCGGCAGGATCACGGCGGCGACGACGTGTACGGTCGTCGACGGCGGTGGGAACCCGGTGATCGTGCACACGCCGATGCTGACGCCGCCTGCGCTGGTCACGGCCGGGCCGGCCTGCGGCTGAGCGGACCGTTAGCCCTTGGCGCCGGTCCGGCTGATGTGCAGGTCCAGTGGGAAGTCGATCGGGAAGTCGCCGAACAGCAGGGATGCCGCCGCCTGCGCCGCCTCGCGCACGATCTCGGCGACCGCCTCGGCGTGGCGGGCCGGCGTGTGCACGATGAGCTCGTCGTGCAGAAAGAACGCGAGATGCGGCACACGCGCGAAGGCGGCACCCGAACGCGGCGCGGCCTCGGCGGTCGGCACCGGATCGAGCCGGGCCAGGCGCGCACGCACCTCGCCCAGCCAGGCCAGTGCCCACTCAGCGGCCGTGCCCTGCACGACGAAGTTGCGGGTGAACCGGCCGCGGTCGCCCGCGGCACGCCGGGCTCGGTCTCGGTCGGCCGCCGACGCGCCCTCACCGGCCGCGCTCGCCTGCCGGGCCCGCCACCCGGCGGACGCCGGCGGCGAGGTGCGCCCCAGCCACGTCGAAACCTGCTCGCCATTCTCGCCGGCGCGGGCCGCGGCATCCACCAGCTCCATCGCACGCGGATAGGTGCGCCGCAGCCGCGGCACCAGCCGGCCGCTGTCGCCGGTGGTCGCGCCGTACATGGCGCCGAGCATCGCCACCTTCGCCTCGTGCCGCTCGGCGACGGCGCCGCGCTCGACGATGCCGGCGTAGAGGTCGTGACCGCGTGCGGACTCCGCCAGCGCGAGGTCGCGCGCCATGGCCGCCAGCACGCGCGGCTCCAGCTGCGCGACGTCGGCGACCACGAGCCGCCAGCCCGAGTCGGCGCGCATGGCCTCGCGCAGCTGTCGCGGGATCTGCAGCGCTCCCCCGCCGGAAGCGGCCCATCGCCCGGTGACCACGCCCGCCGGGATGTACACCGGCCGGAACCGGCCGTCATGGACCCACTCGGCCAGCCAGGCCCATCCATTCGCCGTGAGCAGTCGGTGCAGTCGCTTGTATTCCAGCAGCAGCTCGATCACCGGATGGTCGAAGTCACGCAGCTCCCACTTGGCCGTGGTGCGGGCCGGTATGTCGATGCGGTGCAGGCTGCGCAGCAGCTTGGCGGGTGAGTCGAGATTCGCCTGCGGGTCGCGCAGCTGCGCGCGCACCGCGGCGGCAAGCTCGGCGACGCGCGCCGGCAGCCCACCGGCCGCCGGTCGCCGGCCCAGCTCGGCGATCAGAATGTCCTCGTGCACCGCCGCATCCCACGGCAGCCCGGCATGACGCAGTTCGGCCGCGATCAGGGCACCGGCCGACTCCGCCGCGCAGAGGATCTCCAGCCGTCGCGGGTCGGCGGCGCCGGCGATCGCCGCACGCTGGCGGGCGAATTCGGCCAGCGCCTCGTCGATGCCCTCGGGCGGGCCGGATCTCGCAGCCGGGTCGTCGGCGAGCGTGAACAGGGCATCGCCGGTGGGGCCCTCCGGTGCCGCGACGGCGTCCCACTGCGTCGCGGCGCGCAGGTCCGCAGCGCGAGCGACCGACGAGCTGGTGCTCAGGATCGCGTGGCACAGTCGCAGGTCGTGACAGCGGCCCACGCGCACTCCGGCGTCCAGCATGGCCGGGTAGCGCCGCGCCGTGTCGTGCCAGACCCAGCGGGCACCGGGCTCGGCCTGCTGCCGCTCGGCGACGTGCACCGCCAGTTCGGCGGTGCCGACCACCCGGCGGTCCAGCTCGCGCCCGTCGGGAGCGAGGCGCACCACGACGACCTGCTCGGCCTGACCGCCCACGACGATCCACGCCGCGCCGCCTCGCGGTGCACTCATCTCGCGGTGGCGCCGGGCGCGATCACAGCCCCGACTCGTCGGTGCGCACCAGAATGCTGCCGCACTCGGGGCAGGTCACGACGTCGTCCTCGGCGGCCTGACGCAGGGCGCTGAGGTCCGAGCCGGAGAGCATCATGCGGCATCCCTCGCACATGCCGCGACGCAGCAGTGCCGCGCCCGCGCTGCGCTCGGCGAGCGTGTCGTAGCGCGCGACGAGGTCGGCGGGCAGATTCGCGACGATCGCGGCACGATCGCGCGCGATCTGGTCGAGCACGGTGGTCGAGTCGGCGACGATGGCCTTGGCCTCGGCACTGAGCCGGCCGCCCTCGTCGTTCGTGGCGGCGATCAGCGCCTCCTGCTCGGCGACGGCCTCCTCGGTGGTCTCGAGCCGCTCCATGGCCTCCAGCTGGGTGTCTTCCAGGTCGCTCAGCCGTCGCGCGAGCGAGGCGATCTCGTTCTCGAGTGCGATGGCGTCCTTCGGAAGCGTGACGGTCTTCAGCCGGTCCCGGTCGCGTTCCTGGCGGGTGCGCGCGACGGTGACATCGCTCTCGATCCGGGTGATCTCGGCCTGCACGTCGTCGCGTGCGCCGGCGCGCGTGGCCAGTTCGAAGTTCTGGGTCTGACGCAGCTCGGTCAGCTCGCGGATCCGGGCTGTCTGCGGCGGATTGCGCCGAGCCGCGTCGGCCTGCTTGCTGCGCCGGTCGAGGTCGGCGACGTCAAGGAGTGCCTGCTGTGCGGCGGGGCTCGATTTCACGGTTCCAACCTACCTTGCCTGCCGCGGCGATGTCCGTCGGCCGGGCGATCAGAGCGCGGTATCGGCCGCGGTCGCGTGAAACGTCGTGGTTCAGAAGGGGATCGGTTCGGGGGGTCCGAATCGGACGGTGCCGGGTGGCCTTGTCAGGTGGCGGCGACGGGTGGGTGCGATCCAGCGCAGGATGCCGCCGGGCAGTTGCTGCACGGTCCAGTCGGTGTCGTGTTTGACGGTGGGCCCACGCGCCGAGAGGCTCCGCGCAGCGCGCAGCGATGCGTGGAGTAGGCGTGGGGAGGGTGCCGTTTGCACAAGTGTGCGAGGTTGCACAGGCCGGTCGGTCCCCCGTCGGCGTGGGCGAGGGTGTGGTCGATGTCGCATTTGTGGGCGGGGCGGCGGCAGCCTCGTTTGCTGGGCCGGTATCGGTCCACGCTGATCGGGACCCCGGTGCACGGGTCGGTGAACACCCGCACCCAGGACGGGGCCGCACCGGCCAGGCACCTGGCGGTGGCATCGTCGGTGGCCCCGTACCCGGTGATGATGCCACCCCCGGTGGCCTGCCCGGCCAGGGTGGCGGCGGGGAGGGCGACCTGCACGGTCGCTCCAGGCCGAAGGCGGGGTTGGATGCTCAAACCGCGCATGTCGCTGGTTTGAGCATCCAACATTGGGTGGGCCCTGCCGGGTTCGAACCGACGACATCCACGGTGTAAACGGGCACGACCCCATTGGACACTTCATTTCCGGCGTTTCTGATGTTTCATGGGGCCCCGGATTCTGGCTGTTTCTCATGTTGGGGGTACGCCGGGGGTACGCGAAGCTCCGATCGCATGCCCGGGAGGGTGCTGGATCCGCTATGGCTCAACGCGAAACTATACATTCGCCACCGCGGAGCCGAGTCCGCCAGGGGGCCGCTCACCGCCGTCGAGTGCCGCGCGAGCTGCCCTGAGGCGAGCCTAGGAACGTTGTCCATTGGCAGTCGTTCGGGCGCGGAGAGGATATTCCTTATCCGCGGTGACACCACGCCAGAGTTTCTGCCTTAAAGAGATGCGGACGGCGGCTTGCGGAGCCAGTTAGGCGGTGACCAATTCGCAGCGATGGATCCATCGGGCAAGGATGCTCAGCGTTGCCAGCTGCTCCAGCGCTTCTTGACGCGCCATGTCGTCAGTCGAGTGAGTGGCGGGGTTACGAATTGCGGAGAAGACGCCCTGACTCATGTTCAGGATGCCCTGACGCATCGCCTTAACTGTCAGGTCGGAGTCTTCCCCTGCCCAACGCAGACGCGGGCGCTCAGCCTGAGGCGACTCCAAACAGAACGTCTGTTGCATCAGTCCGGCGTCTGACACGTCGTGACGCCCCACTCGATCTTGGACTTCCGCGTTGAGCGTGGTCGCTGCGCGCTGCACCGCCGCGGAGTAGTGACCTACATTCCAGTGTTTCGAAGCGGCGTCCCAGATCAACGGATGGAGCGCATCAGCCGCCATCGTGGGCGCATCGTTCCCGAGAATTGCCCGCGTCTCTGCGTCAGTGCGCAGCTTTCCGAGCGCGTAGGTGATCAAGTCGACCCCGAGCCCACCGAGATGTAACTGACACCGGGGTGACGATATAGAAGCTCAGGGAGCGTGTCCCTACTCAGGGCACGAGCGAGCACACGGCGAGTCTGGTTCTCGCGCGCCCTCAAGGCGACCAGGTCGATCGAAGACTCGAGCACCCCAGGACCACGCCCCGCGGCCCTGCGAGCCGTCGCAACCCACCATGCCAGAACTTCGATTGCACGTTCGGTATCCACCCCCGCAGGTTACCGGGGGTGCCGGCCAGCCCCCCATCGATCGGCCTGGATACTCTGGAGCGAATCCGAGATGCCCGCGAAGTCCAGGTGTCTCGATCTTGCAATTCGCTTGGGGGAATATGCTGAACAATCGCGAACTGGCGTCCGTGATCTTGATCGCGCTGCTCATCCTGCTCGCGCTCGCGGTTCCCAAGTGGCGCAACATCTTGCTGCCTTCGGTGGGAATTGTTGCGCGCTCATTTTTCCAGTGGACGATCCTCCGCATCTTTGGGCTATTCGTCGTCTGGGTGGCTCTTTGGGTGTGGCTCGCATCGCTCATCGGCGCGTGGGAGCTGGAGCTGCTGAAGGACACCATCATCATCCTGTTCGGTGTCGGCTTCCCCCTCCTGTTCAGCTCGATACGAGCCAAATCCGGCGTCGAGATCCTCGGGCACATTCGCCGCGAGACACTGGCGTTGTCCACCCTCTTTCTGTTCTACCTCAATCTTGAATCGCTGCCGCTGTGGGGCGAGCTGATCGCGCAACCGATGATCGTCCTCTTGTCGGTGATGACGACCTTCGCTCAGCGCGATGAGAAGGGACGGCGAGTCCTCGGCTGCTTCTCCATCCCTCTCTTGTTGATCGGAATCGGCCTGATCGTATGGACCACCGTGCATACCGCCAACAACTGGAACGAGCTCGACTGGACAGAGCTGCTAGCTCAGCTGGCGCTCTCGGTGTGGCTCCCGTTCGCTATGTTTCCCTACCTGTACGTGGTGGCGTTCTATGCCGCCACTGAGGTGATCTTGAAACGGCTTCTGTGGACAAACAAGGAGATGCCGCTGCGAGCACGCCTGGGGGTGCTAGTCGGGCTGCACGGGTCCGTGCGATGGGCGAAGGAGCTGACGGGCCGGTACTACCAGGTGGCGCAAGCCAAGACGCTCCGGGGAGCGTTGTCAGAGATGCGTCTCTTCCGAGACGACGTGACCCGACGCGAGAACCGGGAAGCAGATCGCCTTGCGGATCTCGAGGGCTTCGCAGGCCAGACAGGAGTGGATGGGACCGGCGCACAACTCGACCGAAGAGAGTTCGACGGAACCAAGCGTGCTCTGGACTTCATCCACACCGCCCAGGCTCTCCGGTACGAGCGACGCCAAGAGACGTTCTGGGACGATCTCACCGACATGGTGATCAGCCCGGTATCAAAGTGGGGTCTGCCAGACCAGCACGGCATCGTCGTTGAGATCACGACCGATAAGAAGAAATGGCGAGCATGGCGGCGCTTGCCATCCGGCTGGGTGCTCGGGATTGGAGCAACCGGGCGCTTCGGAAAGTACCGCTACGCCCGTGACCAACCTCCGACGTCATGGCCGGGAGAATCTGACGAGTGGATCGACGCTGCTGTCGCGCTCGGACCCGTGGATTGGGAACGCAACGACGGGACCCGCCTCTAGGCCGTGATCGCCTAGAGCGTCGAGATCACCCGATAGAGCGTTGCCTGCGAAATGCCCGTCATGCGAGCGATGTCGGCCCTGCTGTGGTCTCCACTGTTGACAAGCTTCTTGATGGTAGCGAGCTTCTTGAGGTCCACGACGGAGGGGCGACCGCCGACACGGCCCTTCGCCTTGGCTGCATCGAGACCGGCGCGGGTGCGCTGCACGATGGTGTCGCGTTCGAGCTGCGCGAACGCTGCCATGATCGTCAGCATCGCCTGACCCATGGGGCCGGAGTTGAGGTCGATGTTCTCGGTGAGGCTGCGGAAAGTCGCGCCCTTGGCCGTGATCCGCTGCACCGCTTCGAGGACGTTCAGCGTGTTGCGCCCGATGCGGTCGAACTTCCAGATGACCACCTCGTCACCTTCTTCGAGGCGGTCGATCAGCGCATCCCACTGCGGGCGAGATGCGAGTGTGCCGGAGACTCCCTCGTCGGCGTACACGCGTTTGATGCCGTCCACCTTGGCAATGGCATCGCGCTGGAGATCAGCATTCTGATCCTTGGTCGAGGTGCGAACGTATCCGAATTTGGCCATGGATAGAATCTTGCACAACTCATCTCGCATAACACGAGGAATTGAGAGATAGTTCTGAGACTATCAGGAGCTGCTGATCGATCCGATCTCGACACTCTCACCGGACCATCGTTTTTGGTAGCTCAGCGATGGAGCGCCACTCCATGCGTCAGGTGCCGCACCGGTCGAGTGTCAACCGTCGGCTCGCATATGCCCGGCGGCCTACGGAGTCACGCCAACCTTGCATCTTCGCCGTTCGTTTGCTCCGGTTCGCGCCCGACGTCACTCCAGTCGTCCTGTGCGTAAGAGATCACGACCTCAATGATGGAACGCACCGCGCTTGAGCAATTCTTGAAAACCAAATGATCTAGACCAGCCGGAGTTTCACTCCGAACTGCCTCAGCAATCAACGCGTGCACGAACGACTGTGTGGCTAGCGAGACTCCCTCGAAGTCCAGGATCACGTCCTGCCCGCGAGAGATGGCCGGTAGCACTCTCTCCGTGCGAAGCAGCTTCGCAATCTCTTTACTCTCCGCGAAGGCACCGACCTCGGTCGCGATTGAAATCTTGATTCAAATCGTCCGCTTCGCTTTACCGTCGCCCGCTTTGCCGACTGAACATCGACGCTGTATGCCGTCCGTACGTAGTCCATGAACATGTTGAATTCTGCGAACGCGTTGAGTTTGATGTCGATCCCAACAAAGGTTCCCGGCCAACCCGGCATGTCGTCGTATCGGGTGGCGCGATCGAGTGAGGGATCGCCGTAAAGCACGCGAGCTTCAGCATCGTTCCGTGGGGTCAACAGTTTGAAGAGACCGGTCCCTGAGTGGAGCACCATGTAGTTTCGCGAGGTCAGAGCCATGGACTTGCAGAAGAACAGCCCTGCTCCCGCGTTGTCAGCCGTGCCACCCGGGGCGCGTGTTGTTCCGGTCACGCCGGGGCGCATGGCGAGCTGGACCGCTTCCAAGTCTGTGTCTGTTTCGTAGCTACGCGCGAGACTCTTGCGGATCCCCGTCCCGCAGTCGGCGACGCCGATCGAGATAACGCCGGTCTTCGCATAGACCTGTGCAGCAATCACAGAGGGGGTGGAGAACCCGGCGTGTTCGAGCGTGTTTCGTACAAGCTCGCTGAGCGCATATCGAATCGGTTCTATCTGTTCCGGAGTTTCGGCATGCAGCAGCGGCACGATGTCGATCAAGAAGGAGGTGAGCTGTCGTCCGCTGCGGATGACATTGATCGGCACGAACCTCCCGGCCTCTTCCTTTGCGTGAACAGCGAGGCCTGACTCGACACCCAGGGTAGAGAACAGTGCCATTCGGTCGAGGTAGCGGGCGCTTGGTGTATCTGGTATCGACTCCACAACAACGGGGTGACCCGCCTCGATCGACCGGAGCCCGGCGGCGGCAGTCGCTGCCAAGACGACGGGATGCACCGAGAAGTAGGTGGAAGGCATCACTACCGTCAGCGCTGTCTCATCCGGCTCCTCAATGCGCCGGGTAAATGACTCGATGTTCTGACGTCGGGCCGCTGTGGGCAGTTCGATTCGCACTTCGCCTCCCTCGTGGAAGCTACCAGAGAACTAGTGGCCTACACCCGCGCGTTTGTAGCTCTTGCCGTTACCTCCGGCACAGTTCCGACCCTTCGAGCCATGGATGATGCTCAACATGCTCGACTGAATGCATGACCCGCGCAGGCAGCAGCAGGGCCCGGCAACTTCGGGGGCCGTCGGGGGGCCGCGCATCGAGTACCACTAGTTGACAGACTCGCGGGATCTCAATGTTCTCTAGGTGGGCCCTGCCGGGTTCGAACCGACGACATCCACGGTGTAAACGTGGCGCTCTACCGACTGAGCTAAAGGCCCGTCCGGCAAGTCTAGGACCCGCAAGTCGATAGGCTGGGCGCGGTGTGTCATCCACACCCAACCCGGTGTTCACCCGCGCCTGCTGAGATCCATCAGGCCGAGAAAGGTCTCCCGTGACTGTCCACGACCAGGATCCGTACTCTCAGGGCCCCCTCGACAGCGATCCGGATGAGACCGGCGAATGGCAGGAGTCGCTGCATCAGCTCGTGCAGGCCAAGGGTGCCGGCCGCGGGCGCGAGATCATGCTGAGCCTGCTGAAGACCTCCAAGGATCTGCGCCTGGGCGTGCCAATGGTGCCCACCACCGACTATGTGAACACCATCGCGCCCGAGAACGAGGCGCCCTTTCCCGGCGATGAGGAGCTGGAGCGCCGGTACCGTTCGTGGATCCGCTGGAATGCCGCGATCACGGTGCACCGCGCGCAGCGCCCGGGCATCGGCGTGGGCGGGCACATCTCCACCTATGCGTCGTCCGCCTCGCTGTACGAGGTCGGCTTCAACCACTTCTTCCGCGGCCAGGGCCACCCCTCCGGCGGCGACCAGGTCTTCTTTCAGGGGCACGCCTCCCCCGGCATGTACGCGCGCGCCTTCCTCGAGGGCCGGCTCACCGAGGCTCAGCTGGACGGCTTCCGGCAGGAGAAGTCACACGCACCGCACGGCATCCCGTCCTACCCGCATCCCCGGCTCATGCCCGACTTCTGGCAGTTCCCGACCGTGTCGATGGGCATCGGCCCGATCAACGCGATCTATCAGGCGATGACCAACAAGTACCTCACCCACCGCGGCATCAAGGACGTCTCCGATGCGCGCGTGTGGGCCTTCCTGGGCGACGGCGAGATGGACGAGGTGGAGAGCCGCGGGCAGCTGCAGGTGGCCGCCAATGAGGGCCTGGACAATCTCACCTTCGTCGTCAACTGCAATCTGCAGCGCCTGGACGGCCCGGTGCGCGGCAACGGCAAGATCATCCAGGAGTTGGAGAGCTTCTTCCGCGGCGCCGGCTGGAACGTCATCAAGGTCGTCTGGGGCCGCGAATGGGACGATCTGCTGGCCCGCGACGTTGACGGCGCGCTGGTGAACCTGATGAACGTCACCCCCGACGGCGACTACCAGACCTACAAGGCCGAGAACGGCGCCTACGTGCGGGAGCACTTCTTCGGTCGCGACGAGCGCACGCTGGCGATGGTCGAGGACTTCAGCGACGAGCAGATCTGGCACCTGCGCCGCGGTGGCCACGACTACCGCAAGGTGTACTCCGCGTTCAAGGCCGCCGTCGAGCACAAGGGGCAGCCCACCGTCATCCTCGCCAAGACCATCAAGGGCTACGGTCTCGGGTCGCACTTCGCCGGCCGCAACGCGACCCACCAGATGAAGAAGATGACGCTCGAGGATCTCAAGCAGTTCCGCGACGGGATGCACATCCCGATCACGGACGTCCAGCTTGAGGAGAACCCCTACCTGCCGCCGTATTACAACCCGGGCGCGCAGGACGAGACGATCCAATACATGCTGGATCGGCGCCGCGAGCTCGGCGGGTTCCTGCCCGAGCGCCGCACCGCCCACGTCGACCTGGCGCTGCCGGACGACAGCGCCTACGCGCTGCCGAAGAAGGGCTCGGGCACTCAAGAGATCGCCACCACGATGGCGTTCGTGCGGCTGCTGAAGGACCTGCTGCGCGCCAAGGGCTTCGGGCACCGGATCGTGCCGATCATCCCGGACGAGGCGCGTACCTTCGGCATCGACGCGTTCTTCCCCACCGCGAAGATCTACAACCCGAACGGCCAGCACTACACGTCGGTCGACCGCGAGCTGCTGCTGGCCTACAAGGAGAGCGCGCAGGGCCAGATCGTGCACGTCGGCATCAACGAGGCGGGCGCCATGGCGGCGTTCACCGCCGCCGGCACGTCGTACTCGACGCACGGCGAGCCGCTGATCCCGATCTACATCTTCTATTCGATGTTCGGCTTCCAGCGCACGGGCGACGCCAACTGGGCCGCCGGCGATCAGATGGCCCGCGGATTCGTGATCGGCGCCACCGCCGGACGCACCACCCTGACCGGCGAAGGGCTGCAGCACGCCGACGGGCACTCGCCGCTGCTGGCCTCGACCAACCCGGCCACCGTCTCGTACGACCCGGCATACGGCTACGAGATCGCCCACATCGTGCGCGCGGGCCTGGACCGGATGTATGGCGGGCAGCACCCCGACCCGAACGTGATGTACTACCTCACCGTCTACAACGAGCCGATGGTGCAGCCCGCCGAGCCGGCGGATGTCGACGTCGAGGGCATCGTGCGAGGCATCCACCGGGTGCACACCGCCGATGGCGACGGCCCCCGCGCCCAGCTGATGGCCTCCGGCGTCGGTGTGCCGTGGGCGCTGGAGGCCGCGCAGCTGCTGCGTGAGGACTGGGGCGTGCAGGCCGACGTGTGGTCGGTGACCAGTTGGGCCGAGCTGCGCCGCGACGGACTCGCCGCAGACGAGCACAACTTCCTGCACCCCGACGAGCAGCCGCGCACCGCCTACCTGACCGACAAGCTGGCCGGCGCGCCGGGTCCGGTCGTCGCCGTCAGCGACTACATGCACGCCGTGCAGGACCAGATCCGCCCGTGGGTGCCGAACCGGTTCGCCACGCTCGGCGCCGACGGCTTCGGCTTCTCGGACACCCGTGCCGCCGCCCGCCGCTTCTTCAAGATCGACGGCCCCTCGATGGTCGTGCGCACCCTGCAGGCACTGGCCGACGAGGGCGCCGTCGACCGCTCGTTGGCCGGACAGGCCATCGCCACGTACCGGCTGCACGACGTGACCGCCGGCACGACCGGAAACGCCGGAGGAGAGAGCTGATGACGCGATGATCAGCGAGAAGGCCCCCACCGACAAGGCCCAGACCCTGGTCTGGCTGCGACGGATCTCCGGCGACCTCGCGACGGCCACCATCACCCGACTGCAGGAGACGCTCCCCTGGTACGCCGAGATGCCGCCCGCGCGCCGGTCGGCGGTCGGGCTGGTGGCGCAGGCCGGCATCACGTCGTTCATCCAGTGGTACGAGGACCCGACATCCACGCCCTGGATCGCCGCCGACATCTTCGCCGCCGCCCCCCGCGAGCTGCTGCGCAGCGTCAGCCTGACTCAGACGCTGCAGCTGATCCGGGTGACCGTCGAGGTCACCGAGGAAAAGGTCGCCGGCCGGGGCGAGCACCTGCGCGAGGCGATGCTGCTGTATTCGCGCGAAGTCGCCTTCGCCGCGGCGGACGTCTATGCGCGCGCCGCCGAGGCGCGCGGACTGTGGGATGCCCGCCTGGAGGCGCTCGTGGTCGACTCGATCCTGACCGGCGAAGCGGATGAGGAGCTGCCCAGCCGGATCGCCGCGCTGGGCTGGCACGGCCACGGTGAAGTCGCGGTGCTGGTGGGGACGACTCCCCCGCAGTTCGACGTCGACCAGCTGCGCCGCACCGCCCGCAAGCTCGGCGTCGACGTGCTGATCGGCGTGCAGGGGTCGCGCCTGGTGCTCGTGCTCGGTCGCGCGCTGCCGGCCGGACGCGCCGCCGACGAGACCGAGGCGGCGATGCCGTTCGCGCAGATCGCCGACCGGCTCGAGCCCGGTTTCGGCAGCGGCTTCCTCGTGCTCGGCCCGACCGTGCCGGCACTGGTGGATGCCGGGCAGAGTGCGCGAGCGGCCCTGGCGGGCTTCGCCGTCGCCGGCGCGTGGCGGCACGCGCCGCGTCCGGTCGAGGCCGACGACCTGCTGCCCGAGCGCGCGCTCGCCGGCGACCAGGTCGCCAAGCACACCCTCGTCGAACGCATCTACCGGCCCCTGCAGGGCCACAGCTCCGACCTGGTCACGACGCTGTGGAGCTATCTCGACAACGGCCGGTCGCTGGAGGCGACGGCGCGCGAGCTGTTCGTGCACCCCAACACGGTGCGCTATCGGCTCAAGCGGGTCTCCGAAGTCATCGGATGGGATGCCACCGGAGCACGCGAGGCGCTGATCCTGCAGACCGCGCTCATCCTCGGGGCCATCGGCACCGACACCACCCGGCGCCGGATGCCCTCCCCTCGCCGCCCGCGCTGAACCGCCGCCGCGCTGTATACCGGGTACAAACGATTTTCACATTGTTGTGCCATGTCGGCCAGTTCCCGGGCGCTTACTTTGGCAGGATGGGAAGGTGATCATCGCCGTCTTCCCCGGTCAGGGCTCGCAGTCCCCCGGCTTTCTCGCTCCGTGGCTCGAACTGGACGGCGCACGCGAGCGCCTCGCGGACTACTCCGACCAGGCACAGGTCGATCTGGTCGCCGCCGGCACGCAGTGGGACGCCGACGCCATCCGCGACACCAAGGTCGCCCAGCCGCTGATCGTGGCGGCCAGCCTGCTCTCCTGGCACGCGCTGGTCGACGGAGGCACGGCGCCGACCGGTGTCGCCGGTCACTCGGTCGGTGAACTCGCCGCGCTGCCCGCGGCAGGAGTGATCTCCGAAGCCGATGCGCTGCGCCTGGTCGGCATCCGCGGCCGGGCGATGGCCGCAGCCGCCGATGCCGCCCAGACCGGCATGAGCGCCGTCGTCGGCGGCGACCAGGACGCCGTCGTCGCCCAGCTGCAGGCGCTGAACCTGACCCCGGCCAACTACAACGGCGGCGGGCAGATCGTCGCCGCCGGCACGCTCGCCGCCCTCGCCGAGCTGGCGGCGAACGCACCCCGCGGCGCGCGGGTGATCCCGCTGCAGGTCGCCGGGGCATTCCACACCGGCTATATGGCGCCGGCCGTCGACACGCTGCGCACGGCAGCGGCCGCGGTGGCGGCATCCGACCCCGCCCTGACGCTGTGGAGCAACAACGACGGCGCGGTGGTCGACTCCGGACGCGCCGCCGTCGACCGGATGGTCGCGCAGGTGGCCTCTCCGGTGCGCTGGGACCTGTGCATGGCCTCGTTCGCCGCGCACGAGGTCACCGGCATCATCGAGCTGGCGCCCGCCGGCACCCTCGTCGGCCTGGCCAAGCGCGCACTGCGCGGTGTGCCCTCGGTCGCCGTGAAGACCCCTGACGACCTTGCGGCCGCCACCGCCCTGATGAACGGAGCCGCCGCGTGAGCGTCGCACTGAACCAGCCGGTCGGCCCGGCACACACCCGCATCTACGCCTACGGCGCGGCCCGCGGCGAGAACGTCGTGCCGAATGAGGACATCATCGGCCCCATCGACTCCAGCGACGAATGGATCCGGCAGCGCACCGGCGTCATCACCCGGGTGCGCGCGGTGGCCACCACCACCGCGGTCGATCTGGCCACAGACGCCGCCCGCGAAGCGGTCGAGCGCTCCGGCGTCGACCCGCACCAGATCGATGCCGTGATCGTCGCGACGATCAGCAACCCGCGGCAGACGCCGTCGGTCTCGGCGATCGTCGCCGACCGGATCGGCGCGAACTCGGCCGCAGCCTACGACCTGAACGCGGCATGTGCGGGCTTCGCGTACGGCGTCGCGCAGGCCGATGCACTGATCCGCGGCGGCGTTGCGCATTACGCCGTGGTGGTCGGCGCCGAGAAGCTCAGCGACATCATCGACCCCACCGACCGGAGCATCTCGTTCCTGCTCGGCGACGGCGCGGGCGCGGCCGTGATCGGCCCGAGCGAGACCCCGGGGATCGGCCCGACGGTGTGGGGGTCGGATGGCTCGAAGTCGGAGCTGGTCGCAATGAACGGCACGCTGACCCAGTTCCGCGACGGTCTCGTGCCGTGGCCGACGATCCGCCAAGAGGGTCCGAGCGTGTTCCGCTGGGCGGTCTGGGAGATGGTGAAGGTCGCCCGACAGGCATTGGAAGCGGCCGGAGTCGGCCCCGGCGATCTCGCGGCGTTCATCCCCCACCAGGCGAACATGCGCATCGTGGACGAGTTCGCCAAGCAGCTGAAGCTGCCCGAGTCGGTCGCCGTCGCGCACGACATCGAGACCACCGGCAACACCTCGGCGGCGTCGATTCCGCTGGCGACGCACCGGCTGCTGCAGGAGCACCCCGAGCTCTCCGGCGGGCTCGCCCTGCAGATCGGCTTCGGCGCCGGCCTCGTCTTCGGCGCACAGGTCGTGGTCCTGCCCTGATGCGGGTACCGGCGACTCTAGACTTGTGCACGGCCCGCCGGGCCCCTCCCCTGACCGCAACTGAAGAAACTAAGAAACAAGGAGTACGAAATGGCATTCACGAACGATGAGGTCCTCGCCGGCCTCGCCGAGCTGATCACCGATGAGACCGGCATCTCGGCCGACGAGGTCGCCCTGGAGAAGTCGTTCACCGACGACCTCGACATCGACTCGATCTCGATGATGACGATCGTCGTCAACGCCGAGGAGAAGTTCGGCGTCACCATCCCGGACGACGAGGTCAAGAACCTGAAGACCGTCGGCGACGCCGTCACCTTCATCACGTCGCACCAGGCGTGAGATTGGTGGGGGCCGACCAGCCCCCACCAGCACAGAACACCCGAGGAATCCCCCGAATATGACCACTCCCCGCATCGTCGTCACCGGCATCGGCGCATCGTCCCCCATCGGCGGCACCGCGCCCGAGAGCTGGTCCGCCCTGCTGGGCGGCGCCAGCGGCACGCACACCCTGCAGCATGACTGGGTGGAGCAGTACCAGCTGCCCGTCACCTTCGCCGCCGAGGGGCTCGTGCGCCCCGACACCGTGCTGGCACGGCCGGTGGCCAAGCGCCTCGACCCGTCGTCCCAGTTCGCCATGGTGGCGGCGCAGGAGGCGTGGGCGGACGCCGGCGCCCCGGAGGTCGAGCCCGAGCGTCTGGGCGTCGACTTCGCCACCGGCATCGGCGGACTGTGGACCCTGCTGGATGCCTGGGACACCTTGCGCGAGAAGGGGCCGCGTCGGGTCATGCCGATGACCGTCCCGATGCTCATGCCCAACGCGGCCGCCGGCAACCTGTCGCTGCACTTCGGCGCGCGCGCCTATGCCCGCACCGTCGCCAGCGCCTGCGCCTCCAGCACCGAGTCGATCGTGAACGCGTTCGAGCACCTGCGCGCCGGGCTCGCCGACGTCGTGATCGCCGGCGGCACCGAATCAGCGATCCACCCGCTGACGATGGCGGCGTTCGCGTCGATGCAGGCGCTGTCACGGCGCAACGACGACCCCGAGCACGCATCCCGCCCCGGCAGCATCGATCGCGACGGCTTCGTGATGGGCGAGGGCTCGGCGGTGCTGATCATGGAGACCGAGGAGCACGCCAAGGCGCGCGGCGCGAAGATCTATGCGTACGTGGTCGGCGGCGGCGTGACCGCCGATTCGTATCACATCACGGCGAACGACCCGGAGGGCCACGGTGCCGCCCGCGCGGTGCGGATGGCGCTCGAGGTCGCGGATGCCTCGCCCGAGGACGTCACGCACATCAACGCGCACGCGACATCGACGCCGGTGGGCGACCCCAACGAGTACCAGGCCCTCAAGCAGGTGTTCGGCGATCGGGTCGACGAGATCCCGGTGTCGGCGACGAAGGCCTCGACCGGCCACCTGCTGGGCGGCACCGGAGCGCTCGAGGCGGTGTTCTCGATCTATGCGATCGGCAACCGGATCGCCCCGCCGACGATCAACATCACGACGCCCGACCCGGAGGTGCCCTTCCGCCTCTCCGGCGACACGGTGCCGCTGGGCGGCGGCCCGCAGCTGGCGATCAGCAATTCGTTCGGTTTCGGCGGGCACAACGCCGTCGTCGCGTTCTCGTCGGAGTGACCGGCCGCACGGCATGAGAGAAGGCGCCCCGCTCGAAGCCTGAGCGGGGCGCCTTTCTTCCTCGACGGGCGGTGATTCGCGGTCTCAGCCGCCGGAATGCTCCGACTGCCGGTACTGGCGCCTCCAGCCGCCCGAAGTCTTCACCCGACCTTGTGCAGCCAGACCACCGGAGCATCGTCGGACGCGTGCCGGAACGGCTCCAGCTCCTCGTCCCACGCGGCGCCGAGCGCGACCTGCAACTCGCGCTCCAGCTCGAGCACGTCGCCGGCGGCGACCTCCATCGCATAGCGCACCCGATCCTCGCCGATCACGATGTTGCCGGCGGAGTCGGTCTGCGCATAGTGGATGCCCAGACTCGGGGTGTGCAACCACCGGCCGCCGTCGCTGCGCGGGGTCGGGTCTTCGCTCACCTCGAAGCGCAGGTGCTCCCAGCCGCGGATCGCGGTCGCCAGGGCGGCGCCGGTGCCGGCGGGGCCCTCCCAATAGAACTCAGCACGTCTGCTGCCGCCGAGCACCGGCTGATCGATCCAGTCGAAGCTCACCGCGCGGCCGAGCACGCGCCCCACCGCCCACTCGAGGTGCGGGCACAATGCGCGTGGCGCAGAGTGTACCAAGACCACTCCACGCGCCTGTTGCGTCACCATGGTTTCTCCGTTTCGTCAGGTGCGTCTTCCCCTACGACCTGACCGGTTCACTCGGTGACGTGCTGTTCAGTTCTCCGCTCATTATTGCGTGCCCGCGCCGGAATCACAAGCGTGTGATTCGCGCGCGGGCACGCGAGTGCTCAGACGCTCACGCCTCGCTCATGGCGCGGACCTCGGCCTGGCCCTTGGCGGCGTAGTACGCGGCCCGTGCGGCATCCTTGCGCGCCTGCTCGGCGTAGCCCGCATCGAGGATCGCCTGGTCCACGGCCACGCTCGCGGTGTGACTTTGTCCGTGATGCTTCTCGATGTAGGCATCCAGCTCGGGGCCACTCGTCCACGACGTGATCAGGTTGTAGCGCGGCTCGGTGCCGAGGTGCGTGGTCGCGTGCCACAGCCGCTGCGTGTCGATGATCAGCTGCGCCCCGGCCGGCAGCGCGATGCGCACCTCACCCTGCGGGTCGGTGCGGTTCTCGCGCAGCACGAAGAAGCTGTCCTTGTCGTCGGTGAGGTTGAAGAACCCGCGCACGACCCAGCCGGTGCCGTCCGGGTTGAGGCGATTGTTGTCGTCCTGGTGCAGGTTGTACAGGCACTCGCCGTACGGGGTCGGCTGCAGCTCGATGACGCGGCAGCGACCGACGTTCGCCCCCGGCTCCTGCGCCCGACGGGTCAGGTTCGGCGCCTTGACGACCTGGGCGTCGATCCAGACGCCGTCCTTGTCGGTGCGCGGCGGCTTGTGGTTCCAGAAGCCGTTGCACTCGATCTCGCCCTTTGCGCTGGCCAGCGGCGCGAACCGGGTGTCGCCGGAGGACTTCCAGTCGACGTATTCGATGTCGAGCCACTCCTGGGGGTCCACCTCCTGGTGGTAGCTGTCGAGGACGACATAGCCGGTCTCTTCGAGCGCGGCGGACTTGATGTAACCCATGCGGATCACCTTTCGTAGGGGGCCAGCACGTTTTAACAGGCCCGACTTAGGCAAGCCTACATCGGCGGTCTGCGACGCCCCCGGTGGCCGCACCGGGAATATCCGTCGCCCGCAATAGAGTGGTTCGGGTGCCGCGGGCACCCGCGTTCCGAGCTGAGAGGATGTTGCCGCCGATGGGCAGTGCCACGAACGTCGACGCCACCGCGGTGAACACCATCGAGTGGCTCGCGCAGACTCGCGCCGCGATCGTGGTGCCGGTCTATCAGCGTCAGTACCGGTGGGACATCGGCGGGTGCGAGCAGCTGCTTGCCGACGTGCGCGCGGTGGCCGACTCCGACGGCCGCAGCATGCACTTCATCGGGTCGATCCTCTCGGCGGCGACCTCTCAGGCCGGAGCGGACGAGCTCGTGCTGATCGACGGTCAGCAGCGCATCACGACGTTGATGCTCCTCGTGGCGGCGCTGCATCACACCGTCCGCGACCAGGACCCGGCACTCGCCGCCCAGCTGCTGCGGGTGCTCACCGTGCCCGGCCAGGAGCGCACCAAGCTGCGCCCGCACCGCGAGTGGGCCGATGTCTTCCAGAGCGTCGTGCTGAGCGTGCGCTCCCCCGGCGACGAGCGCCGCGAATCGCGCTTCGACGACAACTACGCGTTCTTCCGCAGCCAGGTCGCGCCCGAAGACGCGCCTCGGGTATGGCGCGGCATCCAGAGGCTCGAGCACGTGTCGATCACGCTGCAGACCGGCGCCAACGCGCAGCAGATCTTCGAGAGCCTGAACTCCACCGGAGAACCGCTGCGCGACCATGAGCTCATCCACAACTACATCCTGATGGGGCTGGGCCACGCGCAGCAGACCGCCGTCGAAGACGAGTTCTGGCTGCCCATCGAGCAGGCCACCGGCGAGCAGATCGCGGCGTTCTGGCGGCACTACCTGATCATGACGACGGGCCGCGAGGTGACCGTGGCCGGTGAGCGCGGCGTGTACGACGCGTTCCGGGCCGAGGTGCCGCGGCTCGATTTCGACACCCTGCGCGCACACGCCGCCCAGTGGCGCGACTACGCCCAGGCCTACCGCGTCCTGCTGCACCCCGATGACGAGCCGGATGCCGCCGTCTCGCGCCAGCTCGGCTACGTCGCCACGTTCGGGCGCGGCATGTACCCGCTGGTGCTTCGCGCCTATCACGAGTGGACCGCCGGCCACTCCGACCGGGCCGAGCTCATCGAGCTGCTCGAGCAGGTGCAGGCGCTGCTGCTGCGCCGCCAGATCGTCGGGATCAGCAACGATCGCCTGGTCGCCCGGCTGTGCCGGGCGCGTGCCGAGGGCCCGGCACAGCTGCGGCACGCGATCTCGCGGATCATGCCGTCCGACGAGCGTGTGCGGGTCGCGCTGAAGTACGGTGACCTGCCGCACGCGGCATATGTGCTGGGGCGCATCGCCGGCATCGAGGCGGGCCGGCCGGTGGACGTCGATCACATCTTTCCGCTCGCCCCGGCAGACGACTGGACCGGCGATGGCATCCGCACCTGGGCGGAGCTGACCGACGACGAGCAGAACAGTCATCGCGCGCTCGCCCAGTCGCTGGGCAATCTGACTCTGCTCGAGCAGCCGCTGGCCGAGCGGGTGTTCGGGGCCGCGTTCCCCGACAAGCGTGCGGTCTACGCACGCAGCGGCATCATCGCGACGGCCGAGCTGGCGACCGTGGATGTCTGGGGCACGGCGGCGATCGCAGCCCGGACGGTCGCCCTGACCGAGGCCGTGCTGCAGATCTGGCAGCGCCCGGCGACCGTGCTGATCGACGACGACGGCTTGACGCCGGTGCTCGATGCCAAGCGCCGGCGCGGCTGGCCGCGCGGGTGGGAGCGGGAGTTCGAGTACGTCGAGTACCGCGGCGAGCACTGGGAGGTGCACGACGTGAAGTACCTGTTCAACCGCATCTTCCGCCGCCTCTGGGCCGATTCCCGGGCCGACGTCGTCGCGTACAGTGCACGGCACGGCGGACCGATCTTTTCGGCGCAGGCCTGGAACGGCCAATGGGATCCGCTGGACGAGTCGAACTTCCTCTACATGGGGTGGGACTCGAAGTACATGCTCACTGCCGTGCAGGGAGTGCTCGATGAGGCGGGTGTGGCACCCGAGGTGTTCATCAAGTACTCCTACCTCGGCGCAGCGATGTAGCACGGGTGATTTCAGGCACACTTCCGGGCGCGTGCACAGCGGCGCGGCCGACGGAACTGTTATCCTTGATGAGGTCGATTGCGTCCGCCCACAACGAGTCCCCAGCTCGGTGTCCTGTTCCCCAGACGGGCCGTGGCGACGGGCGCGATTGCCTTGGTGGGTGCTGCGGGCCTTCGTTCCCCAACGCTGATGCTCGCGGCGCCCACCCTCTTCGCGCACCTTCCCGTGCAGTCCGCCGAAGTGGATCGATGCGAACTGCCGCGCTCGGCGCGACAAGTGACTTCAGATTAGCGGATTCACACGATTTCTGTCCCCCATGTGGGGGACAAGATCCATTCCTTGGGAAATCTTCAGCTTCCCTGAACGCCACGTCTGGCGGTCGTGAGACCGGACAAGACGCTGTCTCTCGGTAGGGCGGGTGGGACTTGAACCCACGATCGTCGGGTTATGAGCCCGCTGCCTTAACCAGCTTGGCCACCGCCCCTCGGGGTTCGAGCCTACCGGTAGCTCACCGCTTCGGTGTGCCCGGTGTCGGACCGCCGCTGCCGCGGCGGAACGGCAGCTCCTGGCTGTCACTGACCACCTGCGGGTGGTTGCGCGCGAGCGAGAACACGCCGTAGACCGCGATCGCCCCGGCGACGCCGAAGCCGATGAACGCCCACGGTCCGGCGGTGGCAGCCTCTTTCAGCACGGTCAGCCCGATCAGCACCGCGACCAGCGGATCGACGACGGTCAGACCGGCGATCACCAGATCGGGCGGGCCGACCGAATACGCCGTCTGCACGAAGTACGCCCCCAGCGCCGCGGCCACCACCACGCCCACGGCGCAGATGATCGTCACGGGGTCGATCTCGCCGGCCTGCACCCGCTTGATGACGATCTTCGCGAGGGTGGCGACGAAGCCGTAGAGGATGCCCGATGCGACGATGTAGAACAGCGGGTGCGCACGCCGGCGCACCAGCACCCACGTCGTCGTGAGCACGATCAGCACCCCCAGCAGCATCAGCAGCACGCTCAGCAGTTGCCAGCCCTGCAGCGGCGTCTCGGTCGCCACGAACGCGGCGATCGTGACGAAGATGAAGATGCCGCCCACGCAGGCGATGATCGAGGTGATGGACTGCCGCGTCGGCGCGTGCCCCGACACGCGGGCGTTCAGCAGCGTCGTCAGCACGAGCGAGACGGCCCCCAGCGGCTGCACCAGGATCAGCGGCGCGAACGCGAGTGCCGACAGCTGGCAGACGATCGCGAGCACGAGCATGAGCGTGCCGGCCACCCACGAGGGCCGGCGCAGCAGGCTCAGCAGCTGCCGCATGCTCAGCCCCGCGCTCCCGGAGGTGCCGGTCATGCGCTCGACCTTGGTCACGCCGCGATGCTGGTACTGCGCACCGAACGACATGAACACGGCACCCAGCAGCGCCAGCGGAATGCCGATCAGGATGGCGGGATCGCGGAACACGCCGACGAGATGGTCGGTCACGTCGTTCAGCGGCAGGCCTGTCGCGATCACCCTTCGAGATTAGTCGGAGGCACTGTTGGTTAGGCTGAAGACGTGGCCATTCTGCCGATCCGCATCATGGGCGATCCCGCCCTGCACTCCCCCGCAGTCGACGTGACCGAGATCACCGACGACATCCGCCGGCTCGTCGCCGACATGTTCGAGACGATGGATGCCGCCCCCGGCGTGGGGCTGGCCGCCCCGCAGGTGGGCGAGTCGCTGCGCATCTACGTCTACACGTACCAGGACGACGAGGGCAACCCGTGGCGCGGCGAGATCATCAACCCGGTGCTGTGGATGAAGCCGTGCGAGCCCGGTGATCCGGACCCGGACGACGAGTCGGAAGGATGCCTGTCGTTTCCGGGCGAGCGCTTCCCGCTGCGCCGCTCCGACGAGGTGATGGTCACCGGGATCGACGTCAGCGGGGCGCCGGTGCGGATCGAGGTGGACGGCTGGCGGGCGCGGATCATGCAGCACGAGTTCGACCACCTCGACGGCATCCTGTACATCGACCGGCTGGGCGAGCGCGACTGGAAGACGACGCAGAAGATCGCGCGCAAACGCGGCTGGGGCGGCCCCGGCCAGGCCTGGACGCCGGGCGTCGACGACATCGACGCGTAGCGCGGCGGGATCAGCGCTTGCGGGCGCGATCCTGCGCGGCCCGCGGCGGGTCCACGCTCACGTCGAGCGACTCCTGCCCGTTCAGCGACGACCAGCTGCCCGCCGTGCCCTCGGCCGCACGCGCCGCTGCCCGCACGGCACGCTCGTCGGCCCAGCTGTTGAGGCGATGGCCGGCATGCCCGCGCACATGCTCGAGGACCACGTCGGGCAGACCGTGCGCGCGCCGCTGGTCGCGCTCGGCGATGAGGTCCTTGAGGATCTCGACGTTCTTGGTCGGAGCGCCGGTGCTGGTCTTCCAGCCCCGCCGGGCATGGGCATCCATCCACTTGGTGTAGGTGTCGATCGCGTACCTGGAGTCGGCCTGCACGGTCAGCTGCTGCACGTCACGGTGATCACGGATGGCGTTGAGCAGTCCGAGCAGCTCGCCGATGTTGTTCGTGCCCTGCGGGATCGCCCCCGCCGCCCAGTGGCCGTCTGCGCCGACCCAGGCCCATCCGGCCGGCCCGGGATTGCCCGAGCAGGCACCGTCGGTGGCAACCGTGTATTCCCTGATGATCGGCATCCTTCCAGTGATTCGGGGCGCGCTCCCGACCAGTGAGTTTACCGGTGGCCGGCGCGCGATCCGCAGACCACGCGCAGCGTGGTCGCATCGGTAGGGTGAGGGGATGACCGGCAACCCGTCCCAGGTGCCGGCCGCCGATGGGGCGCTGCGGATCCTCTCGTTCCTGGCCGCCCAGCGCGGCCCCGTGGCCGCCGCGCGCCTGGCCACGGCGCTGGAGCTGCCGCGCTCGACGGTGTATCACCTGCTGGGCGTGCTGCAGCAGCGCGGCTTCATCGTGCATCTTCCCGAAGAGCGGCGCTACGGGCTCGGGTTCGCCGCGTTCGAGCTGTCCAGCGGGTTCTCACGGCAGCAGCCGCTCGCGCGTTTGGGCCGGCCGCTGGTGGCGGGCCTTGTCGACCGGGTCGGCGAGAGCGGCCACCTGGCCGTCCTGCACGGGCGGGATGTGCTGTATCTGGTCGAGGAGCGCGCGCCGCGGCGTCCGTCGCTGGTCACCGACGTCGGCGTCCGGCTGCCCGCCCATCTGACGGCGACCGGCCGCGCCCTGCTGGCCGCGCTGCCGCCCGCCCAGCTGCGGGCGCTGTATCCGGATGCCGCGGCCTTCGCCCAGCGCTCCGGGGGCGGTCCGCAGACCTACCGCCAGCTCAGGCAGCTGCTGTCGGCCGTGCGCGCGGCCGGCTACGCCACCGAGAGCGGCGACGTCACGTCGGGCCTGGCCTCGGTGGCGGTCGCGGTGCTCGACCACGTCGGGTGGCCGGCGGCGGCTGTCGCCATCACCTTCGCCGCCGATGCGGCGGACGAGCGGACCTGGGCGGCTCTGGCCGCCGAGGTGCGCACCGCTGCGGCGGAGCTGACCCGCCGGATCAGCGGCGCGCCGGCCGGATCGCTGCGAGGATGAACCCCGCCTGCTGCTCCCCCACTTGGACTCGAACCAAGAACCTGCCGGTTAACAGCCGGCTGCTCTGCCAATTGAGCTATGGAGGATTACGTCCGCATGTGTGCGGCACCCAGATATCGTAGCAAACTTCCGCAGCCGGTCAGGACGCGAACACGCTGCGATCGGCCTCGCCGCCCGGCGTCCACAACAGGTCATCCGCATCGTGCCCGGTGGCCACCACATGGCCCGAGCGCACCACCAGCACGGCGGCGTCCAGCGCGCGCACGGCGGCCCGATCATTGCCGACCAGCAGGGTTGACATGCCGTAGCCGTCGCGGCGTCGCACGATCGCCGCCAGCACCGCCCCGCGCGCCTGCACGTCGAGACCTGCGAACAGATCGTCGGCGATCAGCACCTGAGGCTGCAGCATCAGGGCCCGCGCGAAGGCGACCCGCTGCCGCATCCCCGCACTCAGCTCGTAGGGGTACTGCACGCTGATCCCCAGCGGCAGCTTCAGCTCGTCCAGCAGGGTCGCCACCCGCACCGCGAGGGCGTGCTTGTTGACCCGTCGGTCACGGCTGGCCACCGGCGAGCCGACCACCTCTTCGACCGTCAGCCGGGCCGGCAGCACCGCGCCCGCGCCCTGCCCGACATAGCCGGTCAGATAGGTCAGCAGCCGATGCGCCCGCCCCGCCCGGCGCACGTCGACGCCCTCGACCTGCGCGCTGCCGCCGACGACGGCCAGGCCCAGCTCGTCGGCGCCCGCGAGCACCGCCGCCAGCGACGACTTGCCGGATCCGGTAGGTCCGAGCACCGCCAGCGTGCGCCCGTGCGGCAGCACGGCATCGACGCCGTCGATCACGCGGGCGCTCGCGCCGCCACGGCTGCCCACACGGGCGATCGACAGATCCGTGCAGCGGAGGGCGACATCGGCGTCACGACGGCGGGACATGCTCTCATCCTGCCCTGCCCGCCGGCGCCGCGCCACCGCGGCCGTCAGATCGACTGGCTGTACCCGAAGAACTCGTGGTCGTTGTTGTACCCGCCGTGCCCGCCGCCGACTTCGGCGAAATGCTCGACGAACTCGATGCCCTTGATCCACTTGACCATCTTGAAACCGAGCTGCACCTCGTTGCGCAGCCGCAGCGGCGCCCCGTGCCCGTACGAGAGCGTCTCGTCGTTCATGTCGTACGCCAGCATGGTCAGGTCGTAGCTCATCTGCTCGATCGGCTGCGCGTCGTAGTAGATGCCGCCGTCGGACCCGTCGGCGAACGAATAGAAGATCACCCACTTGGCCTCCGGGCGCGGGCGTACCAGATCCACGATCGTCTGCATCGACACGCCGCCCCATTTGGCCACGCCCGACCAGCCCTGGATGCAGAAGTGCTGTGTGATCTGCTCGTGGTGGTCAAGGCCCCGCAGCGTCACCAGGTCGAGTTCGACCGGGTTGTCGACCAGCCCGTTGATGCGCAAGCGGTAGTCCGCGAAGTTGCCGTCCCGCAGCCGCTGGTACTCGTCGCTGTCGGGGTATTTGCCGTTGTGCCAGAAGTACGGCGAGATGTCCTTCTCGGTGTACTGGCCGGGCTTGGCGTCGACGTGCTCGAACAGGCGCTGGGCCGGGCCGATCAGGGCGTAGCCTGCCTTCTGGATGACGCGCGGGAACCGCCGCGTCGCAGGGCTCGCCGCCCCCCAGCCGACGATCATGACGACCATGGATGCCGCGAAGATCCAGAAGCCGGCCCACGAATCGTCATCGCGCATCGCGAACATGTGGTTGAGGTTCTGCAGGGCGCCGGTGGCCATCACCAGGGTCACGTGGATCACGATGAACACCACGAACCACACCATCACGAAGAAGTGCAGCGACCGCGCGACCTGGATGCTGAGCACCCGGCTGACCCAGTGGAACTTGGTTGACAGCGCCGGCGACATCCCGAGGCCCGTGATCAGCGCCAGCGGCGCTGCGATGAACACCGTGATGAAGTAGGCGATCAGCTGCAGCGAGTTGTAGTTGGTCCACCCGGTCTCCAGCGGCCAGTTCATCGACAGGTACTGGATGGCCACCGAGATCGAGTTCGGGATGACGTCCCAGTGCAACGGCACCAGGCGCACCCATTGGCCGGTGCTGAAGATCAGCACGTAGAAGATGATGCCGTTGGCCAGGAACAGCGTGTCGACGCCGAGGTGCCACCAGCGGGCAAGGCCGATCGTGTGCCGCCGACCGGGCAGCCCCACGCCGGCGGGCAGGGTGATCGAGTCCTCCTTCGCCGTGTACAGCGGGTTCGGCGGGATGGGATGCTGCATCCGGAACCAGTTCTTGCCGGGCCCGCTGTGCCGCGTCCAGTACAGCCGGGGATGATCGGCGAGGATCTGCCAGCCGGACCGGATGATGAAGATCAGGAAGAACGCGTTCAGGAAGTGCTGCCAGCCCAGCCACGCGGGAAAGCCGACCGGGGCCCACGACGGCAGCTCGGACTGCCCGGGATACGTGGTCATGAAGTCCTGCACGGCGGGGACCGTGCGCAGTCCGCGGGCCACCGCGATCGCCGCGACCAGGATCACGAACCCGATCGGGATGAACCAGAGCAGGTTGAACCACTTCGAATGACCGATCCGGATGCGCGGCGCGACGCCGTACTGGGCGGGGATGCCCCCGGCCCAGTCCCGATCGATCACGTCATGTTTCTTGACCGACAATTCGGACCGGAAGCTCTTCATGACCGCCTCGGGCACCACGTCGGGTGCAGGAGCAGGCAGGTCACTCGGCACAGGACCAGCACTCGTGCTCATGCATTTCACGCTACCCGCGCGGCGGCCGGTCACCGGCGCAGTGGACGCACCGAAAAGCTGGCAAACCGCTATCAGCGCAGGCGCACCGGCTACTGGTCGGCGAGCAGCCGCTGGCGGTCGGCATCCACCTCGCGCAGCTGCAGCCGTACGGCACGACCCTCTTCCGAGTCCGGCGCGACCCGCTGCACCGCTCCGAGCAGCTCGCGCTTGCGCGCGTCCAGCGACCGGGCGACCAGGCGCCGCGCCAGGTCCTGCGCCGACACCGTCGCGTGGTCGTCGTCGCGCGCCGGGAACTGGCCGGTCAGCAGCTCGGCGGCCAGCGATCGGTACGGCTCACGCACCCCCTGGACGGCGTCGGCCGCCCACCCGGGCCGCGACATGTCGGAGGCCGCCGCGACGCTCTGCCGCACCGCCTCGAGCCCGGGATGGCGCAGCGGCAGCGCCACCGCCCGTGCCCGCAGCTCAGGATCGATCCTGTGGCCGTACTGCAGAAAGCCCATCAGCGCGTCGCGCTCCAGCGGAGTGTCGCCACTGCGCGGCAGGGTCGCCAGAGTGACCCGCAGCTCCTCGCCGGCGGACGCGTCGGATGCCGCAGCCTCCGGCGGCGCGTGACGCACCGGCGCATCCTTCGCGCCGGTGCGCGCGGCCTGCTCTACGGCGCCGTGCACCTCGCCGACGTCCAGCCCGAGCCGGCGGGCCAGCACGCGCTCATACTCGCGGCGCATGATCGCATCGCGCAGCTCCGCGACGATCGGCGCCGCCGAGCGCAGCCCACCGATCCGCCCCTCCACCGTGGCCAGGTCGTAGCCGGCCAGCCGCTGGTCGATGACGAACTCGAACATCGGCACCTTGGTGTCCATCAGCGACCGGATCGCGCCGTCGCCGCGCTGCAGGCGCAGGTCGCACGGGTCCAGCCCCTCGGGCGCCACGGCGACGAAGCTCTGCGCCTTCAGGCCGCGAATCGACGCGAACGCCCGCACCGCCGCCTTCTGCCCGGCGGCATCCGGATCGAACGTGAAGACCACCTCGGCGGCGGCCTCGTCGCCGATCACGCGGCGCAGCATGTTCATGTGGTCGATGCCGAACGCCGTGCCGCAAGTGGCCACGGCGGTGGCCACCCCGGCGAGGTGGCAGGCCATCACGTCGGTGTAGCCTTCGACGATCACGACGCGCCGCGGGTCGCCGCGCGAGATGTCGCGCCGGGCCAGATCCAGCCCGTAGAGCACGTTCGTCTTCTTGTACAGCGGTGTCTCGGGTGTGTTCAGATACTTGGGGCCGTTGTCGTCTTCGAGCAGACGCCGCGCACCGAAGCCGAGGGTCTGTCCGGTGATGTCGCGGATCGGCCACAGCACCCGACCCCGGAACCGGTCGTACACGCCCCGCTGGCCCTGCGAGACCAGCCCCGCGGTCGTTAGCTCCTCGCGGGTGAAACCCTGCGCCGTCAGCGCGTCCAGCAGGCCCGACCACCCCTTCGGCGCGAAGCCGACGCCGAAGTGCGCGGCCGCCCCCGCATCGAAGCCGCGCTCGCCCAGAAAGCGCCGCGCCACATCGGCGGCCGGGGTCATCAGCTGGGTGCGGAACCACTCGGCGGCGGCGGCGTTGGCCGCATACAGCCGGGCGCGCCCGGAGGACTCCGGAACGGCGCCGCCCTCCTCGTAGTGCAGCGGGTAGCCGATCCGCGCCGCCAGCCGCTCGACGGCCTCGGTGAAGGTGAGGTGGTCCATCTGGCGCAGGAAGGTGTACACATCGCCGGACTCGCCGCAGCCGAAGCAGTGATAGAAACCCGCCTGCGGGCGCACGTTGAAGCTCGGGCTGCGCTCGTCGTGGAACGGGCAGAGTCCTTTCACCGACCCGATGCCGGCGGATTTGAGCGCGACGCGCTCGCCGATCACATCGGCGATGTTCACCCGCGCCTTGACCTCGTCGACGTCGGCCTGCGAGATGCGCGGCATCAGCCCACCTCCGCGTGCAGCGGTGCCGCCGGCAGCCATACGCCGATCGAACCGGCGTCGACATGCCCGACCAGGCGGCCGTGCCAGGCGACCGCGATCTGGTCGGTCAGGCTCGCGATCTGGTCGACGATCACGCGTCGGGCGGCGGCATCCGATGAGGCGGCGGCGAAGTCGCCGGCATACACGGCATCGAGGTGATCGGGATGCTGCCACAGGGCGTCCGCGAGGCGCTTCAGCACCCGCCGCTGCTCCTTGTAGAGCGCCTTGCGGCCCTCGATCGAGACGACGGTGGCGCCGATGATGCCCTTGAGCACGGCCATCTCGGCCTCGATCACCCGCGGCACCACGACGTGCGCGCGGTAGCGGGTCAGCACTGGGCTCTGATACGCCGCGCGCGTCGCGGCGGTGGCGGCGCGCGCGAAGCGGCCGATCAGATCGCTGGTGAGGTTCTTCAAGCGCGCGTGTGCGGCGCGCGAGCCGTCGAAGCGGGGCGTCCAGTCGGCCAATGCGGTCAACCGGTACAGCGCGTCCTCGAGCTCGTCGCGGTGGAAGTCGTAGCCCACCCACGCCTGGATCGCGTCCAGGAGCGACTCGTGCTCGTCGGGCGCGGTCAGCCGCGCCGGGTCGAGATAGCCGTTGACGATGGCGTCTTCGAAGTCGTGCACCGAGTAGGCGATGTCGTCCGAGAGATCCATCACCTCTGCCTCGATGCAGCGCACCCGGCCGGGAGCGTCCGCGCGCATCCAGGTGAACACGGCCTCGTCGTCGCGGTAGACGCCGAACTTCAACCGGCCGCCGGCGTCGGGCAGGGGCCGCTCGGCCGTCCACGGGTACTTGCAGGTCGCGTCCAGGCTCGCCCGCGTCAGGTTCAGGCCATAGCTGGCGCCGTCGTCGCCGAGCACCTTCGGCTCGAGGCGGGTGACGATGCGCAGCGTCTGCGCGTTGCCCTCGAAACCGCCGATGTCGGCGGCCCAGTCGTTCAGCGCGCGCTCGCCGTTGTGGCCGAACGGCGGATGTCCGAGGTCGTGATTCAGGCATGCCGTGTCGACGACGTCCGGCGAGAGCATCAGCGCGAGCGCGAGCTCCCGGCCCACCTGGGCGACCTCGAGCGAATGCGTGAGCCGGTTGCGGGCGAAGTCGACCGGCGAGGCGGGGCTGAGCACCTGCGTCTTGGCGGCGAGCCGGCGCAGCGCCGCGGAGTGCAGCACCCGAGCCCGGTCGCGCGCGAAGTCGTCCCGCTGCGAGCGGTGCCGCTCGCCGTGGAACCGCTCGGCATCCGCCTCATCGTATCCGCTCGGCCGTCCCGTCCAGACGCCGACCGCGGATGCTGCCTCACCCGCCACTGGTGTCGAGTTCCCCCTCGGTCAGATGCGCACTGGCCGCCGCGCCGATCTCGCGCGAGTCCAGCCACCGCTCCGGCAGCGCCGTGCGCTTCGGAGTGCCGGCGCGGCCGCGCTGCCCTTCCGCGGATTCACCCGGGTAGGGGGCGTCGCCGTCGAGCTCGCCGAGCAGGTCGTCGATCTCGGCGAGGCTCGAGGCAGTCGCGAGCCGCGCACGCAGGTCGCCGCCGACCGGATAGCCCTTGAAGTACCAGGAGACGTGCTTGCGGATGTCGCGGCAGCCGCGGTCCTCGTCCTCGAAGAACTCGACCAGCAGCTCGGCGTGCCGGCGGAACGCGCGGGCGACGAACCCCAGGGTGGCGTCGACGGGTTCGGCACGTTTCGACTCGCGGCGCTCGCGGGGCGGCCGGGGGGTTCCCAGAGCGCGCGTGAGATCGCCGAACAGCCACGGCCGGCCCAGGCATCCCCGACCCACCACGACGCCGTCCGCGCCGGTGGTGGCGATCATCCGCTGTGCGTCGTCGGCCGACCAGATGTCGCCGTTGCCGAGCACGGGGATGCTGGTGACGGCTTCCTTGAGCGTTGCGATCGCAGCCCAGTCGGCGTGCCCGGAGTAGAACTGCGATGCGGTGCGCGCGTGCAGCGCGATTGCGGCGACCCCGGCGTCTTCAGCGATCCGCGCGGCGTCCAGGTAGGTGAGGTGGTCGTCGTCGATGCCCTTGCGCATCTTGACCGTCAGCGGGATGGGCCCGGCGGCGCGGACGGCGCTGGTGACGATGTCGCGGAACAGGTCCAGCTTCCACGGCAGGGCGGCTCCCCCGCCCTTGCGGGTGACCTTGGGCACCGGGCAACCGAAGTTCATGTCGATGTGATCGGCGCGGTCCTCGTCCACCAGCATCCGCACCGCATCGGCGACGGTGCGCGGGTCGACGCCGTACAGCTGGATGGAGCGCAGCGTCTCGGACGAGTGGTGTCGGATCAGCCGCATCGTGGTCTGATTGCGTTCGACCAGCGCGCGCGTGGTGATCATCTCGCTTACGTACAGCCCCGCCCCGTATTCGCGGCACAGCCGCCGGAACGCCGTGTTGGTGATGCCTGCCATCGGCGCCAGCACGACGGGCGCGTCGAGCTCGATCGGCCCGATGCGCAGCGCAGGGGCGGGAGCGGTCGCGACAGTCACCTGACCATTCTCCCAGACTGGGGCTGTGCCGTGTCGCACCGACCTACGCTGGGGGATATGAGCGAGCACACCACGACCACCACGCAGTTGCGCGACATTCCCTTCCGCACCGCGGACGGCGGCACCGCGACGCTCGCCGACTATGACGGCAAGGTCCTGATGATCGTCAACGTCGCCTCCCGGTGCGGTTTCACCCCGCAGTACGAACAGCTCGAGAAGCTGCAGCAGACCTACGGCGACCGCGGCTTCACGGTGCTGGGCTTTCCGTGCAACCAGTTCATGCATCAGGAGCCCGGGACCATCGACGAGATCCTCGACTACTGCACGACCACCTGGGGCGTGACCTTCCCGGTGCTCGACAAGCTCAAGGTCAACGGCCGCGACGCCGCGCCGCTGTATCAGGCGCTGAAGAATACCGAAGATGCCGAGGGCGTCCGCGGGCGGGTCGCCTGGAACTTCGAGAAGTTCGTGCTGACGCCGTCAGGCGAGGTGCACCGGTTCCGCTCCAAGACGGTGCCGGATGCCCCGGAGGTCGTCGAGATCATCGAGCGGAACCTGCCGGCCGCGCACGGACAGCTGTGCTCAGGCGGGCTGCGCGCTGCGCTCGTCCCGCACCTGGCGCACGATCTGCGTGAACGCCTCGGGCGGCTGGGCGCCGCTGACACCGTACTTGCCGTCGATCACGAAGAACGGCACGCCGTTGATCCCGTACTTCGCCGCCTGTTCCTGGTCGGCGCGAACGTCCTTCAGGTGGCGTCCCGACTCCAGTGCGTCGCGGGCGGCATCGCCATCCAGCCCGGCGTCTTCGGCCAGCGCGACGAGGTCGTCGATGCGGCCCACATGCCGGCCCTCGAGGAAGTAGGCCGACATCAGCCGCTCCTCCATCTCGAGCTGACGGCCCTGCTCCTTCGCGAAGTGCAGCAGCTCGTGCGCCTTGACGGTGTTGGTGTGCTGCAGGATGTCGTAGCGGTAGTTCAGCCCGGCCTCGGCCGCGACGCCGGTGACCCGCGCGAGCATCTGCTGCACCTGCTCGCGCGCCAGACCCTTGTGCGAGGCGAGGAAGTCCAGCTCGTCGCCTTCGAAATCGACCGGCGTGTCGGGCGACAGTTCGAAGGAGTGATACACCACCTTGACCTCGGGGGCGTTCTCGTCGGCGGATGCAGCAGCCAGCCCCTTCTCCAGATTGCGCTTGCCGATGTAGCACCAGGGGCAGGCGATGTCGGACCAGACGTCGATGGCGATGGAATCAGTCACATCGAGTGCAACGGGCCGTACTCGGCAATATTCCCGTGCCACGGGCGCCTACAGGCCGGTGTCAGGCGCATCCACCGCGCCGCCGAACCGGCGATCGCGGCCCAGGTACAGGTCGATGGCATGCCACAGGTCGGTGCGGGTGAAGTCCGGCCAGAGCGTGTCGAGGAAGACGAACTCGGCGTAGGCGGACTCCCAGAGCAGGAAGTTCGAGGTGCGCTGCTCGCCCGACGAGCGCACGAACAGGTCGACGTCGGGCATCTCCGGCACGTACAGGCGGCGCCGCACCAGCTTCTCGGTCACCGCGGACGGCTTGAGCCTGCCGGCCGCGACGTCGGTCGCGATTGAGCGCATGGCGTCGACCAGTTCGACCCGGCCGCCGTAGTTCACGCACATCGTCAGGGTCAGCACGTCATTTCCGCGGGTGAGCTGCTCGGCGTACTGCAGCTCGGAGATCACCGAGCCCCACAGCCGCGGCTTGCGGCCCGCCCATCGGATGTGCACGCCCCACTCGTTGAGCTGGTCGCGGCGGCGGTGCAGCACCTCGCGGTTGAAGCCCATCAGAAACCGCACCTCGTCGGGTGCGCGCGTCCAGTTCTCGGTCGAGAAGGCGTACACCGAAAGATGCTTGACGCCTGCCTGGATGGCGCCGGCGACGACGTCCAGCAGGGCGGCCTCGCCGGCGCGGTGGCCCTCGATGCGGGTCAGTCCGCGGCGGTTGGCCCAGCGGCCGTTGCCGTCCATCACCAGGGCGATGTGGTTCGGCACCGACCCGCGCGGATAGTCCGGCGGGTAGATCCCGGTCCAGTCCACACGGCGGTAGGCGACGGCATCCGCGTGGGTGTACGGCTTGGGCGTCATCGGCGGGCGGCCTCCGGCTGGGCGGGCTCGCGCAGCACGTGCGACAGCGCACGGATGCCGCGCTCCAGGTGGTACTGGGCGTACGCGCCGACCAGCCCGGAGGCGGCGGCGGTGGCGCCGGCGGGTGCGGCATCCACTTCGTCCCATTCCCCCGCGATCAGCGACTGCAGCAGGTTCGTCGTGGCCACGTCCACGTGCACCGCTCCGGCGGGTGCGCAGTCGCGGCAGACGACGCCGCCGGCCTGCGCGACGAACGAGCCGTGCGGGCCGGGCAGTCCGCAGCGGGCGCAATCGCTCAGACCCGGCGCCCAGCCCGACAGCGACATCGCCCGCAGGAGGTAGGAGTCCAGGATGCTGCGCGCGGCATGCTCGCCGCGCGCCAGAGCGCGCAGGCCGCCCACCAGCAGCAGGTACTGCTGCCCGGTGGCCTCGGCCTCGTTGAGCCGATCGGCGGTCTCGACCATCGCACTGGCGGCGGTGTAGCGGTCGTAGTGCACGGCGATCTGGGCGCCGTAGGCACCGAGCGATTCGGCCTGCTGGATGATGTCGAGACTGCGCCCGATGTACACCTGCACGTCGGCGACCATGAACGGCTCCAGCCGCGCGCCGAACCGGGACGAGGTGCGCCGCACCCCCTTGGCCACGGCGCGGATCTTGCCGTGCCGGCGGCTCAGGCAGGTCAGGATGCGATCGGCTTCACCCAGCTTGTGGGTGCGCAGGATCACGACCTCGTCACGGTAGGTGGGCACCCCTCGATTATCCCGCGGGCAGCGGGAATGTGCCCGCGGCCCCGCCGTGCGACCGTGGATGACGCATCGCCACCGGGGCGCCGGCCTCACACGGCGGCGAGCTGGTGCTGCCGCGTGCGGATCGACCGGTTCACGCCCGAGACGATCGCCTTCAGGCTCGCCGTCGAGATGTCGCCGTCGATGCCGACGCCCCACAGCCGCTGGCCGTCCACCTGCAGCTCGACGTAGGCCGCCGCCTGCGCGTCGCCACCGGTCGAGAGCGCGTGCTCGACGTAGTCGTACACCGTCACGTCGATGCCCTCGGCCCGCAGCACCTCGACGAACGCGGCGACCGGTCCGTTGCCGTGCGCCTGCGTCTGCACCTCGGCGTCCCCGTCGCGCAGGCTCACCTCGAGGGTGACCTCTCCGGTCATGTCGCTCTGCGTGCGGGTGCTGCGCAGCTCGAACCGGCCCCACTGGGCGTCGACGTCGTCGGTGGGCAGGTACTCGTCGGTGAAGATGTCCCAGATCTCGCCGCTGGTGACCTCGCCGCCCTCGGCATCCGTCTTGGCCTGCACGACACCCGAGAACTCGATCTGCAGCTTGCGCGGCAGGTCCAGCGCGTGGTCGGCCTTCAGCAGATAGGCCACGCCGCCCTTGCCGGACTGCGAGTTGACCCGGATGACCGCCTCGTACGAGCGGCCCAGGTCCTTCGGGTCCACCGGCAGGTAGGGCACCGCCCATTCGATGTCATCCACCGTGACGCCGGCGGCCGCGGCGCGGGCGGCCATCGACTCGAAGCCCTTCTTGATGGCGTCCTGATGCGATCCGCTGAACGCCGTGAACACCAGGTCGCCGCCCCACGGCGTGCGCTCGGGCACCGGCAGCTGGTTGCAGTGCGCAACGGTGCGCTTGATGTGGTCGATGTCGCTGAAGTCGATCTGCGGGTCGATGCCCTGGGTGAACAGGTTCACGCCCAGGGTGACCAGATCGACGTTGCCGGTGCGCTCGCCGTTGCCGAACAGACATCCCTCGATGCGGTCCGCACCGGCCAGGTAGCCGAGTTCGGCGGCGGCCACGGCGGTGCCGCGGTCGTTGTGCGGATGCAGCGACAGGATGACGTTCTCGCGGTGGTTCAGGTGCCGGCCCATCCATTCGATCGAATCGGCGTAGACGTTGGGGGTGGCCATCTCGACGGTCGCGGGCAGGTTGATGATGACTTTGCGCTCCGGGGTCGGTTCGAAGACCTCGAGCACCTGATTGCAGATGTCGGCCGCGAACTCCAGCTCGGTGCCGGTATAGCTCTCCGGCGAGTACTCGTAATAGACGGTCGTGCCGGGCACGGTCTGCTCGTACCGGCGGCACAGCCGCGCGCCCTCCAGCGCGATGTCGATCACGCCCTGCTTGTCGGTGCGGAACACGACGTCGCGCTGCAGGATGCTGGTGGAGTTGTACAGGTGCACGATGGCCTGCCTGGCCCCGGCGATGGCCTGGTAGGTGCGCTCGATCAGGTGCTGCCGCGACTGGGTGAGCACCTGGATCGTGACGTCGTCCGGGATCAGATCCTCCTCGATCAGCTGCCGGACGAAGTCGAAGTCGGTCTGGCTCGCGCTCGGGAAGCCGACCTCGATCTCCTTGTAGCCCAGCTGCACGAGCAGGTCGAACATGATGCGCTTGCGCTCGGGGCTCATCGGATCGATCAGCGCCTGGTTGCCGTCGCGCAGATCGACGGCGCACCACCGCGGTGCCGTGGTGATGTGCTTGGTCGGCCACGTGCGGCCCGGCAGGTCGACCCGGATCTGCTCGTGGAACGGCCGATACTTGTGGATCGGCATCGACGTGGGCTGCTGGTTGTTGTGCATGATGCGGCTTCTTCTCTGACTGGAAAATGGGCGGACCGGCACGAAGCTCCGCGACGAGGAAGGTCCTAGAACGAGGACTCGTCGCGGCGGCTAAGAAGAAGCAGTCCGCTGAAGCGCATGCTGACAGGGTACACCCATCAGCCGGGCGCCTTCACGCTCAGAACCCGAGCCGGCCGAGCTGCTTCGGGTCGCGCTGCCACTCCTTGGCCACCCGCACGTGCAGCGACAGGTACACCCGCGAGCCGACCAGCGGCTCGATCTGGGCGCGGGCGCGGGCACCGACCTCCTTCAGGCGCGAGCCCTTGTGTCCGATGATGATCGCCTTCTGGCTGTCGCGCTCGACGATGATGTCGGCGAACACGTCGGTCAGCTCGCTGCCCTCACGGGGGGCGATCTCCTGCACCACGACGGCGATCGAGTGCGGCAGCTCGTCGCGCACGCCCGCCAGCGCCGCCTCGCGGATCATCTCGGCGACCCGGTCGGGCACGCTCTCGTCGGTGACGACCCCGTCGGGATACAGCGCCGGGCCCCTCGGCATCAGCTTCAGCAGCTCGTCCACGACCACGTCCAGCTGCTGCCCGGACTGCGCCGAGAGCGGGATGACGGCATCCCAGTCCTCGCGCAGTGCATCGACCTCGAGCAGCCGCTCGGTGATCTGGTCGCGCGAGGCGGCGTCGGTCTTGGTGACGATGGCGACCTTCTTCGCCCGCCGGTAGCCGTCCAGCGACGCGGCGATGCGGCGGTCGCCGGGGCCGACCTTCTCGGTCGCCGGGGCGCAGAACGCGATCACGTCGACGTCGCCGAGCACCTGTTCGACGAGGTCGTTCAGGCGCTGCCCGAGCAGCGTGCGGGGCCGGTGGATGCCGGGGGTGTCCACGATGATCAGCTGGCCGTCGGGCCGGTTCAGGATGCCCCGGATCGCGCGCCGCGTGGTCTGCGGCTTCTCGCTGATGATCGCCACCTTCTCGCCGACCAGAGCGTTGGTGAGGGTCGACTTGCCCACGTTGGGTCGCCCCACGAAGGTCACGAACCCGCATCGGATATCGGTCATGTGCATCCTCGTCTCTGTGCGGTCTTGCCGCGGTCTCACCGGTGTTCCGCCGGCGGCGTCTGCGTCGGGCGCGGCGCCCGCTCCACGAACACGGTCGCGATGCCCCGGCCGCGACCTCGTGAGGCGCCGCCGGTCAGCCGCAGCCCGTCGTGCACGGCCGACGCCCCGGGCTGCGGCACGCGCCCGAGCACCTTGCCCAGCAGTCCCCCGATCGAGTCGACGTCGTCGTCGTCCAGCTCGATGTCGAACAGCTCGCCGACGTCGGCGACCGGCAGCCGGGCG
The DNA here is from genome assembly GCF_039537285.1 of Microbacterium kribbense. NCBI lineage: Bacteria > Bacillati > Actinomycetota > Actinomycetes > Micrococcales > Microbacteriaceae > Microbacterium > Microbacterium kribbense. Next base: position 188,103 of record NZ_BAABAF010000008.1, on the reverse strand, counting down.
CTGACCCGGTAGCGGCCGGGCTCGATCTGCACGACCTCGTTCTGCGGCGGGTCGTACTCGTCGGCGATCTCGCCGACGAGCTCCTCGATGAGGTCTTCCAGGGTCACCAGTCCCGACACGCTGCCGTACTCGTCGACGACGATGCACACATGCACGGCATCGCGCTTCATCTGCTGCAGCAGCGTCTCGGCGCGCATCGACTCGGGCACGAACACCGGCGGCCGGGCGATGGCGCGGGCCGGCGAGTCGCGCCAGCCGTCCTGGTCACGCACGCTGACCGGCACCAGATCCTTCAGATACAGCACCCCCACGACGTCGTCGGCGTCGTCGTCGACGACCGGGATGCGCGAGACGCCGCGGTCGAGGAACACCGTCATGGCGTCGCCGGCCGTGCTGCCGGCATCCACCGTCACCATGTCGGTGCGCGGCACGCACACCTGTCGCACGAACGTGTCCGTGAAGTCGAAGACGGAGTGGATCAGGTCGCGGTCGTCCTCTTCGATGAGGTCCTGCGTCGCGGCCTCGTCGACCATGCTCAGCAGCTGCTCTTCGGTCGCGAACGAGGCGCCGTGCGCGCCCGGGGTGACCTTGCCGCCGAACACGATCAGGCCCTGCACGACCGGGCCGAGGATGATCCGCAGCCCGCGGATGATGCGCGCCGACCCGCGCAGCAGCCCGTGCGCGTGCCGGCGGCCCACCGAGCGCGGGCTGGCGCCCACCAGCACGAACGAGATGCCGGTCATCAGCACGGCCGCGGCGAGCATCGCCCACCAGATGTTGCCGAACAGGATCGTGAAGGCGACCGTGACCAGCACCGCCGCCGTGGTCTCGGCCAGCACGCGGATGAACACCACGGCGTGCAGATGCGCGTCCGGATCGGCCGCGATGCCCCGCAGCTGCGCCGCGCCGCGGCCGCCGTCCTCGGCGAGGTCGAGATAGTCCTGCCGGCCGGTCACGCCCATCGCGGCGTCGATGGCCGCCGTCAGCCCGCCCAGGGCCACCAGCAGCACCGCGGCGACCAGCAGCAGCGTCGCGGTCATCGCGGGCGGTGCCGCTCGGCGGTGTGGAAGCTCAGCAGCAGGTCGCGCTGCAGCGCGAACATCTCGCGCTCTTCGTCGGGCTCGGCGTGATCGAAGCCGAGCAGATGCAGCAGGCCGTGCGTGGTCAGCAGCAGCAGTTCGTCGAGGGTCGGGTGGCCGGCCGTCTCGGCCTGCGTCTCGGCGACCTGCGGGCACAGCACGATGTCGCCGAGCAGGCCCGGCGCGGTGGGCACGTCCTCGGTGCCCGGGCGCAGCTCGTCCATCGGAAAGCTCAGCACGTCGGTGGGGCCGGGCTCATCCATCCACTGCACGTGCAGCGCCTCCATGGCGCCCTCGTCCACGAGCAGGATCGCGACGTCGGCGTCGGGGCTGACGTGCAGCTGGGCGAGGTTGTGCTCGGTCAGCCGCAGCAGCACGGCCTCGTCGACCGACATGCCGGATTCGTTGGTGATCTCGATGGTCATGCGCGTCCTCGCTTGGGGATGTGGTCGCGGGGCCCGCGCGGTCGCCGGGCGCCGCGCCGCTCGGCGCGGTTGGCGAACTCAGCGGCCTCGTCGCGCTCGCGCCGGCCGGCCAGCCGCTGCTCGTCGTATGCGGTGTAGGCGTCGACGATGCGCCCGACCAGAGTGTGCCGGACGACGTCGGCGCTGGTCAGATACGAGAAGTGGATGTCGTCGATGTCCCCCAGCACCCGGGTCACCAGCCGCAGGCCGGACGCCGCAGTGGGCAGATCGACCTGCGTGATGTCGCCGGTGACCACCATCCGGGTGCCGAATCCGAGGCGGGTCAGGAACATCTTCATCTGCTCGGGGGTGGTGTTCTGCGCCTCGTCGAGCACCACGAACGAATCATTGAGCGTTCTTCCGCGCATGTACGCCAGCGGGGCGACCTCGATCGTGCCGCTGGCCATGAGCTTGGGCACCAGCTCGGGGTCCATCATCTCGTTGAGGGCGTCGTAGAGCGGCCGCAGGTAGGGGTCGATCTTGTCGGTGAGGGTGCCGGGCAGGAAGCCGAGCCGCTCCCCCGCCTCGATCGCGGGGCGGCTGAGAATGATGCGGCTGACCTCTTTGCGCTGCAGCGCCTGGATCGCCTTGGCCATCGCCAGGTAGGTCTTGCCGGTGCCGGCCGGGCCGATGCCGAACACGATCGTGTTCTGGTCGATCGCATCGACGTATTCCTTCTGGCCGGCGGTCTTGGGCCGGATGACCTTGCCGCGCGAGGTGAGGATCGCCTCGCCCAGCACTTCGGACGGGCGCGGCCCGCCCTCGCTGCGCAGCATCCGGCTGGACGAGACCACGTCGACCGGGTCCAGCCCCTGCCCGGAGCGGGTCATCGCGATGAGCTCGTCGACCAGGGCGTGCGCGGCGGCGACCGAGGCGGCATCCCCGGTCAGGGTGATCTCGTTGCCGCGCACGTGCATGTCGACGTCCGGGTGCTCGCGCTCGACGACCCGCAGCAGCCGGTCCTGCGGGCCGAGCAGCTGCACCATGGCCACACCGTCGGCGTACACGCGCTCGGTGACAGCCTCCTCATCCGGCATTCACGCTCTTCTCTTCCGGGCCCAGGCGACCGCGGCGCGAAGGCCGATCCTGGGCGGACTCGTGGCATCCATCCTACTGAGCGCTCAGATCCGGCCGAGCTGGATTCCGACGGCGACCAGGGCCGCCGGTCCCGCGGTCGAGGTGCGCAGCACGTTCGGGCCCAGGGTCGCGACGGCGGCGCCGGCGTCGACCAGAGCGGCACGCTCTTCGGGCGCCACCCCGCCCTCCGGGCCGACCACCAGCACGACGTCACGGCTGTCGGCGGCGTGCAGTGCGAGCGCGGACAGCGGGATCTGGCCGACCGGGTCGAGCACCACGACGCGCGACGTCGCGGCCCGGGCCACCAGGGCCGCCGTGCCGGTGACCTCGGCCACGTCCGGCACCCACGCGCGGTGGGCCTGCTTGGCGGCTTCGCGCACGATGCTCTGCCAGCGCACCCGCCCCTTGGCCGCCTTGGCGCCGTCCCAGCGCGACACGCTGCGCGCGGCCTGCCAGGGCACGATCTCGTCGGCGCCCAGTTCGGCGGCCGCCTGCACGGCCAGCTCGTCGCGATCGCCTTTGGCCAGCGCCTGCACCAGTACGATGCGCGGCGTCGGCGCCGGCAGCGTGGCGCGGTCGGTGATCTGCACGACGACCTCGCGCGGGGCGACCGCGGTGCACTGCCCGGTCAGCCAGAGCCCGGTGCCGTCGCCGATCGTGATCTGCTCGCCCACGCGCACGCGACGCACTGCGGCGGCGTGGTGCGCCTCGGCACCGGTGAGCACGACCGTCTCGGCGGACGCCTCGGCGCCGGCGACGATGAAGTGCAGCGGCACGTCGGTCAGCTGTTCCGGAACCGGTCGCGCAGGCGCGCGAACAGTCCCTGCTGGAACTCGGCGAGCTTGGGCCCGGGCGCCTTCGTGGCCTTCTTGAACTGCTCGATCAGGGCGCGCTCCTTGGCATCGAGCCGGGTCGGGGTGACCACGTGCACGCCCACGCGCAGGTCGCCGCGCTGCGACCCGCGCAGCGGCGTGATGCCGCGGCCCTTGATCGTCAGCACGTCGCCGGACTGCACGCCGGGCCGCACCTCGAGCTCGACCGGGCCGTCCAGGGACTGGATGCCGGTGGTGGCGCCCAGGATCGCATCGGGCATCGACACCTCCAGCGTCGCCAGCAGGTCGTCGCCGTCGCGGCTGAACACCTCGTGTGGCGCGACCGTGATCTCGATGTACAGATCGCCGTGCGGGCCGCCGGCGGGGCCGACCTCGCCCGAGCCGGGCATCTGCAGCCGCAGCCCGGTCTCGACGCCGGCGGGGATGTCGACCGAGACGGTGCGGCGTGCGCGCACCCGCCCCTGCCCCTGGCAGGTGGCGCAGGGGAACGGGATCGTGGTGCCGTGCCCCTGGCAGACGTTGCACGGCACGCTGGTCACGACGTTGCCGAGCAGGCTGCGCACCGTGCGCTGCACGTGCCCGCTGCCGTGGCACACGTCGCATGTGACCTCGGAGGTGCCCGGCTGGCAGCACGAGCCCTGGCAGGTCTCGCACAGCACGGCGGTGTCGACCTCGAGGTCGCGGTGCACGCCGAAGACGACGTCGCCGAGATCCAGGTTCACCCGGACCAGGGCGTCCTGCCCGCGCTCGCGACGGGAGCGCGGGCGGGCACCGCGGCCGCCGGCCGCGCCGAAGAACGTCTCGAAGATGTCGCCGAAGCCGCCGAAGCCGCCGCCTTGGCCGAACGGCATGTCGCCGCCGGCGTCGTAGCGCCTGCGCTGCTCGGGGTCGCTGAGCACGTCGTACGCGTGCGTGACGTGCTTGAATTTCTCCTCGGCATCCGCGCCCGGGTTCACGTCCGGGTGCAGCTGCCTGGCAAGACGTCGATAGGCCTTCTTGATGTCGTCCTGCGAGGCGTCCCGCGGGACGCCGAGAATCTCATAGTGGTCCTGGTCAGCCACATTCGCCTTCCTGCCCGCAGATCACGGGGTGATGTTGTGCCGGGTGCTCAGCGCGACGTGTCGTCTTCTTCGAGCAGGCGGCTCAGGTAGTGCGCGACGGCGCGAACCGCCGCGAGGTTGGTCGGGTAGTCCATGCGGGTCGGACCCAGCACGCCCACGCGTGCGCGGGACCCGGTCGCGTCGTAGTCGCCGGTGACGACGGATGCCTCGCTCAGGCCGAACGCCTCGTTCTCGCGCCCGATCGACGCGGCCAGGCCCTCCCCGTCGGCGACCATCTCGCCCATCAGCCGCAGCAGCGTCACCTGCTCTTCGATGGCCTGCAGCAGCGGGTAGATGCTGCCTTGGAAGTCGTCCTCGCGCCGCGCGAGGGTGGCGCTGCCGGCCAGCAGCAGACGGTCCTGGCGGAACTCCTCGAGCTCTTCGGAGACGACGAGCAGGAGGCTGTGCAGCACGTCGTCCAGCCGGAGCGGGCGCGGCTGGTCGCGGCGCTCGGCCAGCGCCGCCGTCACGGCCTTGGCCCCTTCGCCGACGCTGCGGCCGGTCACCAGCACCGACATCCGCGCACGCAGCTGGCCGATGTCGCCCTCGTCCAGGTCGGCCGGGGTGCCCACGATGCGCTGCGAGACCCGGCCGGTGTCCGTCACGAGGATCACCAGCACCCGGCTGCCGCCGAGGTCGACCAGTTCGACGTGCGAGACATTGGCCCGGGCGAACGACGGATACTGCACGATCGCGACCTGACCGGTGAGTCTGGTCAGCGCATGCACGGTGCGGGAGAGGATGTCGTCGAGGTCGGTGGAGCCGTCCAGGAACGCCGTGATGGCGCTGCGCTGTGCGGACGAGAGGGGCCGGAGCTCGGCGAGGTGGTCGACGAACAGCCGGTAGCCCTTGTCGGTGGGCACCCGGCCGGACGAGGTGTGCGGGGCGACGATGAGCTCTTCGTCCTCGAGCAGCGCCATGTCGTTGCGGATGGTGGCCGCCGACACGCCGAATGCGTGCCGGTCGACGATGCGCTTGCTGCCGACGGGCTCGCGGGTCTCGACGTAGTCCTGCACGATGGCCTGCAGAACCTGCAGACCGCGCTCGCTGACCATCTGCTCTCCCCTCCTCACATTGGCACTCAATGGTACTGAGTGCCAATTCTACCGAACTCGGCGGGGCGTCGTCGGCGGGGGTCAGTCCGTGAGCGCGCGCACCACCGCGTCGGCCAGGAGCCGCCCCTTCAGCGTGAGCACGATCCGCCCGTGCACCGCTTCGGTGCCGTCGACCAGGCCGTCGGCGATGAGTCCGGCGACGGCGCGGCGCCGGGGCTCGGGGATCTCGGCTATCGGCAGCCCTTCCCGGATGCGGGAGCGCAGCAGCACCGTCTCGAGCCGGCGCGCCTGTGCGTCGGGCTGCTCACGGCCGGCGGCCGGCGACTGGCCCGCGGCCAGGCGCTGCGCGTACGCGGCTGGATGCTTCACATTCCACCAGCGCACGCCGGCGATGTGACTGTGCGCCCCGGGGCCGAAGCCCCACCAGTCGGCATTGCGCCAGTACGAGAGGTTGTGCCGCGAACGGTGCGCGTCGCCGCGGGCCCAGTTCGAAACCTCGTACCAGGCGAACCCGTCGGCGGCCAGCATTCCGTCGGCCAGCTCGTACATGTCGGCTTGCAGGTCGTCGTCGGGGGCGGGCACCTCGCCGCGGCGGATCTGCCGGGCCAGCTTGGTGCCCTGCTCGATGATCAGCGCGTAGGCGGAGATATGGTCGGGCGCAAGGCCCAGCGCCGCGCGCAGCGACTCGCGCCAGTCTGCCAGCGACTCCCCCGGCGCGCCGTAGATCAGGTCGACGCTGACGTCCAGACCGGCGCCGCGCGCCGCCGCCACGGCAGTGGCCACATTGTCGGGGCGATGAGTGCGATCCAGCGCCGCGAGCACGTGCGGCACGGCCGACTGCATGCCCACCGACAGCCGAGTCACCCCGGCGCCGGCCAGGGTGCCGGCGACGGCGTCGGTCACCGTGTCGGGGTTGGCCTCGACCGTGATCTCGGCGCCGTCGGCGATGCCGAAGGTCGCCCGCACGCCGTCGAGCATCCGCGCGAGGTCGCCGGGCGGCAGCAGCGTCGGCGTGCCGCCGCCGAAGAAGACGGTGGATGCCGGTCGCACCCCGCCTGCTGCCTGCAGCACGTCACGGGCCAAGGCCACCTCGGCCAGCAGCGTGTCAGCGTACTGATCCTGACGCGCACCGCGCAGTTCGGTGGCGGTGTAGGTGTTGAAATCGCAGTAGCCGCAGCGCACCCGGCAGAACGGCACGTGCAGGTACACGCCGAAGTCGCCGGTCGCGTCTATCGCGGTGCCGGGCGGCAGCGCGCCGTCGGCCGGAGCCGGGTCGCCGATCGGAAGAGCCGAGCCCATCAGGCCGGCGACGTGTAGAGCGGCGAGATGGCCCGCAGATACCGCTGGAACAGCGCCTTGCGTCGTCGCCGGATCAGTGCCGGCATGACCCGGTAGCCGAGGGCGCGGGCGGAGTCGAAGGCCCGCACTGTGAACCACACCTCGTCGTTGTCGTACCAGTCGACCATGAACGATTCCTCGCCGCTGACGACCGATTCGCCGACGGTGCCGAGCGCGAAGCCGACCCGACGCGGCTCTTCGACGGCGAAGATGACGCGCAGTTCGGCGTCGGCGCGCATGCCAGCGACCCGGCCGTGCACGCGCAGCGTGGTGCCCGAGCCCACCCACGGCGTGCCGTCGGGATCGAAGCGCTGATCTGCTTCGAGCCGACTGGGCACGACCGGGGTGCCGTCGTGGTCGAAGGCCACGCCGGTGTACATGGGACCTGCGGCCGGGCGCACGTCTGAGACGCGCAGCCCGCCGTCGCGCAGCGCGCGCCAGGACAGCAGCGCTTCGGACGCCGTCGTGAAACGGCTCTGGCCGCTGCCGATCCGCCAGGACTGCTCGGCAGGGATGCTGCGCTCGGGAGGGTACTGCATCAGGTCGGGTGCCTGCGATGCCCCGACCGCGGCATAGTCCACCGTCTCGTCCCGGAAGGTCCCTCGGCGCATGGGCTCCAGCCTACCGACGCGATGCTGAAAACGGCGTGCACGTCATGCGCCGCCGGGCACCACCAGCCCCAGCTCGTAGGCGGCGATCACCGTCCATGCGCCAAAGGTACCGCCGGGCGCTGGGGGCCGCGCTGGCGGTGGTGGGCCCCGCCGGGTTCAGCATCTCGAACGCCACCGGGCTCACGATCGTGGCCCTGGCCCAGCAGCCCGATCGGGACGCGGCGTTCCAGACGGCGCTGGCCGTCACCGGTGACACGGTCCTGGGCACCGTGGGCACGGTCGGCTTCGTGCTCGAGATCGTCGCACAGCTGGGGATGCTGCTGGTGATCATCGGTCTGGTGCGAGTGCGGCTGGTCAACGCCTGGGTGCTGCCGCTGCCGGTGCTCGGGATCGCGGTCAACGCCGTCGTGGGGACGATGGCGGCGACGCTCGTCGCGGACCTGCTGCGTCTGGCGGCCGGAACGTGGATCGCGATCGGCCTGGCCCGCGGCAACCGTGCGCAGTGGCTCGGAGCCGCCCCGCCGCCCGCCGCTCAGGGGCGCCGGGCGCGGGCCGCCGCGGTGGACATCGCCTGACCCGGAGGCATCGGGCTACTTCTTGACCTTGCCCTCGACGTCCCCCGAGAGTGCGGCGATGAACGCCTCTTGGGGGACTTCGACGCGCCCGACCATCTTCATGCGCTTCTTGCCCTCCTTCTGCTTCTCGAGCAGCTTGCGCTTGCGGGAGATGTCGCCGCCGTAGCATTTGGCCAGCACGTCCTTGCGGATCGCGCGGATGTTCTCGCGCGCGATGATGCGCGCGCCGATGGCGGCCTGGATGGGCACCTCGAACTGCTGGCGCGGGATCAGCTTGCGCAGCCGTTCGGTCATCATCGTGCCGTAGGCGTAGGCCTTGTCGCGGTGCACGATCGAGCTGAAGGCATCCACCCGCTCGCCCTGCAGCAGGATGTCGACCTTGACCAGGTCGGCCTCCTGCGTGCCGCTGGGCTCGTAGTCCAAGGACGCGTACCCCTGCGTGCGGCTCTTGAGCTGGTCGAAGAAGTCGAACACGATCTCGCCCAGCGGCATGTCGTAGCGCAGCTCGACGCGCTCCTGGGAGAAGTAGTCCATGCCCAGCAGGCTGCCGCGGCGCCCCTGGCACAGCTCCATCACGGCGCCGACGTACTCCTTGGGCAGCAGGATCGCGGCCTTGACCATGGGCTCGGCAACCGTCGCGACCCGGCCGTCCGGGTACTCGCTGGGGTTGGTGACGGTCACCGTCTCGCCGGTGTCGGTCGTGACCTCGTAGATCACGCTGGGGGCGGTGGTGATCAGGTCGAGGTCGAACTCGCGTTCGAGCCGTTCGGTGACGATCTCCAGGTGCAGCAGGCCGAGGAAGCCGCAGCGGAACCCGAATCCGAGCGCGACCGAGGTCTCCGGCTCGTAGGCCAGCGACGCATCCGACAGCTTCAGCTTGTCGAGGGCCTCGCGCAGCTCGCCGTAGTCGCTGGCATCGATCGGATACAGCCCCGAGAACACCATCGGCTTCGGGTCGGTGTAGCCGGGCAGTGCCTGCTGCGCGGGCTTGCGGGCATCGGTCATGGTGTCGCCGACGCGGGACTGGCGCACGTCCTTCACCCCGGTGATCAGATAGCCGACCTCGCCGACGCCCAGGCCTTCGGCCGGGGTCGGCTCGGGGCTGGACACGCCGATCTCGAGCAGTTCGTGGGTGGCTCGGGTGGACATCATCAGCACCCGCTGGCGCGGCGTGAAGCTGCCGTCGATCATCCGCACGTAGGTGACCACACCCCGGTAGGAGTCATAGACCGAGTCGAAGATCATCGCCCGTGCCGGCGCGTCCGGGTCGCCGACGGGCGGCGGCACGGCGGCGACGATCTCGTCGAGCAGGTCCTCGACGCCGGCGCCGGTCTTGCCCGACACGCGCATCACGTCGTCCGGGCTGCCGCCGATCAGGTTCGCCAGCTCGGCGGCGAAGCGGTCGGGGTCGGCGGCGGGCAGATCGATCTTGTTGAGCACCGGGATGATGCGCAGATCGTGCTCCAGCGCCAGGTACAGGTTCGCGAGGGTCTGCGCCTCGATGCCCTGCGCGGCATCCACCAGCAGCACCGCGCCTTCGCAGGCGGCCAGGGAGCGCGAGACCTCGTAGGTGAAGTCGACGTGGCCGGGAGTGTCGATCATGTTCAGCGCGAAGGTCTGCGCACCGGTGGACCACGGCATCCGCACGGCCTGGCTCTTGATCGTGATGCCGCGCTCGCGCTCGATGTCCATCCGGTCCAGATACTGCGCCCGCATGTCACGGTCGGCGACCACGCCGGTCATCTGCAGCATCCGGTCGGCGAGGGTCGACTTGCCGTGGTCGATGTGGGCGATGATGCAGAAGTTACGGATCAGCTCGGGAGGCGTCGCGGACGGCTGAAGAGACTGCGTGGCGCGTGGGGACATGTTCCCCCGATTCTACCGGGGCGGCCAGCGCGGCCCCGCTCAGGTGGGCCTGCATCATGGCGTCGTAGTCTTCGTCGCTGAGCTCGTCGTACGACTTCGCCTCGCGGCGGTCCATCCGCATCCAGCGGAACATCAGGATCAGCAGCACGGGCACGTCGCCGATCTCCGCGATGAACCAGAGGAAGTCGCCGGACAGGTGCTGGTCGTGCAGCGGGTTCGGCCACCACGAGGCGGTGCCGACGATCGTCGGCGCGTGGTCGAGCACGGCCCCGTTCAGGCGCAGCAGGATGCCCGGGATCGAGTCGATCACCAGCTCGACGAACGCGAGCAGGAACTCGACCGTGATGAACAGGCTGGTCTGCGTAGCTGCCAGCGCCCCCAGCGGCAGCACCAGCAGCAGGCCCAACAGCCCCACGATCAGGCCGAGGCCCTCGTCGATCCAGCCGGCGCCCCGCAGCGTCCAGCCCAGCGGCGTCAGGAACAGGCAGAAGATCCCGGCCACCAGTGCCGAGCCGACCATCGCATTGCCGAAGATGCGGACGACCCGCGTGTGCAGCACCTTCACGACGCGGCCCGCCCCGGTGGGCCCGGTGGCCTGCTGGATCAGCTGCAGCGGCTGACCGAGCGAGATCAGCGGCGCCATCACGAAGATCAGCAGTGCGATGCGCGTGGTGAACGCCCAGCGCAGCTGGCCGCCGTAGGCGCCGAGGAAGCCGAGCTCGATGACGGCATACGAGCCGAGGCCGAGGCCGAGGAACATCAGCGTGCGGTGCAGCGGCCAGGAACCGCCGCGACGGGCGACGCAGTGCACGCCCCACAGGTACGACACGGCCGCGACCACAAGCACGCCGATCGTGAGCGGGTCGGCGCGCCAGGTGGTCAGGAAGATGGGAATGGAAGGCGTGGCTACAGAATACGCTCGTGCACGAGGACCAGATCGGAGGCGACGATGACGGTGCAGGTGGTGCTGGTGCACGGCATCCGCACGTCGGCGACGATGTGGCGCGCCCAGGTCGAGCATCTGCACGGGCTCAGGATTCCGGTCACGGCCGTGGACCTGCCCGGACACGGCACCCGCATGGACGAGCCGTTCACCCTCGACGGTGCGTTCGCGACCATCGACGCGGCCGTGACCGACGCGGCGACCCGCGGTCCGGTGCTGCTGTCCGGCCACTCCATGGGTGGCCTGGTCTGCACGGCGTACGTCGGGCGTGCAGACCCTCCCCCGGTCGCGGCGTTCATCGCGGCATCCTGCACCGCGATCCCGCGCGGAGCGGGCCTGGCCGCGTATCGCTTTCTGGCACGCCGGGTGGATGCGCTGCCCGACCATGGCATGTGGCTGGCCGAGCAGCTGACCGAGCGCACCCTGCCGCCGCAGACCCGGGCCGACTTCGGCGCCGGCGGCTATGCCTTCGCTGCGCAGGACGTCGCGCTGGCGAGCCTGTCGGTGCTGGATCTGGTCGCGGCGCTGCGCAACATCACGATCCCGATGTGGTTCATCAACGGCCAGTTCGACCAGCTGCGGGTCAACGAGCGGATGTTCACCCGACTGGTGCCGCACGCCGAGCTGATCGTGGTGCCGCGCACGACGCATCTGGTGACCGCGATGCGCCCGCGCGTGTTCAACGCGCTGCTGGATCTGGCCGTGGCGACGCTGGATGCACGCGCTCGCGGGCACGACCCGACATGAGGCCGCCGCCCACCGAGAACACCGCGCTGACGATCAGCAGCAGCCAGAACCCGCCGACCAGGCCCACCAGCAGCGCGCCCACCAGCGGCCCGACCAGCTGGCCGAGCGCCGCCGCGGTGTTCACCAGGCCGAGGTCGCGCGCGTTGTCGTCGGCATGCGGCAGCAGGTCGGTCGCGAAGGCGAGCCCCACCGTCGAGAACGCGCCGTAGCCGAGTCCGAGCAGGGCCGCCGCGACCATCGTCGTGGTCAGTGACGGGCGGATGACGATCACGATGGCAGCCAGCGCCTGCACGATCGCCGAGCCGACCGTCAGGGTGCGGCGCGCTCCGGTGCGATCGGACCACCAGCCTGACAGCACCGAGGCGATCACGACGAAGACCGTGTAGACCACGATCACCAGCAGCAGGTTGTCCTCCGCCTCGGGCTGCGGCTGCCCGAGGCCGTACATCAGGAAGAACAGGAACAGCGTGGTGGGCAGTGCGTTCCCGACGTTGGTGACGAAGCGGCCCGAGACGACCCAGCCGAAATCCCGGTCGCGCAGCGACTCCCAGCCGAAGCCGCCCGCGCACCGCGCGCTGAGTGCGGCATCCGGGGCCGGATCCGGCAGCAGCAGCGCCGCCGCCGTGCCCACGATGGCCGTGAACGCGGCGAGGGTGAGGTAGCCGGCGAGCACCGTGAGACCCAGCAGCACCACCGCGCCTACGCCGAGCACGATGCCCACCGCCTGCGAGGAACTGGCCGCTGCGGCCGCCGCGCCGCGCTGGGTCTCGGGCAGCTGATCGGCGATCATCGCCGTGAAGGCGGCCGACGCGACCGCGATGCCGATCGAGACGCCCGTCCATGCCACCCCGATCCACAGCGGGGTCTGGGCGAGTCCGGTGAGCACGAGGCAGAGGGCCGTGAGCAGACTGCCGCCGACCGCCCACGGCCGGCGCCGCCCCCAGGGCGTGCGGGTGCGGTCCGAGAGCGCCCCCGAAAGCGGGCCTGCGATCACACCGGCCACGCCGCCGACGCCGAGCACGATGCCGGAATAGACGACTCCGCGCACCCACGTGTCGGCGGCGCCCGGGGTGTTCAGCTGGCCGGGCAGCAGCAGTTGCACCGGCGTGAGCTGCACGGTCCAGATCGCGAGCCAGGCCAGCGTGAACACCACGAACCAGCCCTTGCCGACCTTGGGCCGGCCGGCCGACGGGGCGCGTGCGGGAGGCGTCATCGCTGCTCCTGGAACGTGGTGGTGCGAGTGAATCGGGTGTGAAGATCATCATGCACCCGCGGCCCGCCGCGTCACCGCAGCGGGTGCGGGGCGCGCGGGCTTTGCTGGTAGACTCACCTACTGGCTTGCGTGTGGGTTCTTCCCACACACGCCGTAGGGCACCCCTCTCGTGCTCAGCGGCACTGAACCGATCCTCCGAACGAAAGAATGTCCACACGTGGCGAACATCAAGTCGCAGATCAAGCGCAACAAGACCAACGAGAAGGCGCGCGAGCGCAACAAGGCCGTCAAGAGCGAGCTGAAGACCGAGGTGCGTCGCACCCGCGAGGCCGTCGCCGCCGGTGACAGGGCCGCCGCCGAGAAGGCTTTGGTGCGTGCCGCCCGCAAGCTCGACAAGGCCGTGAGCAAGGGTGTCATCCACCGCAACCAGGCAGCGAACCGCAAGTCGTCGATCGCCAAGCAGGTCGCCGCTCTCTGAGCCGCAGCATCCCGTCCCCGCACGGTTGCCAAGCCCGTCCCGGTCCGCCGGGGCGGGCTTCGTCGTCTGCTCAGCCGCCGAACGGCCGGCGGGTGGCGATCACCGTGATCATCCGCTCCAGCGCGAACACGGCGTCTCGGGATGCGCCCTTCACGTCGGCGTCGGCGCGGGCCGCGGCCTGGATCGCGCGGCCGAGGCTGGATTCGTTCCAGCCGTTCAGGTCGCGCCGGGCGCGGTCGACCTGCCAGTCCTTCATGCCGGTGTCGGCGGCGATCGCCGCCGACGACCCGCGCTTGCCGGCCACCCGCGCCATGGTGCGCAGCTTCATCGCGACCGCGGCCACCAGCGGCACCGGGTCTGCCCCGGACGCCAGCGCGTGCCGCAGCGCGATCAATGCGTCACCGTAGCGGCCGGCGATGGCCGTGTCGGCCACCGTGAAGGCGGATGTCTCGACCCGGCCGCCGTAGTACCGCTCGACGGTCTGCGCGGTGATGCTGCCGGGGGCGTCGGCGATCAGCTGCTGGCAGGCCGCCGCGAGCTCGTTCAGCTCGCCGGTGAACGCCGAAACCAGCGCGCGCAGCGCCGCCGGCTCGATCTTCTTCTTCGCGGCGGCGAACTCCCCCGCCGCGAAATCATGCCGGTCGCCGTCGCGCTTGATCGCCGCGCACGGCACTTCGACGCCGCCACCGGCGCCGGCACGCACGGCATCCAGCAGCTTCTTGCCGCGCACCGTCGCGCCGGTGTGCCGCAGCACGACGGTCGCGCCGTCCTGGGGATGTTCCAGATAGGACAGCGCCTCGGTCAGGAACGCATCGGATGCCTTCTCGACGCCGCCCACGCGCACCAGTCGGGGCTCACCGAACAGCGACGGCGAGGTGAGCCCGAGCAGGGTGCCGGATTCGTAGTCGTCGGCACGGATGTCGGAGACCTCCAGGCTCGGGTCCTCGGCGCGCAGATAGTCGCGCACCGCCGAGATCGCCCGCTCGGCACAGACATCCTCGGGTCCCGAGACCAGTACGATCGGGGCGGGCTGCGGACGCCGCCAGTCCAGCTGCGCAATCACGGTCCGCGCCGACCCGCGGGACGTGCGGGCGGGTGCGCGACGAGTGGCCATGCGACCAGCCTAGCCAGCACCGCCGACACTGCCCCGACAGGGTCGGTCCGAAACCTGCTACCCCTGTGGAAGCGGTGGCAGCGCTACGGCGGTGCGTGCTCGCGCCAGACCCGCACACTGTCGCCATCGGACGCCACCGCCACGACGCCGTCCTGGTCGGTGCGTCCGATCGTGTAGCCGTCCGCGCGCAGAAAGCTCAGCGTCTCGGTGCGCGGGTGCCCGTAGTCGTTGTCGGCGCCGACCGAGACCAGCGCGACCGCACCGCCGATCGCACGGTAGAGTTCGGGCGATTGATCGGCGCTGCCATGGTGCGCGACTTTGACCACCGGGTAGGGCGGGTCCAGCGCACCCGACCCCAGCAGCGCGCGCTGCGCGAGCGCATCCAGGTCGCCCAGGTACAGGGATGCCGGCACCCCGCCGCCGCGCACCTCGACGGCCACGCTGGCATCGTTTCCCGACGTGAACACCCGGTCCCCGGCGCGCGGCCACAGCACCGTCCAGGTCGCCGCGCCGAGGGTGCCGGTCATCCCGGCGTAGGCGTCGAGCAGGACGATGCCGTCGGCGGCCAGGCCCGCGAGCATCCGCTCGTCGTCGGCGCCGGACGGCGGACCGTGCAATGCCCGGATCACCCGGTCGCGCACGCCGTCGAGCCCGCCGACGTGGTCCAGGTCGTAGTGGGTGAGCACGAGCAGGTCGACGCGCCGGATGCCGAACCGGTCCAGGCACGCGCGCAGCGCGGCCGGATCCGGTCCGGTGTCGACGAGGGCGACGGCGCCCGCCGAGCGGATGAGCACGGCGTCGCCCTGCCCGATGTCGCACGCCGCGATCGTCCACGTCGACGGCACGGTGAGGGCCCCGGCGACGGTGCGCAGCGCCGCCGTGCCGGCGGCCACTCCCACCAGAACCGCCAGGAAGCCGGCGGCGGCGATGCGCAGCATCCGGGCCCCGCGCCGTGCGCCGTGCGGCAGCAGCACCACCACGATCGCGGCACCGGCGAGCGTGAGTCCGACGGCGCCGACCCAGCCCTCGGCCCACGGCAGCGCACTGGCCGGCAGGCTCGCCGCGGTCGTCGCGGTGGTGCTGATCCAGGCCGCCGGCAGCCAGGTCAGTGCGACCAGCCCGGAGGCGACGACCGGGATCGGGGCGGCCAGGCACGCCGCCAGCCCCAGCACCGTCGCGACCGGGGCCGCAGGGGCCGCGAGCAGATTGGCCACCACGCCGTACAGCGGCACAGTCGGGTTGATCAGGATCAGCAGCGGGCCGCAGGCGAGCTGGGCCGCCAGTGGCACGCCGAGTGCCAGCGCGAGCAGCTGCGGCAGGAACCGGGTCATGCCGCGCGCGAGCGGTGCGGCCAACACCAGCAGCGCCGCCGTGGCGGCCACCGACAGCGCGAAACCCAGAGACCCGGCCAGCCACGGATCGGCGATCAGCGCGGTGACCACGGCCAGGCACAGCAGTGCGATGCCGGCACCGGTGCGCCCCAGCAGCACGCCGAGCATCGCGATGGCAGCCATCGCCGCCGCCCGCACCACACTCGGTTCGGGGGTGACCAGCAGCACGAAGCCGCCCAGCGCGAGAAGCGCCACGGCGACGCGCACGCCGCGACGGGCGCCGCACAGCGCGGCGGCCGCGAACGCGAGCCCCACCACGATCGCGCAGTTCGCCCCCGAGACCGCGGTCAGATGCGACAGCGACGACGCCTTCATCGCAGCATCCAGCTCCACGGTCACGCCCGCGGTGTCGCCCACCGCCAGCCCGGGGATCAGCCCTGCGGCCGGTTCGGGAAGCCCACGGGTCGCCCGTGCCAGAGCGTGGCGCAGCTCGGCGACGGCCGCCAGCACGCCACCGGGAGCATCGACGACGTGCAGGCCGCGCTGGGCGCGCACCACCAGCACGGCCCGCCGGCCGGGGTCGGTGACGAACGCGGTGCCGTCGGCGATCACGCGTGCGCCGATGTCGGGGCGGTCATCCGAGCGGATCGTCGCCGGCACGTCCACCGCAAAGCGGGTCGGGCCGACGTCGATCCGGTCGGCGTGCGCATCGAAGGCGATGTCGCCGGCGGCCGTGCGCTCGGCCTTGCCCACCACCGTCGCGTGCACGCTGATCGCCCGGTCACCGCCGACGCCCAGGTGCACCGCGACGTCGCGCGCCGGCTGCGCGAGGGCCACGTGGGATGCCGCGGCCGCCGCCAGGGCGAGGCTCACGGCGGCTATCGCCCAGAGCGTGCGCCGGCGCCGGCCCGGGCGAGCGGTGACCGCGACCAGCACCAGCGCGGCCGCCCACAGCGCGCCGGCGATCCACGCCGCCGCGTGCGGCAGGTACACGGCTGCGCCGGCCGCACCCCACCCCGCCGCGGCGGCCGGTACCAGGCGCAGGTCGCGGACACGCACGTCAGACCGTCACCAGGTCGCGCAGCGTCTGCAGCATCTTCTCGCCGATGCCCGGCACCGCCAGCAGATCTTCGACGCTCGTGAACCGGCCGTTCTCTGCACGCCACTGCAGAATGCGCTGCGCCATCGCCGGGCCGATCCGCGGCAGCGTGTCCAGAGCCGCCTCGTCGGCGGTGTTCAGGTTGATGCGCCCGTCGGCAGAAGCTCCTGGGGATGCCGGCGCCGTCGCCTGGTCGCCGATGCGCGGCACCACCAGCTGCTCGCCGTCGGCGACGGGGCGCGCCAGGTTCACCCCGTCTCGGGCGGCATCGTCGGCGAAGCCGTCGGCGGCGGCGACGGCATCCATCACCCGCGCCCCGGGCGCGAGCAGGTAGAGGCCCGGTGCGCGCACCGCACCCGACACATGCACGTATGTCTGCCCACCCGCCGGCGTCGCGCCCGCGGTCTTCTGGATCGTGACGACCTCGGTCGGCGCGGTCGCCCCGCGGAACATGCCGATCGCCACCGTGACGGCAAGGGCGGCCAGCACGACGACCACCGCTGCGCCCGCTCCGAGGCGATGCCGGGTGGGCGCGCGTGGATCGGATGCGGCAGGCGTCACCGCACCACGCTAGGCACGCCGGCGCCGCGTACCGCGGGCATGCGGACGATCCGTGGACAACTCGCGCCCGGAGGCCGCCTGGGGAGGAGCCGCTGCGCCGCTCTGACGCTGACGGTCCCTCGCAGCGGCCCGTGTCAGCGCGGAAGGGTCAGGCCAGCCCGTAGTAGGTCGCGAACGGGTCCCAGTTCGGGTCGGGGTGGACCTCCAGTTCGATCTCCCGCGCCGTGGTCTGCGCTGCGTCGGTCCCGCTGAAGTGCCCGATGAGCGCGGCGGTCATGTCCAAGCCCGCGGCGACGCCCGACGACGTCCACCGGTCACGGTCGTGCACCCACCGCGCCTGCGCAACCCACTCGACGTCGTCGCCATGGGCGGACGTCCAGGCGAAGGCCCTCTTGTTCGACGTCGCCCGGTATCCCCCCAAGAGCCCGGCCGCGGCCAGGAGTGCCGATCCAGTGCAAACCGAGGCGACGATCTCTGCCCCGCCGGCCCAGGCCGAGAGCCGAGAGAGGAACTCCGGATCGTCAGCCAGCGGTCTGGTCCCCATCCCACCGGGCACCATCACAATGGCGGGTGTTCCCGCGGTCTCGAACGTCTCGGTGGCGATGACCTCGGCGCCCTGGCTGCTGCGTATCGCACCGGCGCGGGGTGCCACGTAAGTGATGGGGTACTCCTCCGAAAGCCGGCTGAGCAGTTCGACCGGGCCGAACACGTCGAGCACCTCGAAGCCGTCGAACAGCACCATCCCGACGCTTCTCGTCATCCGTTCCATGATCCCATTGTCGCGCCGTCCCGCGCCCGACGGCCGCGGGTAGGGACCGGCTACTTCGTGCTGAAGCTGACCACCTTCGGTGCGCGCACCACGGCGCGCCGGATGTCACGGCCGGCCAGCGACCGCTGCACCCGCTCGTCGTCCCGGGCCAGCGCCTCGAGCTCGTCGGCGTCGATCGCCGTGGGCACCTCGAGCGTCGCACGCACCTTGCCGTCGATCTGCACGATCGCCGTCACGGTCTCCTCGACCAGCAGCGCCTCGTCGGCGGCGGGCCAGACGGCCAGGCCCACGAACGGCTCGTGCCCGAGGATCGACCACATCTCCTCCGCGGTGTGCGGCGCCACCATGTCGAGCACCAGGGCGGTGACCTCGGCCGCCTCGCGCACGGCCGGGTCGGCCGGACCCACACCGCTGTCGATGGCCTTGCGCGTGGCGTTGACCAGCTCCATGAGCCGCGCCACGACGACATTGAACTTCGTGTGCTCGACCAGTGCGGGCACGTCGGCCAGCACGCGGTGGGCGATCCGCCGCAGCCCGGCATCGCCGGTTGCGGCATCCGCCCCTGCAGGCGTGGCCACGTCCTGGGCGACCCGCAGCGCACGCGCCAGGAACTTCGTGGCGCCGGTGGCCGACACATCCGCCCAGTCCTTGTCGTCTTCCACGGGGCCGGCGAAGGCCAGCGCCGTGCGCAGCGCGTCGGCGCCGTGGGCATCGAGCTCGTCCTGGAAGACGACCAGGTTGCCCTTCGACTTCGACATCTTCGCGCCGTCCAGGATCACCATGCCCTGGTTGATCAGGCTCGAGAAGGGCTCGTCGAAGTCGACCAGACCCATGTCGTGCAGCACCTTCGTGATGAACCGCGCGTACAGCAGGTGCAGGATCGCGTGCTCGACACCGCCGATGTAGAAGTCCACCGGCGCCCAGCGTGCGGCCTCGTCCGACGGGAACGCATGCGCGTCCGAGGCCGGCGACATGAAGCGCAGGAAGTACCACGAGCTGTCGACGAAAGTGTCCATCGTATCGGGGTCGCGGCGAGCCGGTGCGCCCGTGGCCGGGTCGGTCGTGGTGACCCACTCGGTGGCCGCGCCCAGCGGCGACTGGCCCTTGGGCTTGAGGTCGAGGTCCTTCGCCTGCGGCAGCAGCACCGGCAGCTGATCGGCCGGCACGGGCACGATCCGACCGTCGTCGGTGTGGATCATCGGGATCGGCGTGCCCCAGAACCGCTGTCGCGAGATCAGCCAGTCGCGCAGGCGGAACGTCGTAGCGGCGCGACCGGACCCGCGCTGCTCGAGCTCGGCGATCATTCCGGCGATGGCGTCCTTCTTGCCCCGTCCGTCCAGCGCCCCGGAGTTGACCATGCGGCCCTCGCCGACCAGCGCCTGACCCGTGACGGTCGGGTCGAGTTCGGCCAGGGATGCCTCACCCTCGGCGCCCGTCGTCGTGTCGACGACGACCTTCACCGGCAGGTCGAAGGCGCGGGCGAAGTCGAGGTCGCGCTGATCGTGTGCGGGCACGGCCATGACGGCGCCGTGACCGTAGTCGGCCAGCACGTAGTCGGCGGCCCAGATCGGCAGCCGCTGCCCGTTGACCGGATTGATCGCATAACGGCCCAGGAAGACACCCGTCTTCGGCCGCTCGGTGCTCTGTCGCTCGATGTCGGTCTGCTTCTGCACGCGTCCGAGGTATTCCTGGAACTGCAGACGAACGTGTGCGGGCGCGTCGCCGACCAGCTCGGCAGCCAGATCGGAGTCCGGTGCCACGACGAAGAACGTCGCACCGTAGAGCGTGTCGGGGCGCGTCGAGAACACCGTGACCTTGTCGGCGCGCCCTTCGATCTCGAAATCGATGTCGGCACCGACCGATCGGCCGATCCAATTGCGCTGCATCTGCACGACCTTCGACGGCCAGTGGCCTTCGAGTGCGTCCAGGTCGTCCAGGAGCCGGTCCGCATAGTCGGTGATGCGGAAATACCATTGCGTCAGCTTCTTCTTGACGACCTCGGCGCCGCAGCGCTCGCAGTGCCCGTCGACGACCTGCTCATTGGCCAGCACCGTCTGATCGTTCGGGCACCAGTTGACCGGGCTGGACTTGCGATACGCCAGCCCCCGCTCGAACAGGCGCTGGAACAGCCACTGGTTCCACCGGTAGTACTCCGGGTCGCTCGTGTGCAGCTCGCGGCTCCAGTCGAACGAGACGCCGTACTGGTGAAAGCTCTCCTTCTGCTGGGCGATGTTCGCGTAGGTCCACTCGCGCGGATCAGCACCCCGCAGGATCGCGGCGTTCTCGGCGGGCAGACCGAACGAGTCCCAGCCGATCGGGTTGAGCACGTTGTAGCCGCGATGCCGCCAGTAGCGAGCGACGACGTCGGAGTACAGATAGTTCTCGGCGTGCCCCATGTGCAGGTCGCCCGACGGGTACGGGAACATCGCCAGGATGTACTTGCGCGGGCGGTCGTCATCGGCTCCCCCGGCGCGGAACGGATCCTGCTGGGCCCACCGCTGCTGCCACTTCGCCTGGATCGCATGCGGGTCGAAGACGCCGTCGGCGGCGGCGATGCCAGAAGCAGTGGTCTGAGACACGGAGGAAAGCCAATCGCAGGGTAGAGATGAGGCGCGAAATGCGTACCCTTCAGGATACCCGACCGGCCGTTTTCACCATCCGTCGGGCACGGCGGCGCCCAGCGCCGCCAGCGGGGCGCGTGCCTTCAGCCCCACCTCGGCGACCTCTGCGGCGGCATCCGACCGCCAGGTGATGCCGCCGCCGGCGCCGACATACGCGCCACCGGAGTGCACGACGATCGAGCGGATCACCATCGCGAGGTCGAGCCCGCCGGCGGCGCCGATCCAGCCGAAGCAGCCGGCGTACACGCCGCGCGGTCCGGTCTCGATCCCGTGCAGCAGCGTCATCGCCGACAGCTTCGGCGCGCCGGTCATGCTGCCGGCGGGGAACACGCCGTCCAGCACCTGCCCGACGGTCGCGTCCTGCGGCAGCCGGCCCGACACGGTGCTGACCAGCTGGTGCACCGCCGGGTAGCTCTCCACCTCGAGCAGCCGCTCGACGCGCACTGTGCCCGGCTCGCACACGCGGGCGAGGTCGTTGCGCATCAGGTCGACGATCATGATGTTCTCGGCGCGCTCCTTCACGCTGGCCAGCAGCTCGGCGGCCTGCGCGGCGTCGGCGGCGGCATCGCCCCCGCGAGGCCGGGTGCCCTTGATCGGCCGGGTGCGCAGCGTGCGGCCTTCCACCTGCACGAACCGCTCGGGGCTGGCGCTGAGCAGCGCGACGCCGCCGCTGCGGATCACACCGCCGTGGTGGGCGGGACTGTCGGCGCGCAGGCGCAGGTAGGCGTCGATCGGGTCGACGTCGCCGGTGACGGCGAATCGAGTCGTCAGACACAGCTGATAGGCGTCGCCGGCCCGGATGGCATCTCGGCAGCGGGCGATCATCTCGGCGTAGGCGGCGGGCTCGTCGCGGGAGCGGGCGATGAGTGCGCGCGCGGGTGCCTCGCCCCGCGCGGGCGCGGCGCAGTCGACGTCGATATCACCGCCGCGCCAGGCGCGTCCGGCCTCATGGTCGAAGGCGACCAGGCCGTGCACGCGCAGCCACCGCTCGGCGAGAGCATCTGCGTCACCGGCGGCCACCGGGGCCCCGGCGCGCGCCGCGCCCGGCTCGTAGCCGATCCAGCCCACCCAGCCGCCGGTGAACCGGTCCACACCGCGGGCCTGATCATCGCCTGGGCAGCGCGCGGCGTGCACGACCTGGGGCGCCGCCACCTCGCCCCAGCCGACCCAGCTGCAGCCCGAGTCGGCGTCAGGTCCGGCATCCAGCCAGAACACATCGGCGTGCTCGGCGGCGACAGCGCAGAAGAGCTCAGCGGGGTCTGGCCACGTCGGCAGGGGCCGCAGTGCGAAGGGAGGTGTCACCCTCTCAGGCTAGAGGGAGCAAACCCTTCTATGCTCAGCAGATGAACGAGGTGCTCACCGTGCTCCTCGACGCGGTGCAGGGCGTCGAGCCGGCACTGCGCGTTCTGATCGCGGCGGTCGCGATGCTGCTCGAGACCAGCGTGCTGATCGGGCTGCTCGTGCCCGGCGACACCATGGTCATCGTGGCCGGCACCGCGGTGGTCACCCCGTGGGAGGGCGTCTGGCTGGTCGGGGCCATCGTCGCCGGGTCGCTGACCGGCGAGAGCATCGGTTTCTGGCTGGGCCGGATGCTGGGACCGAGCATCCGCGCGTCTGGATTGGGGCGCCGGCTGGGCGAGGCGAACTGGCAGCGCGCCGAGAACTATCTCGCGCGGCGCGGTGGCCTGGCCATCTTCGTCTCTCGATTTCTGCCGATTCTGCATTCGCTGGTGCCGCTGACGGTGGGCATGAGCACGTACAGCTACCGGCGCTTCCTGGCCTGGACCGCCCCGGCATGCCTGCTCTGGGCGAGCGCCTACGTGTCGGTGGCCAGCGTCGCCGCCGGCACCTATCGCGACATGGCCGCACGGCTGCACTTCGCCGGCTACATCTTCGTCGGCGTGATCGTGGGGTTCCTGATCCTGGTGCTGGTCGTGAAGAAGGTCATCGAGCGCGTCGAGCGCCGCCACCTGGCCGCCACCCCGGGTGCCGACCACGCCGAGTCGGCTGACACGATCTCGCCCGGCGTGGGAGACTGAAGTGGATGCCCAAGAACAGCGCCGCGGCGCGCCGCGCCAAAGTGCTGTGGCTGGCCCGCCTCGAATACCGCTTCCACGCCTGGCGTGAGCGGCGTGCGCGGCGCAGCGGTCTGACGCCGACCGTCGCCGCGTTCCCCGGCTACGGCGGCGAGGATTGGGTGCGCGTGCTGGGCCGGGTGCTGATCACCCCTCCTGCCCGCGATCGCGGCGACGGTGAATACGCGCGGCTGCGCGGCTGGCGCAGCTTCGTCGCGGTACCCATCGGCTTCGCGCAGGTCACCGTGCGCATCGACGGGCAGGCGCACGACGTGGTGGCCGACCGCGGCGGCGTCGTCGACACGGTGCTGCCGGCCCGGCTCGTGCCGGGATGGCACCGCGTCACGATGTCGGTAGAAGACGGCGAACCCGTCGAGACGCGCGTGTTCATCGTCGGAGCCGACGTCGCCTTCGGGGTCGTCTGCGACGTCGACGACACGGTCATGGTCACCGCGCTGCCGCGCCCGCTGCTGGCAGCGTGGAACTCGTTCGTCGCCGACGAGCGCGCCCGGCAGCCGGTGCCGGGGATGTCGGTGCTGCTGGAGCGACTGGTGCGCGAGAACACCGGCGCGCCGGTCGTCTACCTGTCCACCGGCGCATGGAACGTGGGGCCGACCCTGCTGCGTTTTCTGGGGCGCCACCTCTTTCCGGCCGGAGCGCTGCTGCTGACCGACTGGGGCCCGACCCACGACCGCTGGTTCCGCAGCGGCATCGATCACAAGCAGTCGAACCTGACGCGCCTGGCCGCCGAGTTCCCGCATGTGCGCTGGCTGCTGGTCGGTGACGACGGTCAGCACGACGACGCGATCTACACGGCGTTCACCGGCGCGCACCCGCAGAACGTGGCCGCAGTCGCGATCCGACGGCTCTCGTCGACCGAGGCGATGCTGGCCGGCGGCCGCACCGCCGTCAACGACCATTCCGCGGCACAGGTGCCCTGGGTCGCCGGTGACGACGGCGCCGAGCTGCTCGACCGACTGGAAGAAGTCGGCGTGCTGCGCGCCGACGACGCGACCGACCGCAGCTGAGCGCCGCCGCGTCCGACGGCCGACCCGCCGAGCGGCGGCTGTGACCTTCCGATGCGTTCGGCAATCGTTCACTGTGCGCAACGGTCGTCACTGTGGCCCGGTTCTAGCGTGGACACCGTGTTTCGCGAAGCGCATCTGGCCGGCGAACTGCACGTGTGAGGTCGCGACCGGTGCGACGCGGACACCTGGGCAAGGAGGCAATGATGCGCAGAGCACTGCGTCGCACGGCAATCATCCCGCTTTCCCTCGCAGCAGTGGCCGGCATGGCGCTGGCCGGCTGCTCGGCGGGGGCCGGCAGCAATCCGAAATCGACCACGGTGAAGGGGTCGACGGTGACGATCTACACCCCCGACACCGGCACCGAGGCCACCGAGCTCGAGGCGTCCTGGTCGACGTGGGCGACACAGCAGGGCATCACGATCCAGTACACCGGCGACAAGGACTTCACCGCGAACATCGCGACCAAGATCCAGGCGAACGACCTGCCCGACATCGCGATGTTCCCGCAGCCCGGGCTGCTGGCCAGCGCCATCCAGACCGGCAAGGTCAAGCAGGTCGACGCCGCGACGGCCGCCAGCGTCAGGCAGAACTTCTCAGCCGACTGGGTCGGCTACGTCAGCAGCAAGGGCAAGATCTACGCGACCCCGATGGATGCCTCGGTCAAGGGATACATCTGGTACTCGCCGGCGCAGTTCCGGAAGTGGGGGGTGTCGGTGCCGAAGACCTATGCCGACCTGCTCAGCCTGACCCAGACCATCCAGCAGAAGACCGGCAAAGCACCATGGTGCGCAGGGTTCAACTCGGGCACGTCGTCCGGCTGGCCCGGCGCCGACCAGCTCGCCGAGATGGTGCTCGCCGACTCGGGTCCCAGCGCCTATGACAAGTGGGTGGCCGGCACCACGAAGTTCACCGACCCCGCGATCGACGATGCCTTCACGCAGCTGGGCAAGATCCTGCTGAACCCGAAGTATGTCAACGCCGGTTTCGGCAACGTGCCGTCGATCAACTCCACCGCCTTCGGTGACGTCGCCACGCCGCTGGCCAACGGCACCTGCGCCCTGACGAACCAGGCCACGTTCCTCGAGGCCAGCTTCGCCACCGCCAAGACGGCGGCCGGCAAGACGCCGACAGTCGGACCGAACGGCGACATCTGGGCGTTCCCGCTGCCGGGCCCCACCGCCGGGCAGACGTCGGTGATCGGCGGCGGCGACTTCGCGGCGGCGTTCGATTCCAACGCGGCGACGCAGAAGGTGATGCAGTACCTCTCCAGCGCCGATTGGGCCAACAGCCTGATCACCGTTCCGAACGCGTCGTTCCTCAGCGCCAACAAGGGCCTGCAGGCGTCCGGCGAGAAGGACCCGCTGCTGCAGAGCGCCATCAAGATCCTGCAGGACCCGAACACGACGTTCCGCTTCGGCGCCGATGACGCGATGCCCAATGTCGTCGAGACGGAGTTCTGGACCGGCATGGTCGACTGGATCAACGGCAAGTCCCAGGCCGACGTCGAGAAGGAGATCCAGGCGTCCTGGCCGACGAGCTGACGCCGATCGAGAGGCGCGGGGATGTCTGCGTTCTTCACTGCGCTGGCGGGGCTGCCCCCGCTGGCGCAGATCCCGATCGTGATCGCGGTGTTCCTGGTCGTGATCGGCCTGATCCTGTTCTTCGTCGAGATCGCGCCCCGGTCGGGCCGCGGGTACTCGATCCTGCGGCTGATCGTGGCCGTCGGCGTGCCGGTGGCGGCCCTGCTGATCCTGGGCATCGAGCGCGGCGCCTTCTGGGTGCTGATCCTCGGCGCGGTCCTGGGCGGCGGGCTGTTCTGGCTGGATTACCGGGCCCGCAGCGGCAGAGGATATCTGCTGCAGCTGATCGCGTTCCTCTCCCCCGCCGTGCTGCTGCTGGTGATCGGACTGGTCTATCCGGCGATCCAGACGTTCGTCAATTCGTTCCTGAGCAATGACGGCAGCAAGTTCGTCGGGCTGCAGAACTTCATCTGGGTCTTCACCGGCGGCAGCACCGGCCTGTTCGCCTTCATCAACACGATCGTCTGGGTGCTCATCGCCCCGGCCGTGGCCACCGCGATCGGTCTGGCCTATGCCGTGTTCGTCGACCGCAGCCGCGGCGAGAAGGTGCTGAAGGTGTTCATCTTCATGCCCGTGGCGATCTCACTGGTGGGGGCATCCATCATCTTCAAGTTCTTCTTCGACTACACCCAGGGCAAGCAGATCGGGCTGCTCAATCAGATCGTGGTGTGGTTCGGCGGCGAGCCGGTGTCTTGGCTGCAGCACTACCCGGCGAACATGTTCTTCCTGATCATCATCCTGATCTGGACCCAGACCGGGTTCGCGATGGTGCTGATCTCGTCGGCCATCAAGGGGGTTTCCTCCGACCAGATCGAGGCCGCCGAACTGGACGGCGCGAACGGCTGGCAGCGGTTCTGGAACGTCACCGTGCCCGGCATCCGGCCCACCATCATCGTGGTCTGGATCACGATCTCGATCATCTCGCTGAAGGTGTATGACATCATCGCCACCACCACCGGCGGGCAGAACGACACCACCGTGCTCGGCTACGAGATGGTCAAGCAGATCCGCATCCTGCCGCCGCAGTCCGGGCACTCGGCCGCGCTGGCGCTGCTGATCTTCGTGCTGGTCACGCCGTTCATCGTCTACAACGCGCGCAACCTCCGCAAGCAGAGGGAGATCGGATGACCGTCACCGCTGCACAGACCCGCACCCGCCGCCGCGGCCGGCAGACCGTCGACGGGTCGCCGCTGCACCACACCCACCGGCGCCTGACCAGCGTGTGGGCGACCGTCGCCGCGCTGGTGATCGCGGTGGTGTGGACGATCCCCACCTTCGGCCTGTTCGTCTCGTCGTTCCGCCCGCCCGCCGACATCACGACGAGCGGCTGGTGGACGGCGTTCACGAACCCGCAGTTCACGCTCGAGAACTACATCAACACGCTGAACTTCAACGACACCATCACCGTCGGCGAGTCGTTCATCAACTCGCTGACCATCTCGATCCCGGCGACGGTGTTTCCGATCACGATCGCGCTGATGGCCGCCTATGCGTTCGCGTGGGTCGACTTCAGAGGCAAGGACGCGCTGTTCATCGCCGTGTTCGCGCTGCAGGTGGTGCCGCTGCAGATGGCACTGGTGCCGCTGTTGAGCATGTACTCCAACGGCCTGACGATCTTCGGACTGCAGATCTTCCCGGGGCTGCAGCTGAACGGGCTGGCCTCGAGCTTCGCGCAGGTGTGGATGTCGCACACCATGTTCGCGCTGCCGCTGGCCATCTTCATTCTGCACAACTCGGTCGCCGCCATCCCGTCCGACGTGATCGAGGCGGCGAAGATGGACGGCGCCGGGCACGGCCAGATGTTCTTCCGCATCGTGCTGCCGCTGTCGATGCCGGCCGTGGCGGCCTTCGCGATCTTCCAGTTCCTCTGGGTGTGGAACGACCTGCTGGTCGCGACGATCTTCGCCCCCGGTGCGAATGCGCCGATCACGAAGCTGCTGACCGACCTGTCGGGCACGTTCGGCCAGCAGTGGTATCTGCTGTCGGCGGGCACGTTCCTGGGCATCATCGTGCCGCTGATCGTGTTCTTCACCCTGCAGCGGTTCTTCGTGCGCGGACTGCTCGCCGGTGCCACCAAGGGCTGATGTCCGGGGCCGGGTGTGTCGGACCCGCCGCGTAGGCTGGCGGCATGTGCGGGCGGTTCGTGGTGGCCAATGTCGGGTCGGAGCTGGTGGGGGTGCTGCGCGTGGACGTGACCGGAGCGGATCTACCCGCGCCCTCGTACAACGTCGCGCCCACCGACCAGGCCGCCATCGTGCTGGATTCGAGCAAGACCGAGCCGCCCACCCGCCGCCTGGAGTCGGCTCGCTGGGGGCTGGTGCCGAGCTGGGCGAAGGACCTCTCGACCGGCGCCCGGGCGATAAACGCACGCGCCGAAGAGGTCGAAGACAAGCCCATGTTCCGCCAGGCCCTGATCAGACGGCGGGCGGTGGTCCCGGCGTCCGGCTACTACGAGTGGAAGCGCGTCGGCGACGCGAAGGTGCCGCACTACATCCACCCGGCAGACGACGCGCCGCTGTTCTTGGCCGGCCTGTACGAGTGGTGGAAGAACCCGGCCCTGCCCGACGACGATCCCGCGCGCTGGGTGCTCAGCTTCACGATCCTCACCCGGGACTCCATCGGGCAGCTCGGCTCGGTCCACGACCGGATGCCGCTGTTCCTGGACCCGGACTTCGCCGACGCCTGGCTGGATCCGTCCGCCGACAACGTCGGCGACATCCTCGACGCCGCCATCGACGCCGCCCCCGACGTCGCCGCCGGTCTCGACGACCACGTCGTCTCGAAAGCCGTCGGCAATGTGCGCAACAACACGCCCGAGCTGATCGAGCCGCTTCCGTGAGCACGACCGTTTTCGCGCGTGCCACGGTGCTGACGCGCGAGCAGTGGCAGGCGCAGGAGGCCGTGCACGTCGCCCGTGCCGAAGCGCTCACGGCCGGCCATCGGGCGCGTGCGGCGCGGAGCGTGCAGCACCCGGTCGAGGACTTCCTGTTCACCTACTACTCGTACAAGCCGAAGGTGCTGCGCCGCTGGCACCCCGGCGTCGGCGTCGAACTGGCCGATGCCCACGCCCGTGCCTGCTGGCGCTGGTACACCTCCGGCGATGCGCCCGGTACGGCGCGGGTGGATGCCGCGGCCTACCGCGCCGAGAAAGCCACGCTGATCGATGCCGTGCACCGCATCCTGCACTCGACCGCCGGCCGTACGGGGCGGTTCGGCTGCTTCGGCCTGCACGAATGGGCGATGGTGTACCGGGATGGTGCGCACCGGCATCCGCTGCCCCTGCGGCTCGGGCAGCAGGCCACGGACGCCGTGGTCGAGTCGCACGAGCTGCGCTGCACGCATTTCGACGCGTTCCGTTTCTTCACGCCCGCGGCGGTGCCCCGCAACGCACAGCCGCTGCGCCGCGACACGGCACCGGACGCCGAGCAGCCCGGGTGCCTGCACGCCAATATGGACCTCTACAAGTGGGCAATCAAACTCGGTCCGCTCGTGCCGGGCGCGCTGCTGCTGGATGCCTTCGAGCTGGCCCGCGACATCCGCACCCTCGACATGGCCGCCTCGCCGTACGACCTGACCGAGTGGGGTCTGGCTCCGGTGCCGATCGAGACGGCCGCGGGCAAGGCCGAGTACGTGCACCGGCAGCGCGGCTTCGCCCAGCGCGCCGACCTGCTGCGGCGCCGCCTGCTGGACGTGCTGGATGACGGCCCGCTCTGGTGCCGGCCGTCGCGGCCCGATGCGGCCTGCGGGTACGGTGGGATGACCGCAGCAGCAGAAGGAGTCGATGACCCGTGAGCACGAGCAGCCCGCAGCCGCCCGCCGGCTGGTACCCCGACCCGCAGGGCGACGGGAATCAGCGCTGGTGGAACGGGGTCGCCTGGGCCGATCAGACCAGGCCCGCACCGGTGCCGCCGCCCCCCGCGAGCCCGTTCGCAGCACCCGGCGCCCACCCCGGCGCGCCATACTCGGGCGCGCAGTACCCCGGCGCGCCGTACTCGGGCGCCCGGTACCCGGCCTCGCAGCCGCCTTATGCGGGTGCCGCACGACCCGGCTACGACGTGCCGAGCGGCTACCAGGCCCAGTCGGGGTACGGATATGCGCCCGTCCCTCCGATCGGCGCGTGGCGCTCCGCGATCGACGACCGGCCGACGGTGACCGGCATGGGCGGCGCGATCCGCACGGTGTTCGCCAAGTACGCAGTGTTCGAGGGTCGGGCCTCCCGCGCCGAGTACTGGTGGTGGATCCTGTTCTACTCGATCATCGTCGCCGGCGGCTATCTGCTGGCCGCCATTGCGGGCGTCGGGCTCGGCTACGGCCGCGGACCCGGCACCCTGTTCGGGCTGATCTATCTGCTGTTCGTGGTCTGGATGCTCGTGACGGTGGTGCCGTATCTCGCACTCAGCGTGCGGAGGCTGCGCGATGCCGGCTACCACTGGGGATTCCTCTTCCTGTCACTGATCCCGTTCGGCGGCATCGCCGTGCTCGTGATGAGCGCCCAGCCCAGCCGCCACCCCTGACGCGCTCAGTGCCGCGCGATGATGGCCGCCGCATCCGTCCCCGGCGGCAGCACGCCGTACTGCCAGCCGCGGCTTTGTCCCAGCCGTGCCCCGATGAACGCCTCGGCGTCGATCCGGGGCGCGTAGCGCACCATCGTCGACGCCTGCAGCGCCAGTGCGAGCGCCTCGGTGAGGCGACGCGCCTGGGCCTGCGCGCCGTCGGGCTCGGCCAGCGACATCTCGCGCAGCAGCGTGAGCGTGCCGGCGGTGTGCGCATCCAGCAGCGGGTGCGCGCCCCGGGTGGTCTGCAGCTCGGCGCGCACGGCGTCCGCTGAATCCGGGTCGCGCGCCAGCGCCCGCAGCACGTCGAGGGCGATCACATTGCCCGACCCCTCCCAGATCGCCATCACCGGCTGCTCGCGGTAGCGGCGGCCGAGCGGGAACGATTCGATGTAGCCGTTGCCGCCCAGGCACTCCATCGCTTCGTAGGCGTGCTGGGGGCCGCGCTTGCACACCCAGTACTTCGAGACGGGGGTCGCCAGCCGCCGCAGGGCGACATCCTGATCCGAGGCATCCGCCTCGAACGCCTGCGCCAGTCGCATGCCGGTCAGCATCGCCGCCTCGGCCTCCAGCGCCAGATCGGCCAGCACCGCGGTCATCGCGGGCTGCTCCACCAGCATCCGCCCGAACGCGCGGCGCCCGCGCGCATGCCAGAGCGCCTCGGCGACGCTCTGGCGCATGCCCGCCGCGGTGCCCAGCACGCAGTCCAACCGGGTGCGCTGGACCATCTCGATGATCGTGCGCACGCCACGGCCGGGCTCGCCGACCAGCACGCCGACGGTGCCGTCGAACTCGATCTCGGCGGATGCGTTCGACCGATTGCCGACCTTGTCTTTCAGCCGCTGCACGCGGAAGACGTTGCGGTCGCCGTGCGGCAGCACCCGCGGCACGAACAGGCACGACAGGCCTTCCTGGGTGCTCGCGCGATGCGACTGCGCGAGCACCAGAAAACCGTCCGACATCGGCGCCGAGCAGAACCACTTGTGCCCGGTGAGCTGATAGCTGTGCCCGCTGACGTGCACCGCGGTGGTCGTGTTCGCGCGCACATCCGAGCCGCCCTGCTTCTCGGTCATCGCCATGCCGACCAGGGCACTGGGCTTCTGATCGGCCGGCAGCAGATGCCGGTCGTAGCTGCGTGAGTACAGTCGCGGCAGCCAGTCGTCGGCGATCCATGGCGAGTCGCGCAGGGACGCGACGGCGGAGTGCGTCATCGAGATCGGACAGGCGTGCCCGGGTTCGACCTGCGCGAAGAGCATGAAGGTCGCCGCCCGTGCCACGGCCGCGCCGGGCTTCGGGTCGGCCCAGGCGGCGGTGTGCGCTCCGTGCGCCACGGCGGCGGCGATGATCCGGTGGTACGACTCGTCGTATTCGACCTCGTCGAGCCGGAACCCCCACCGGTCGAAGGTGTGCGCGACGGGCGGATGCTGGTGCGCCAGCTGCGCATCGCGCTGGAACGACCGCTCGCCGACCAGAGTGCCGACCTCGTGCAGCTGCGCATCCGCCCACCCGGCGCCGAACGCCGCGACCGCGTCGCGCAGCGGATGGTTCAGGTCGTATTCGTCGATGTCGACGCGCCAGTCCGGCTGGTTCTCGACGATGTGGGTGCCGCCGGGCTGGCGGCCTCGACCGAGAGTGCTCATGTGCTCACGCTACTGGCTGACCCGCCGCCGCGGGCAGTGCGCGGTCACGGCGCGCGGGTTGCGGGGTGCGAGCGCTGCGACGCGCGCGTCGTCACTTCTGGCCCCGGATGCCGGCGCAGTGCCAG
This sequence comes from Microbacterium kribbense, assembly GCF_039537285.1. Taxonomy (NCBI): domain Bacteria; kingdom Bacillati; phylum Actinomycetota; class Actinomycetes; order Micrococcales; family Microbacteriaceae; genus Microbacterium; species Microbacterium kribbense. The sequence continues at coordinate 156,228 of NZ_BAABAF010000008.1, read as the reverse complement.
GATGAGACCTGAACGTCGCCCGACGAACTGCCAGGAGGCCCGAGTGTCTGCACCCACCGACGATTCCCCCCGCACATCGACCCTGATCGAGCGGACCGGCATCGAGATCATCCCCGAGTCCGAGCGCACCGCGAAACCCCGTGACCTGTTCTGGCCGTGGTTCGCGGCGAACGTGTCGGTGTTCGGCATGTCCTACGGTTCGTTCGTGCTGGGCTTCGGCATCTCGTTCTGGCAGGCCACCATCGTCGCGATCATCGGCATCGTGGTGTCGTTCTTCCTGTGCGGACTGATCGCGATCGCCGGCAAGCGCGGTTCGGCGCCGACCATGGTCCTCTCGCGGTCGGCGTTCGGGGTGCACGGGCAGAAGGTGCCCGGCATCGTGTCGTGGCTGACCTCGATCGGCTGGGAGACGTTCCTGGCGATCACGGCGGTGCTGGCCACGGCGACGATCATCACGCAGCTCGGCGGCGACGGCGGCACGGCCGTGAAGATCATCGCCATCGTGGTGGTCGCGGCCCTGATCGTGACGGCATCGGTGCTCGGCTACCACACGATCATGAAGCTGCAGTCGGTGCTCACCTGGATCACCGGCGTCGTCACGATCCTCTACATCATCCTGGCCATCCCGCACATCGACCTGACCGCGGTGCTGGCGATACCCGACGGCAACATCGGGCACCTGGTCGGCGCCCTGGTGATGGTGATGACCGGATTCGGCCTGGGATGGATCAACATCGCCGCCGACTGGTCGCGGTATCAGAAGCGCACCGCCTCGGACGGCGCGATCATCGGCTGGAACACGTTCGGCGGCGCGGTGGCCCCGGTGATCCTGGTGATCTTCGGCCTGCTGCTGGCGGGCTCGGACAAGAAGCTGTTCACCGCCGTGCAGAACGACCCGGTGGGCGCGCTCGCGCAGATCCTCCCGGTGTGGGTGCTCGTGCCGTTCCTGGTCACGGCGATCCTCGCGCTGATCTCGGGTGCCGTCCTGGGCATCTACTCCTCCGGACTGACGCTGCTGAGCCTGGGCATCCGCATCCCCCGCCCCTCGGCCGCCGCCGTCGACGGCGTGATCCTCACGCTCGGGACCATCTGGGTGGTGTTCTTCGCGCAGAACTTCCTCGGCCCGTTCCAGAGCTTTCTGATCACCCTCGGCGTCCCGCTGGCGTCGTGGGCCGGCATCCTGATCGCCGACATCCTGCTGCGCCACAAGGACTACGACGAAGACGCCCTGTTCGATTCGAAGGGCCGTTACGGCTCGTGGAACTGGGCGGCGATCCTCACCATGGTCGTGACCTCGGTGATCGGCTGGGGCTTCGTGATCAACAACTTCGCCGAAGACGCCGCCTGGAACAACTGGCAGGGCTACTTCCTGTTCCTGATCGGCGGCAAGGGCGGCGACTGGGCGTACGCGAACCTGGGCGTGTTCTTCGCCCTGGTGCTCTCGTTCCTGTTCACCTGGTTCGCCTCGACCCGGCGCATCCGCGCGCAAGAGGCGGCATGACCGACGACTCCTGGCTCGTCGTCATCGACCCGCAGACCATCTTCGCCTCACCACACTCGCCATGGGGATCGCCGTCCTTCCCCGCTGCGATGGCGAACATCCGCCGGCTCGCCGAGGCGTTCGGCGACCGGGTGGTCGTGACACGGTGGCTGCCCACCGCCGACCGGTCGACGTCGTGGGGCGACTACTTCGCCGCGTGGCCGTTCGCGGACGTGCCGGCCGACGATGCGCTGTACGCGCTGGTTCCGGATGCCGCGGCCCTGTCGCCGCGGCCCACCCTGGATCTGCCGACCTTCGGCAAGTGGGGACCGCAGCTGCAGGCGATCGTCGGCGCGGCGCCGCGCGTCGTGCTGTGCGGCGTGTCGACGGACTGCTGTGTGGTCTCCACGGCGCTGCCGGCCGCCGACGCCGGCGCGCGGCTGACGATCGCGGCCGACGCGTGCGCCGGATCCACGGCCGAGAACCAGGCGGCGGCGCTGCACGTGATGGGGCTCTACCCGCCGCAGCTGACGATCAGCGACACCGCGACGGTGCTCGCCGGGCGCTGACCGGGTCAGAATCCCTGCGCCAGGCGGTACCACGCCTGGTTCCAGCGCACTTGGTCGGCGAAGCCCCGCAGCGTGGTGTGCTCGTCGATCGTGAGCAGCTCGGTGCGGGCGATGTCGGCGAAGTCCTGGAACACCTCGATGCCCACCTGCGTGCTCATCACGGTGTGGTGGGCGCCGCCGGCGGTCAGCCAGCAGGCGGCCGAGGTCTTGAAGTCCGGCGCCGGCCGCCATACCGCACGCCCCACCGGCAGCTTCGGCAGCGGCTGAGGGGGCGCGATCACCTCGACGACGTTCGCGACCAGTCGGAAGCGCTCGCGCATGTCGCCGAGTGAGACGACCACGCCGGCTGAGGCATCCGCGCTGAAGACCAGGCGCACCGGGTCTTCGCGCCCGCCGATGCCCAGCGGGTGGATCTGCAGCTGCGGTGTCGCGGTGGTCAGGCTCGGGCAGACCTCGAGCATGTGCGCGCCGAGGATCAGCTCGCGGCCGGGGGTGAGGTCGTAGGTGTAGTCCTCCATCAGCGATGCCCCGCCGGGCAGCCCGGCGCCCATCACCTTGGCGGCACGCACCAGGAGGGCCGTCTTCCAGTCGCCCTCGGCGCCGAACCCATAGCCGTCTGCCATCAGCCGCTGCACGGCCAGGCCCGGCAGCTGGCGCAGTCCGCCGAGGTCTTCGAAGCTCGTCGTGAACGCGCCGAAGTCGCCGGCCTCGAGGAACGACCGCAGGCCCAGCTCGATGGCGGCTCCGTCGCGCAGTGACGCATGCCGCTCTCCCCCGCGGCGCAGCTCGGGCGCGACGTCGTAGCTCTGCTCGTAGTCGGCCACGAGCGCATCGATGTCGGCGGTGGATGCCTGTGCCACGGCATCGACCAGATCGTTGACACCCCAGGTGTTCACCTGCACCCCGAACCGCAGCTCGGCTTCGGTCTTGTCGCCCTCGGTCACCGCGACGTAGCGCATGTTGTCGCCGAATCGGGCGAGCTTCAGCGCGTGCATGGCCGCCCAGCCGGCGGCGGCGCGCTGCCAGGCGGCGATCTGCGCCTGCACCTGAGGATCGGTGGCATGGCCCACGACGGTCTTGCGGGCCACGCCCAGGCGCGACTGGATGTAGCCGAACTCGCGGTCGCCGTGCGCGGCCTGGTTCAGATTCATGAAGTCGAAGTCGATGTCGGCCCACGGCAGCTCGACGTTCGCCTGGGTGTGCAGGTGCAGCAGCGGGGTGCGCAGGGCGTCCAGACCTGCGATCCACATCTTGGCGGGACTGAAGGTGTGCATCCATGCGATCACCCCGATCACATCGTCACGCGCGTTGGCCTCCAGTGCGACGCGGCGGATGGCATCGGGCTCGGTCAGCACCGGCTGGAACACGACCCGCACGGGCAGACCGCACTCGTCGAGCGTGCGCGCGATCTCGCGCGCCTGCGCCTGCACTTGGCGCAGCGTCTCTTCACCGTAGAGCGACTGGCTGCCGGTGAGGAACCAGACCTGGTAGCCCTCGAGCGAGGTGGTGAGTGCGGTCATTCGGGCGTCTCCCCTGATCCGAGGGCGCCTGCCGGCGCCTGTCCGTACACGTTCTGATACCGGTCGTACAGCGCGTCGATGGCCGCCGGCTCCAGCGGAATGAGCTGTCCGCCCTGGCGGGCCAGGTGCACGGTGCGGGCGACGTCTTCGACCATCACGGCGGCCTTGACCGCGTCGCGGGCGTCCTTGCCGATCGTGAACGGCCCGTGGCCGCGCATCAGCACGGCTCGGCTGCGGTGGCCGCGCAGGGTGTCGACGATGCCCCGGCCGATCGAGTCGTCGCCGATGATGGCGAACGGGCCGATCGGCACCGGGCCGCCGAACTCGTCGGCCATCGCTGTCAGCACGCACGGGATCGACTCGCCACGGGCGGCCCAGGCGGTGGCGTACGGCGAGTGGGTGTGCACCACACCGCCGACCTCGCTCATCGTGCGGTACACATAGGCGTGTGCGGCCGTGTCACTCGAGGGCGAGCGGTCCGAACCCGGGGTGCCCGGGACGACCGCGCCGTCCAGCGTGCACAGGATCATGTTCTCGGGCGCGAGGTCGGCGTAGTCGACGCCACTGGGTTTGATCACGAACAGGTCGGTGCCGGGCACCCGGCCCGACACGTTGCCGCCGGTCCACACCACCAGGCCGTAGCGCACCAGCTCGGCGTGCAGCCGTGCGACATCGGCGCGCACCCGGGCGATCGCTGCTTCGATATCGGGCTCGAACGTGGTCATCATGCCTCCGTCATCGTGCCGGCCGCGTCGGCGGCGGCATCCCTGGTCAGCGCCTCGCGCCGGATGGCGCGCAGCCGGTGCATGACGTCGTTGCCGCCACGGCCGAAGTGGTCGTGCAACAGCAGGTATTCGGCGTACAGCCGGTCGTAGGCGGCCGCGTCGGCGGGGTCGGGCGTGTAGACGGCACGGTCGACGCGCCCCATCGCCGCGGCTGCCGCGCGCACGTCGGCATAGGCGCCGGCGGCGACGGCGGCGTGGATGGCCGAGCCCAGCGCCGGACCCTGTTCGCTGCCGATCGTCGAGATCGGCATGTTCAGCACATCCGAATACACCTGCATCAGGAAGCGGTTCTTGATCAGTCCCCCGGCGGCGATGAACTCGGTCACCGGCACGCCCGAAGCGGTGAACGCCTCGACGATGCGCCGCGTGCCGAACGCGGTGGCCTCGACCAGGGCGCGATAGACGTCTTCGGCGCGGGTGCCCAGGGTGAGGCCGACGACAAGGCCCGACAGCTCGTGGTCGACCAGCACCGAACGGTTGCCGGAGTGCCAGTCCAGGGCGAGCAGTCCGTGCGCACCGACCGGGCGCGCGGCAACGAGGTCGGTCAGGTATTGATGCACGCTGGTGCCGGCCGCCTGGGCGGCCTGCAGGTAGCGGGCGGGCACCTGGTTGTCGACGTACCAGGCGAAGATGTCGCCCACCCCGGACTGGCCCGCCTCGTAGCCGTACAGGCCGTCGACGATGCCGCCGTCGACGACGCCGCACATGCCGGGCACGTCGGCACGCACCTCGCTCGGCATGATGTGACACGTCGAGGTGCCCATGATCGCGACCATCTGGCCCGGGTGCACCGCGCCCGCCGCCGGTGCCGTGACGTGCGCATCGACGTTGCCGGCCGAGACCGCGATGCCCTCCGGCAGCCCGGTCCACGCGGATGCCTGAGCCGACAGGGTGCCCGCCGACGCGCCGAGCGGGATGATCTGCCCGGCGAGCTTGGTCTGCGCGAAGTCGGTGAAGCCGGGGTTCAGCGCCGCGAGGAACTCACTGCTCGGATACTGCCCGTCCTGGTAGATGCCCTTGTAACCGGCGGTGCAGGCGTTGCGGGTGTACCGGCCGGTCAGCTGCCAGACGATCCAGTCGGCCGCTTCGACCCAGCGATCCATGCGGGCGTAGATCTCGGGGTCCTCCTCGAGCAGCTGCAGACCCTTGGCGAATTCCCACTCGCTCGAGATCAGTCCGCCATAGCGCGGCAGCCACGTCTCGCCGCGCTCGGCGGCAAGGGCGTTGATGCGGTCGGCATGCGGCTGGGCGGCATGATGTCGCCACAGCTTGACGTATGCGTGCGGCCGGTCGGCGAACTCGGGCAGCTCGTGCAGCGGAGTGCCGTCGGAAAGCACCGGCACCATGGTGCACGCCGTGAAGTCGGTGCCGATGCCGATCACCGCGGTCGGATCGATCCCGGCGGCGGCCACGGCCTGCGGCACGGCCGTCTTCAGCACGTCGACGTAGTCGGCGGCGACCTGCAGCGCCCAGTCGGGCGGCAGCGCGGCACCGGTGGCGGCCAGCGTGACATCCATCACCGCGTGCGGGTACTGGTGCACGGCCGTGCCGAGCTCGGCGCCATCGCTGACCCGCACCACGACGGCACGACCTGACAGGGTGCCGAAATCGATTCCCACCGTGTAGGCCGCTTCGCCCGGCGATCCGCTTGGCTGCGCGCTCACTTCGGACTCCTTCGTCTGTCGTCGTCACCCAGAATGTTACCGTTCACATTATGTCCATGGTACCTGACGCCCGGCGTGGCGTGTCAACCGATGACCGGTTCGGGCGGTGTCCGGGTCTCCGCTTCGCATCGCCGGCCGCGGTCGCGATGGCGGCACACCACGCGGGACCCACCGGCGGTATGTTCGTCGGGGGAACACGATGTCGAGCACCGGATGCCAGCTGCTGCGGGGCTGCGGCCTGGAGTCGTGGTGGAACAACGCGCGATGATCCGATTCGGCCGCTCTGCCCGCCCAGGAGCCGTCGAGAAGGCGCAAACTGCGCGCTACCAGCCGCGTTCGCGCAGTTTGCGCGTTCTCGACCACGAACGGGACAAGGATGCCGCACCCGAGCACACTTTCCGCACGCTGCAGCCGCGCACCGGCGGCGAGGAAGTCGCGGCGCCGATCCCGCTCAGCAGAGAGCCGACGCTCCCACGCTCCCCGACCCGCGCGGCTCAACCTACGCTTCCCGTCGTATCAGCGATTCGGTGGACCTGAGGGGACTCGAACCCCTGACCCCCTGCATGCCATGCAGGTGCGCTACCAGCTGCGCCACAGGCCCAAAACTCTGCCCCAGCAAGCCGGGGCAACCCGTTCAGATTACTACATCCTCGCCGCGATCTTGAAATCGGCGCGGCTCAGATCAGTCGACCGCCACCCCACCGGCTCGGCCGCTTCGATCGGGACGGCCGGGCAATCCTTCCAAAGCCGCTCCAGCCCGTAGTACGTCCGCTCCTCATCGTGGAACACGTGCACGACCAGGTCACCGAAGTCCAGCAGCACCCAACGCGCCTGCTGGCGGCCTTCGCGGCGCAGCCGCTTGTGCCCGGCGGCGAGCAGCTGCTCTTCGATCTCGTCTGCGATCGCGGCGACGTTGCGCTCGCTGCGCGCTGAGACCAGCAAAAAGATATCCACCAGCGGCAACGGCTCTGAGACATCCAGCGCGACCAGATCGTCGCCGCCCTTGGACCCAGCCGCACGTGCCGCCACCTGCAGCATCTGCACCGCCTGCGCGGTCGCCGTCACGAAATCACTCCCGATACCAATGCGTACACAAGGACTCCTACCAGTGCCAGCGCCAGGACGCCGGCGGTGATCGCGAGCGACAACATCAGTCGGCCGCCCTTTTCGGGTGTCGGCGGCTGAATGATGTCTTCGCTCGATTTGATGGTGCTGACTGCGGCGCTGGCCGCGATCGGGGTCGGCGACGAGTGCGCGGGCAGCTCGCCGTCGATGAGCACGGCATCCACTTCACGGCCATCGGCGGTGCCCCGGGCATGCCCGGTCGAGCCGAGCCCCTCGGGCAGCACGAACGTGCCGGTGACCAGGATCTCGCCGGTGCCGCCGATCGGCCCCACCAGTGGAGCCGCCGACACATGCGACATGATCAGGGTGCTGGATGCCGTGGCCGTGCCGGCGGTCGAGCTGTCGCGTTCGAGCAGCTGCTCGAAGGACGCCGCCGGTTCGGCGGCGACCGGGTCGCCGCCGAGCAGCTTGGACCCGAACATCGGGTTGACGACGGGGCGGGGAGCACCCGTCGACTCGGGCTGCGGTGCCTCATCGACCTGGGCGGACGAGATCAGCTCAGACAGTTCGTCATCGGAGCGCTCATCGGGCTCGTCGATGGCCGCGAAATCTGCCGCCGGTGCCGTGTATTCGGCGGGCGCCGGCTCGTCAGCGGGCGCCGCGTCCTCGACGGGTACGGGCTCCGCAACGGCTACGGGCTCCGCAACGGCTACGGGCTCTTCGAATGCCGCCGTGGCCAGATCCGGCTCTGGGGCGGTCGGTTCGGCGACGGGCTGCGGCTGCTCGGCCTCGGCGGGCGGGGCCCACGGGGACGGGTCGATCACCGCGGTCGTCACCGCCGGCGCGCTCGGCGAGGTGGTCGCCGCGACAGCCGGCTGCCCGGCGGCGGGCCGAGAGATCTCGAAGTCGGGGCCGATCACCGGCACCGACGCGGTGCGGATGCGCTCCTGCTGGCGTGCCTGCCGACGGGTCAGCGGAGTCGCGCCCAGGTCGACACTCGAGTCCGCGACGGGCACCGGATGCACCTCAGGGGCGGCAGTCGCGCGCGGCAGCGGCGCGACCGGAGGTGCCGGCTCAGGGTCGGTCGCGGCCGGCTCGGACTCCGCAGCTTCCGCGGGCTCGCCCTCGGCAACCGGCGCAGCGACACCGCCGGTCTCGACAGCGGATTCGGTGTCGCTGCCGTCCGCGGGCGCCGCCGACGCGTCACCGACGGCTGCCTCGGGGCGCGTCACGTCGGTGGCCGCGGTGATCACGGGTATCGCGCCCGTGCTGCGCAGCTCACGCAGCTGCTTGCGGGTCAGCGGCGGAGTCTCTGGGTGATCAGACGTGCTCATGCCTTGCTCCGGTAAAGATGATGCTTCGCGATGTATTGGACGACCCCGTCGGGCACGAGGTACCACACCGGGTGGCCTGCACGCACGCGCTGGCGGCAGTCGGTCGATGAGATCGACAATGCGGGGATCTCAAGCTGACTAACATACTCGCTCGGGAGGCCGGCCGTGCTCAGGACATGCCCGGGCCGGGAGACCGCGACGAAGTGCGCAAGACTCCACAGTTCATCATGGTCCCTCCAGCTGAGAATTTGCGCCACGGCATCCGCACCGGTGATGAAGAAGAACTCCGCATCGGGGCGCTCGCGCTTCAGGTCACGCAGCGTGTCGATCGTGTACGTCGGTCCGCTGCGGTCCAGGTCCACTCGACTGGTGGTGAACTGCGGGTTGGATGCCGTGGCGATGACGGTCATCAGGTAGCGGTGCTCGCTCAGACTGACGTTGCTCTTCTGCCACGGTTCGCCGGTGGGCACGAAGACCACCTCGTCCAGGCCGAACGACTCGGCGACCTCGGATGCCGCCACGAGGTGCCCGTGGTGGATGGGGTCGAATGTTCCACCCATCACCCCGATCCGTGCCGGTCGCACCGCCGTCATCTGCTGGGCCTAGTGGCCGTGTCCCGCCTGCGGAGCCTCGTCGGGGTGCGCTTTGGCGTAGGCGGCCGCCTTGTGCACGTGCCGGTTGGACACGCCCTTGTAGCTCAGCGCGACGCACGCCAGCGCCCCGAACACGATCAGAGAGACGATGGGGTACCAGATCGTCTCGAGCATCACGTTGCCGGAATGCTCAGCCTGCTGTGCGGCAAGCGCGATCAACGGGGCGAAGGACATCGGGACTCCGTTCACGAGGGTGGCGACGCAACTGCAGCGCACGCCTCATTGCATTCTAGGCGTTCACGGTCGCACTTGCCCGGCACCCCGCGCCAGCCATTTCGTGCTGGTCAGCTCGGCCAGGCCCATCGGGCCGCGCGCGTGCAGCTTCTGCGTCGAAATGCCCACCTCGGCGCCGAAGCCGAACTCGCCGCCGTCGGTGAACCGGGTGGAGGCATTGGCCATCACGACGGCCGAATCGACCTCGGCGAGAAAGCGGTTCGCGTTCGCGTCGTCAGTGGTGATGATCGACTCGGTGTGGTGCGTGGAATACCTGCGGATGTGCGCCAGCGCGGCATCCAGATCGTCCACCACGTGCATCGACAGATCCAGGCTCAGGTGCTCGATGCTCCAGTCCGCCTCGGTGGCCGGCACGACATCCGGCGCCAGCGCCGCCACCTCGGCGTCACCATGCACGGTCACCCCCGAACGCTGCAGCGCCTCGACCACGGGACCGACCAGCCGGGGCGCGGCGGCGCGATGCACGAGCACCGTCTCGACCGCGTTGCACACGCTCGGCCGCTGCACCTTCGCATTCACGACGATGTCGCGCGCCCACTCCAGCGGCGCAGACTCGTCCAGCACGATGTGCACGACGCCGGCGCCGGTCTCGATCACCGGCACGGATGACTCGGTCACGACCGTTTCGATCAGCGCGGCGCTGCCGCGCGGCACCAGCACGTCGACGATGCCACGGGCGCGCATCAGCTCGCGGGCACCCTCGCGGCCGAAGTCATCGACGGTCTGCACCGCCTCAGGATCGAGCCCGGCGGCGGCCAGGGCCGCCCGGATGATGCGCACCAGCGTCGCGTTGCTGTGCAGAGCGGCCGTGCCGCCGCGCAGCACAACGGCATTGCCCGAACGCAGCGCCAGCGCCGTGATGTCGACGGTGACGTTCGGCCGGGCCTCATAGATCGCACCGACGACGCCGAACGGCACCGACACCTTCTGCAGCGTCACGCCGCCGGGTATCGTGCGCTGATCGAGCACGCGCCCGACGGGGTCGGGCAGAGCCGCGACCGCGCGCACCGCCTCGGCGAGGGAATCCACCCGCTTCCCGTCCAGGCGCAGCCGATCGGCCATCGCCTCGGACAAGCCGTCTGCACGCCCCTGCGCGAGATCCTGCGCGTTGGCGGTGACGATCTCGTCGACCGACGCGGCGATCGCCTCGGCGACGGCCAGCAGCGCATCGCGCTTGAGGGCGTCTGAGGCCAGGCCCACCGAGCGCGCCGCGTCCTTGGCCAGCAGTATGCGGTCGCGGGCGGTCGTGGGGGCGATGGTGGTCATCGCTCCAGTCTAGCCAGCGGGCTGTGCCGCCTCGCCCGCGGCGGTGCGCTGAGTGGCCAGATGCACCGCGCCGGTGATGGTCGCCTCGACCGGCGCCGGGTTCGGGGCGAACCAGGTGCCGACCTGCTGCCCGGTCAGCGCCTGCGAGACGAGATCGATGCTGGTCACCAGTGCCGCGATGCCGTAGGACGCGGCAAGCCGCGCGGCCGAGACCTTGGTCGCCGCTCCCCCGGTGCCGACGCTGTTGACCACGACCGACCCGAACTCGAATTCGGCCAGGTCGGCCCCGTAGGCGACCTCTTCGATCGGCCGGGCGTCGGGCAGCTGCGGCGGCCGGGTGTACATCGCGTCGATGTCGCTGAGCAGCAGCAGCGCGTCGGCGCGGATCAGCTTGGCCACCAGGGCCGCCAGCCGGTCGTTGTCGCCGAAGCGGATCTCATGCGTGGCGACGGTGTCGTTCTCGTTGACGATCGGCATGATGCGCAGGCCCAGCAGGCGCTCCATGGCGCGGCGCGCGTTCAGCCGGTGCGCGCGGTTCTCGAGGTCGCCGGCGGTCAGCAGCACCTGACCGGCCACGATGCCGTGCTCACGCAGTGCCGCCTGGTACCGGTAGATCAGTACGTTCTGCCCGACCGCCGCGGCGGCCTGCTGGGTGGCCAGATCGGTGGGTCGGGAGGTGAGCTGCAGATACGGCATGCCGGTGGCGATCGCACCGGAAGAGACCAGGATGACTTCGGTGCCGCGCGCGTAGGCCGCGCCCAGCGCATCCACCAGGGGCTGGATGTTGACCGCGTTCGCCCCGCTGATCGACGACGAGCCCACCTTGACGACCACGCGCCGGGCGCCGGGCAGGTCCCTCCGCTGCGATGCCGTCATCGCTGGTCCTCTCCCCCGTCCTGCACACGGCCCAGCCGTTCGGCCTCGAGTTCGGCGCGGGCGGCTGCCTTGGCATCCATGAGCTCGTGATAGTACTTCCGACGCTCGACATTCGTGCGCCGGCCGGACCCGTCGATGCGGGGATCCGTCCCGCGCGGGGCGACCATCACTTCGGCCGCCGAGCTCACTGCCGGCTCCCAGTCGAACACGACGCCCTCGCCGGGGCCGATCACGACCGTCGCACCGGGGACGGCGCCCGCCTTGTAGAGCGCGTTGTCGACGCCGATCTTGTCGAGCCGGTCCGCGAGGAAGCCGACCGCCTCGTCGTTGCGGAAGTCGGTCTGCTCGACCCAGCGCTCGGGCTTGGCCCCGAGGATGCGATACAGCGGGCCGTAGCTGCCGCCCTCGACGCGCACCTCGAACTCACGCTGCGCGCCCTGCGGGCGGATCACGACGCGGGGCGCGACCGGCTGAGCCGCCAGCTGCGCCCGATGCCGCGCGACGATATCGCCCAGCGCGAACGTGAGACCGCGCAGGCCCTCGTGGCTGGCCGTGGAGATCTCGAAGACGCGGTAGCCCTGCGCTTCCAGGTCGGGACGGACCATCGCGGCCAGGTCCTTCGCCTCGGGCACGTCGGTCTTGTTCAGCGCGACCAGCTGGGGGCGCTCCAGCAGGGGAACCTGCCCCTCGGGCACCGGGTAGGCGGCGAGCTCGGCACGGATGACCTCGAGGTCGCTGATCGGGTCGCGGCCGGCCTCGAGCGTCGCGCAGTCGAGCACGTGCACCAGGGCCGTGCAGCGCTCGACGTGCCGCAGGAACTCCAGGCCCAGGCCCTTGCCCTCGCTGGCTCCCTCGATCAGCCCCGGCACGTCGGCCACGGTGAAGCGGGTCTCGCCCGCCTGGACGACGCCGAGGTTGGGGTGCAGCGTCGTGAACGGATAGTCCGCGATCTTCGGCCGCGCCGCCGAGATCGCCGCGATCAGACTCGACTTGCCGGCCGACGGAAAGCCCACCAGCGCCACGTCGGCGACAGTCTTCAGCTCGAGGACGACATCCCCGTTCCAGCCGGCGGTGCCCAGCAGCGCGAACCCGGGGGCCTTGCGCTTGGTGGTGGCCAGTGCCGCGTTGCCCAGTCCGCCGCGGCCGCCCGGGGCCACGACGAAGCGCATGCCCGGCTCGATCATGTCGACCAGCACCTCGCCGTCGGCGTCGCGCACGACGGTGCCGACCGGCACCGGCAGCGCGAGCGACTCGCCGAGCACACCGGAGCGGTTGTCGCCCATCCCGAAGCCGCCGTTGCCGCCGCTGCGGTGCGGCGAGTGGTGGTACGAGAGCAACGTGGTCACCTGCGGGTCGGCGACCAGCTCGATGTCACCGCCGTTGCCGCCGTTGCCGCCGTCGGGCCCGGCCAGCGGCTTGAACTTCTCGCGGCGCACCGAGACGCAGCCGTTGCCGCCTCTTCCGGCGCTCAGGTGCAGCGTCACCTGATCGACAAACGTGACCATGACGCTCCTTGTGTCCGCGGTGGATATGCGACGGGGGCGGGCCGAAGCCCACCCCCGTCAGAGTACGTGTGCGAGCTGTCGCTACTGCGCAGCCTCGACGATGTTGACGACCTTGCGGCCGCCCTTGGCGCCGAACTCGACCGCGCCCGCCGACAGCGCGAACAGCGTGTCGTCGCCGCCACGGCCGACGTTCACGCCCGGGTGGAAGTGGGTTCCGCGCTGGCGGACGATGATCTCGCCGGCGCTCACGGTCTGACCGCCGAAGCGCTTCACGCCCAGTCGCTGGGCATTGGAGTCGCGGCCGTTACGGGTGGAGCTTGCGCCCTTTTTGTGTGCCATGTCTGCGTCTTCCTCGGGCTATTTGATGCCGGTGATCTTGACGCGCGTGAGGTCCTGACGGTGCCCCTGGCGCTTCTTGTAGCCGGTCTTGTTCTTGAACTTCTGGATCACGATCTTCGGGCCGCGCTCCTCACCGAGCACCTCGGCGGTCACGGTCACCTTGGCGAGCGAGTCAGCGTCGCTGGTGACGGCCGCGCCGTCCACCAGCAGCAATGCCGGCAGCTCGAGCTTGTCACCGATCTTGGCCTGCTGGCGATCCAGGACGACGATCGTGCCGACCTCGACCTTTTCCTGCCGGCCGCCGGCGCGCACAACTGCGTAGACCACTTCACACCTGTTTCGTTGGGGAGCGCACGGCTCCGATTGTCTTTGCGAGACTCTGCTCTTGGGAAAGATGAAGTCCGTGGTGCCCGGGGCGGACCCGACAACACACTGCCGGGGCGGCCTGCGCGCGCCGTTTCAGACGACGAAACGCGACGCACCAGGGGTCTACTTTACCGGATGGAGGCGGTGCAGGCAAAAGGAGCCGACTGCGTGTCGCATCTAAGATCGATCCCGTGGCCGTTCTGATCGATGATCCGCGCTGGCCGGCGCATGGCCGGCTGTGGGCGCACCTGGTCTCGGACACCTCGCTGGATGAGCTGCACGCGTTCGCGCAGGCGAGCGGCATCCCCCCTCGCGCCTTCGATCTGGACCATTACGACGTGCCCGAAGAGTCCCACGCCGCACTGGTCGCGGCCGGGGCGCAGCACGTGGACGGGCATGAGCTCGTCCGACGGCTGATCGCCTCGGGCCTGCGCATTCCGGCGCGCGACCGGCGGTGAACCTCAGTCCTGAGCGGGTGTCGTGGGTACCGGCGTGCCGCTGAGTGCGGCGGTGGTGACCCGGCGCCGCGACCGGCCCTGACCCGGAGCCTTCGGCTCGGGCAGCGCACTGAGTACGGAGTCCAGCAGCAGGTCGGTCTCGGTCTTGGGCTCGGCAGAGGCCTTGTCGCGACGCTTCTTGCGCTTCTTCGGCCGGTCCGACGGCGCGCGGTCTGCGCGCGTGTGATCGGTCTCGGCGGGCAGCTCGACAGCCTGTTCGGCCGCTGCCTCCCCCTCGGGCTGATGGATCGTGGATGCCGCGATCTGGGCGAGCGCGGACTTGGCACCGGCCGTGATCACGTGCGTGCTGCCCGCGGGCGCGGTCGCCGGTGCGCTCGGCCGCGACCTGCGCGAGGCGGAACCACCGGCCGGTGCGCGGTGACGGATCACCGGGTCGTGATGGATGATGATGCCGCGGCCTGCGCAGACCTCGCACGGCTCGCTGAAGGTCTCGACCAGGCCCAACCCGATCTTCTTGCGGGTCATCTGGATCAGACCCAGCGACGTGACCTCGGCGACCTGGTGCTTGGTGCGGTCGCGGCTCAGGCACTCCACCAGGCGACGCAGCACGAGGTCGCGGTTGGACTCGAGGACCATGTCGATGAAGTCCACGACGATGATGCCGCCGATGTCGCGCAGGCGCAGCTGGCGGACGATCTCCTCCGCGGCCTCGAGGTTGTTCTTGGTGACGGTCTCTTCGAGGTTGCCGCCCGAGCCGACGAACTTGCCGGTGTTGACATCCACGACCGTCATCGCTTCGGTGCGGTCGATCACGAGCGAGCCGCCCGAGGGCAGCCAGACCTTGCGGTCCAGGGCCTTCTCGATCTGCTCGGTGATTCGGAAGTCGTCGAACGGGTCGCCGTCGCCCTCGTACCGTTCGACGCGCTCGAGCAGGTCGGGCGCGACCGCCTGCAGATACGCCTCGATCGTGCGCTGCGCGTCTTCGCCCTGGATGAGCATCTTCGAGAAGTCCTCGTTGAAGACATCGCGCACGATCTTCACCAGCAGGTCGGGCTCGCTGTGCAGCAGGATCGGTGCCTGCGCGGTCTCGATGGTGCGGCTGATGTGCTCCCACTGGGCCGTCAGCCGCTGCACGTCACGGGTCAGCTGCTCTTCGGTGGCACCCTCGGCGGCGGTGCGCACGATCACGCCGGAGGACTCCGGCAGCACCTCCTTGAGGATGCGCTTCAGGCGCGCGCGCTCAGTGTCGGGCAGCTTGCGGCTGATGCCGTTCATCGCCCCACCCGGCACGTACACGAGGTACCGGCCCGGCAGCGAGATCTGGCTGGTCAGTCGGGCGCCCTTGTGGCCGACCGGGTCCTTCGTGACCTGGACGAGCACGCGGTCGCCGGTCTTCAGCGCCAGCTCGATGCGGCGGGGCTGGTTGCCGGTCTCGACACCGTCCCAGTCGACCTCGCCGGAGTAGAGCACGGCGTTGCGGCCGCGGCCGATGTCGACGAAGGCCGCCTCCATGCTGGGCAGCACGTTCTGCACCCGGCCGAGGTACACGTTGCCGATCAGCGACGCGTCCTGGCTGCGGGCGACGTAGTGCTCGCCGAGCACCTTGTCCTCGAGCACCCCGATCTGCACCCGGCCGTTCTTGGAGCGGACGATCATCTCGCGATCCACCGACTCGCGGCGGGCGAGGAACTCGGCCTCAGTGACCACGGGGCGACGCCGGCCGGCCTCACGACCGTCACGCCGGCGCTGCTTCTTGGCCTCGAGCCGGGTCGAACCCTTGATGCGCTGCGGCTCGGTGATGACCTCGACCAGGCGCTCGCGGGGGGCACGCGGCTCGCGCTGGCCGCCGTCGTCGCGGGACTCGCCGCGGCGGCGGTTGCGCCGCCGTCCGGTGCCCTCGCCCTCGTCGGCCGGCGGTGCATCCGGCAGAGGCGGCAGCAGTTCGATCGCGGGCGCGTAGAACCGCAGGTCGGTCGAGACGATCGAGACGAACTTCTCGGGCAACAGGCCGAGGCTCACCGCGGTGACCGGCTCGGGCGCCTGCTCAGTGGATGCCTCCGGCTCGGTGGGCTCCGGCCGAGTGGATGCCTCGGCCTCGGTGGACTCCGGCCGAGTGGACGCCTCCGGCTCGGCGGACTCCGGCCGAGTGGATGCCTCGGCCTCGGCGGGAGCCGCCTGCTCGGCGAATGCGCCCACCGGGGGCGCTGCCTCCGCCTGCTCGTCGGATGCCTCCGGCCTGGCATCAGCCGCACGCGCGGTCGGCGCTGCCGACACGTCGGCGGCCGGCTCGGGCTCGGCAGGCGCCTGCGGCGCTGGGGCGGATTCGGGCTGGGCCGGGGCATCCTGCTCCGACTCGGCCTCGGGTGCGTCGGCCTGCTGGATCGCTTCAGCGTCGGGTCCGGGCGTCGTCACAGACGCCGCATCCGGTTCCTGCTGGTTGTCCAGGGCCTCGTTGTTCTCATCGACCGTCACCGGTGTACTCCTTGCGGGTGACACCGCGCGTCACCCGACGAAATCTCGTGCTGCGCCGCTCCGTGCCCTTCCGGTACGGTGCGGGGCCGCGATCTCACTTGGTCTGCAGCAGGCTCACGGCACTGACTGCGAGGGCGTTCATCGCCCGAAGTCTTCGTCGATGCTTGCTCACGGCGCGGCCGCGAGGGCATCTTGGTTCATTATCGCACTACGCGCGCGGAATGCGCGAAGCGAGCCCCGCGCGGCGGGGCGACGGCCGGTCGCAAAGCCGACGCATAGCGTGAGATGGAATAATCCAGACATGCCGCAGACGCAGACGCACACCCGGCCCATCGGCCTGGCCATCTGGCTCATCATCGCCGGGGTGATCGGCTGGTGGGCGGCGTTCCAGCTCACCGTGGAGAAGATCGCCGGGCTGGTCCACCCCGGCACCAAGGCGGGCTGCGACTTCAGCATCCTGGTGCAGTGCACCGAGAACCTGGACTCTTGGCAGGGCAGCGTGTTCGGGTTCTCGAACCCGATCATCGGGCTGGCGTGCTGGGTCGCCCCAATCGTGGTCGGCGCCGCCATCCTGGCGCACGCCCGCTTCGCGAAGTGGTTCTGGGTGCTGTTCTGGTTCGGGTTCCTGTTCGCGATCGTCTTCGTCGGCTGGCTGATCTACCAGAGCATCTTCGTCATTAACACGCTGTGCCCGTGGTGCATGGTGACCTGGTCGGTGACGATTCCGTCGTTCTTCGCGGTGACCGTGCACCTGCTGCGCTCCGGCGCCGTGCCGATCGGGGCCGCCGTGCGGCGGGTGGCGGACCGGCTGATGGCGTGGGTGCCGCTGATGACGATCGTGGCGTACGCCTTCGTCATTCTGCTCGCGCAGCTGCGTCTGGACGCCATTCCGAACGTGTGGCACACGATCGAGATCGCCCTGGGCTGGGTCTGAGCCGGCCCAACGCCGGGCGCGAGACTAGCCGAACCAGATCGACAGCTCGCGGGCGGCCGACTCGGGGCTGTCCGAGCCGTGCACGAGGTTCTGCTGCACGGCCAGGCCCCAGTCGCGGCCGTAGTCGCCGCGGATCGTGCCCGGTGCGGCCAGGGTCGGCTCGGTCGCGCCGGCGAGTGATCGGAACCCCTCGATGACGCGGTTGCCGGCGACGCGGATCGCGACCGACGGTCCCGACATCATGAACTCCAGCAGCGGCTCGTAGAACGGCTTGCCGGCGTGCTCGGCATAGTGCTTCTCGAGGCGCTCGCGGTCTGGCTCGACCAGACGCAGGTCGACCAGAGAATACCCCTTGGCCTCGACCCGGGCCAGAACCGCCCCGGTCAGTCCACGTGCCACGCCGTCCGGCTTGACGAGGATGAGAGTCTCTTCGGTGGCCATGTCATTCTCCATTCGCGGAATCCGCATCTCGCATGAGTCGGGCGTTGCGCCGATCCAGCGACGCACCCTTGATGGTGGCATACGCCCACATGCCACCGAAAATCACCGCCACCAGCGCGATCGCCGGCACCAGGAAGGTGCCCAGCGTGAGCACGACCTGCAGCAGCCAGCCCAGCACGACGCCCCAGCGGTGGCGCAGCAGCGTGCTGACGGCCAGCATCAGCACCGCCAGCACGGCGCCGCCGACGATGCCCCACCAGTCCGGCATTCCGGCCGGCAGCGACGTGAGCCCGAAGATCACCAGGCCGGCCAAGAAGACGACGACCGATTCGAACACCAGGACGATCTGGCCCAGCGACTCCTCGGCGCCGCGATGCCGGCGCACCCGGGCCGGCGGACCGGCGGGTTCGGGCGCAGGATGCTGGTCGGTCACGACTGCCATCCCGATTTCCAGTCCTCGGCGCGGGCCAGCAGCAGCGCCTGACCGGCCAGCACGATCGATCCGGCGATCACGACGGCGCGGCGGTCGGATGCCGCGGCCCATTCGCGTGCGGCCTCGGCGGCCTCGTCCAGGTTCGGGTGCACCGTCACCGGCAGACCGGCCGCCTCGACGTAGTCGGCGACCGCATCGACATCCCGGGCGCGCTCGGATTCCGGCGCCGTGGCGAACACCCGCGTGACGACGGGAGCCATCTCCGACACGATGCCGGCGGCGTCCTTGTCACTGAGCACGCCGAACACGAAGCCCCATTCGTCGAAGTCGAAGTACTCGCGCAGCGCGACCGCCAGCGAATGCGCGCCGTGCGGATTGTGCGCGGCATCCACCAGCACCGTCGGTGCGGCACCGATCAGCTGCAGCCGGCCCGGCGAGGTCGACTCGGCGAGGCCCTGAGCGACGATGTCGGCGGAGATCGGGTGGCTGGGGTCGCCGATCAGCGACTCGACGGCGGCGATGGCCAACGCCGCGTTCAAGCCCTGGTGCGCGCCGTACAGCGGCAGGTACTCGGCCTCGTACTGCCCGCCCAGCCCGCGCACCGTGATCTGCTGGCCGCCCACCGCCAGCCGCTGCTCCACGAGCGCGAACTCGTCGCCCTCGAACGCGATGGTCGCGCCCTGCGCGGCGGCCGCTTCGCGCAGCACCCGCTCGGCCTCGGGCCGCTGCCGGGACGAGACCACGGAGGCGCCCGGCTTGATGATGCCGGACTTGACGGTGGCGATCTTCTCGATCGTGTCGCCGAGCCGGTCGGCGTGGTCCATGTCGATCGGCGCGAACACCGCGACCTCGCCGTCGGCGGTGTTCGTCGAATCCCACGATCCGCCCATGCCCACCTCGAGCACCAGCACGTCCACGGGGGCGTCGGCGGCCACCACGAACGCCAGCACCGTGAGGATCTCGAAGAAGGTCAGCGCGGCGTCGCCGGCGGCCTCCAGCTCAGCGTCCACGATGTGGATGAACGGCTCGATCTCATCCCACGCGTCGGCCACGGCGCCATCGTCGGCCGGCTCGCCGTCGATCATGATGCGCTCGGTGAACCGCTCCAGGTGGGGGCTCGTGAACAGTCCGGTGCGCAGCCCGTGCGCGCGCACCAGCGACTCGATCATCCGCGCCGTGGAGGTCTTGCCGTTGGTGCCGGTGATGTGCACGACCCGGTAGGTGCGCTGCGGGTGATCCAGCAGCTCGAGCACCCGCCGTGTGCGCTCCACGCGCGGCTGCACCCACCGCTCGCCCTGGCGCTCCAGCAGCTGTGCGTAGACCGCGTCCGCGCGTTCGCGATCATTCATGCGGATGCCTCGACCTTCGTGACGGCGACCCAGAACGGGCCGGTATTGGCGTATGCGTGTGCGGGGAAGGACGCGACATGCTGCGGGGTCTGCTCGAAGGCGAACCCCGACAGCGTCTCGGCCGACCAGTTGTCGGGCTGCTCGGCCAGTTCGTCCGCGAACCCGGCATCCCGTCCGACGACCTTCAGCTCATGTGCCACGGCGAGGGTCTCGCCGGCGACATCGGCCGCCTCGAACGCGCTGCCGACCGCGTCGCCATCGGCGGCATCGGCGAACAGCAGCTCCAGGCGGATCCGGTCGCTCACGTTCAGCCCGGCGGCCTTGCGGGTGTCCTGCACGGCGCGGATGATGTCGCGTGCGAAGCCCTCGGCCTCGAGCTCAGGCGTGGTCGCCGTCTGCAGCAGCACGAACCCGCCGCCGGGCACGAGCGCGAGCGCTTCGCCGCCGTCCCGGCCGGTGGTCGCCAGCGCCAGCTCGTACTCGCCGGGCTGCAGCGCGATGCCGCCGGCGGTGACCGCGCCGTCCTGCTCGGTCCAGTCCCCCGACTTGGCGGCCTTGATGAGCTGCTGCACCGTCTTGCCCAGGCGCGGCCCCACGGCACGGGCGTTGACCGACAGCCGGTGCGTAATGCCGTATTCGGCCGCGGCGGTGTCGGTGAGCTCGACCAGGTCGACCGTCTTGACGTTGAGCTCCTCCCGGATGATCCCGTCATACGGCTCGAGCGCGGCGGCGTCGGGGACCACGACGGTCAGCCGCGCCAGCGGCAGCCGCACGCGCTTGCCCTCGCGCTTGCGCAGCGCGTTGGCCACGCTCGAGACGCCGCGGACGGCATCCATCGCGGCGCGGATGGCGACCGCCGGCGGGAACGCGCTCGCGTCGGGCCAGTCGGTCAGGTGCACGCTGCGCCCACCGGTCAGTCCCTGCCAGATGCGCTCGGTGACCAGCGGCAGCAGCGGCGCGGCGACGCGGCATACCGTCTCCAGCACCGTGTAGAGCGTGTCGAAAGCTTCGGTGCTGGCCGGGTCCGCCGCATCCGCCCCCTCCCAGAACCGGTCGCGGGAGCGCCGGATGTACCAGTTCGTCAGCGCCTCCCCGAAATCGCGCAGCCGCTCGGTGGCGGTCGTCGAGTCCAGCCCGTCCAAGTCAGCGGCGACATCCGCCACCAGCTGTCCGGTCAGCGACAGGATGTACCGGTCCAGGACATCGATCGAGTCGGTGCGCCAGGTGGCGGTGTAGCCGCCGGAGGCGTTCGCGTACGTCGCGAAGAAGTACCAGGCGTTCCACAGCGGCAGCATGAACTCGCGCACCCCGGCGCGGATGCCGTCTTCGGTCACGCTCAGGTTGCCGCCGCGCAGCACGGCCGAGCTCATCAGGAACCACCGCATCGCGTCGGAGCCGTCCCGGTCGAACACCTCGGACACGTCCGGGTAGTTGCGCAGCGACTTCGACATCTTCTGCCCGTCGCTGCCCAGCACGATGCCGTGGCAGCTGACGCCGGTGAACGCCGGGCGGTCGAACAGGGCCGTGGACAGCACGTGCATGACGTAGAACCACCCGCGGGTCTGACCGATGTACTCGACGATGAAGTCCGCCGGCGAGTGCGTGTCGAACCACTCCTGGTTCTCGAACGGGTAGTGCACCTGCGCGTAGGGCATCGACCCGGAGTCGAACCACACGTCGAAGACATCCTCGATCCGGCGCATCGTGCTCTTGCCGGTCTCATCGTCGGGGTTCGGGCGGGTGAGCTCGTCGATGTAGGGCCGGTGCAGATCCACTTGGCCGTCGGGGCCTGTCGGCAGCGTGCCGAAGTCGCGCTCGAGCTCGGCCAGCGAACCGTAGACGTCGATGCGCGGGTGCTCCGGGTCGTCACTGCGCCACACCGGGATCGGCGACCCCCAGTACCGGTTGCGGCTGATCGACCAGTCCCGCGCGCCCTCGAGCCACTTGCCGAACTGGCCCTCCTTGACGTTCTCGGGCACCCAGGTGATCTGCTGGTTGCCCGCCAGCATCCGGTCCTTGAAGTCCGTGACGCGCACGAACCAGCTCGAGACGGCACGGTAGATCAGGGGGTTGCGGCACCGCCAGCAGTGCGGGTAGGAGTGCTCGTAGCTCTGCTCGCGCAGCAGCCGGCCGCCCGCCTGCAGCAGCCGGATCAGCGGACGGTTCGCATCCATCCACAGCTGCCCCGCCACGTCGTGCACCTGCGGCAGGAACCGGCCGCCGTCGTCCAGGCTCATGATCAGCGGGATGCCGGCGGCCTGGCAGGTGCGCTGGTCGTCCTCGCCGAAGGCGGGCGCCTGGTGCACGATGCCGGTGCCGTCAGTGGTCGTCACGTAGTCGTCGACCAGGATGCGCCATGCCGGCGCCGTGCCCCACACCTCGTCGTCGGCGTAGTAGTCGAAGAGTCGGTCGTAGCGCACGTCGGCCAGCTCGGCACCGCGCACCGTGCGCGTGATGGCCGCGTGCGCGGCATCCGCGCTCTCGTAGCCGAGGTCCTTGGCATAGCCGGCGACGAGGTCGGTCGCGATCAGGTAGCCCGCGGCCGGGGTGCCTGCCGCCGTCTCGCCCTTGCCCCGGACGTCGGCCGCGCCGGCCGGTCCGGCCGGCACCACGGCGTATTGGATGTCGGGCCCGACGGCCAGGGCCAGATTGGTCGGCAGCGTCCACGGCGTGGTCGTCCATGCGAGGGCGCGCACGCCGGTCAGCCCGACGCGCGCGGCCTTGTCGCCGGTCAACGGGAAGGTCACCGTCACCGACGGGTCCTGGCGCATCTTGTAGACGTCGTCGTCCATCCGCAGCTCGTGGTTGGACAGCGGGGTCTCGTCCCGCCAGCAATATGGCAGCACGCGGTAGCCCTCGTAGGCGAGTCCCTTGTCGTACAGGGTCTTGAACGCCCACAGCACCGACTCCATGTAGGTCGTGTCGAGGGTCTTGTAGCCGCGGTCGAAGTCGACCCATCGGGCCTGCCGGGTGACATAGTCCTGCCACTCGTGGGTGTACTCGAGCACCGACTCGCGCGCCTTCGCGTTGAAGGTCGCGATGCCCATCCGCTCGATCTCCTCCTTCTCGGTGATGCCGAGCTGCTTCATCGCCTCGAGCTCCGCGGGCAGCCCGTGCGTGTCCCAGCCGAAGACGCGGTCGACCTTCTTGCCGCGCATGGTCTGGAAGCGCGGGAAGAGGTCCTTCGCATATCCGGTGAGCAGATGCCCGTAGTGCGGCAGGCCGTTGGCGAACGGCGGGCCGTCGTAGAACACCCACTCCGGCGCGCCGTCGCGCTGTGCGATGGACGCCCGAAAGGTGTCATCCTGCTCCCAGAAGTCGAGCGTGTCGCGCTCGATCGCGGGGAATCGCGGGGACGGCACAAGGTCTGCGGCAGGGCCGAAGGATGATTCACGGGGGTAGGTCATGAGGCGTCTCGCAGGGTCGTGTTCTTCGCGCTGGGACGACCTTGCGGCCGCGGTACCACCCCGCGTGAGCACACGCCCGCGGCGTGCGCTCCCCTCTCACTGCGGCTGTGACGGGCCTGCCCCGCTCGGTTCTACTGAGCTTGCGCTGTTCTTCCGAGAGCTCCCCGGTGATGGCCGGATCGGCGCTGTGCTCTCATTCTAAGGGCTTCGCCCGCGGCATCCCAGCCCGCGTACCCTCACGACGCCGCCCGCCGCCCCGCCGCCCCGCATGCCCCACAGGACACCCTGCCCGCCGCCCCGCATGCCCCACAGGACCCTGCCCGGGATCCCGTGACGCACATTCCGGTCACGCGGCAACCATGGGCGGCGCGCCCTCGGCCGGGCCGAGGAGATCTGCCGACGGGAGGACCCAAGCCGGCGCATCCATCCTCGGCTCGGCATTTCTCCTCGGCAGAGCCGAGGGATCCTGCGGAGGTGAGATACAGCCCCCGCAGCCCCGGCGCCTCTCAGGCAGCCAGATGCAGTCCCTGGGCGATGGCGGTGAGGATGCGGTCCTGGACGTCTTCCCAGTGGTTGACGACCTGGTCGTACCCGACGCGGATGACCGAGTAGCCATGAAGGATCAGCTCCGCGTCGTGCGCGATGTCGGCCGAGCGCTGCGCATCGACATGATGCCCGCCGTCGATCTGCAGCACGAGCCGATCACCGATGAGGAAGTCCGTGCGGTGCCCGTACAGCCAGACCTGGGCCCGGATGCGCAGACCGAGCCAGCTCAGCCGCTGGAACACGAAGGTCTCCAAGCCCGAATCGTGGAACGGCACAGCAGCGTCGACGATGTCGCGGGCCTGCCCACGGAACGGGAAGCGCAGCAGCATCTTCTTATCGATGAGCCGCCTGTTCAGCGCGCTCTCCCAGACGGCGAGCGCCGTCTCGTACGGCTGGCAGAGCGCGACCGCCTGCAACACATTCACCAGCGAGTCGGTCAGGACCGTCGGGTCGCGGGGCACGATCGGAGCAAACCTGTGCAGCACGGCGCCCGAAATCGCCACCATCCCCGCGTGCGGCGCGCAGGCGACGTGCGTGGTCGAGGCATCCAGAACCCACAGCCCCAGCCGTTTCGCCCCCGTTACGCACGACAGCACGACGCCCGCGCGCGCTGCCGTGCGAAGGTCACGGTCTGCGTCAGGCGTCGCAACCCACACACGTCGCTCTCGCACGAGGGCGCCGCTTCGCACAGCGGCTTCGATGTCGTGCTTGCTGGTGCCCGCGCGCACGAGCACCTGACTGCGGACAACCCCGCCCCGAGTGCGCACATCCCGCACGACGGCGTTGATCCTCTTCTGGATGTGCCCACTGTGCATGTGCCCACGATGCCGCGCACGCAGTGCGTGCGGATGCGCGTCACGCGATCTGTGGATAGGTGTCGTGCCATCCGTGGATAGACCGCACCCTGGGGAGGAACCGATCACGGCGTCCTCGCCCTCGGCCGGGCCGAGGAGATATGCCCAAGAGAGGACGGAATCCGCCAAAAGGTTCCTCGCCTCAGCCATTCTCCTTGGCTCGGCCGAGGACCCGGCGCCACCCACCGCGGCGGGCCTGCAGGGGCGGGCGGGTAGACTGGGCGGTCCACACTCAGGCACGCTCACACAGTGCCGCCTATATCGCTCAAGGAGACCCCCATGGCCGACGCATCCATCCCCGACAAGCCCGCGCTGGAGGGTCTCGAAGCGAAGTGGGATGCCGTATGGCGCGAGCAGGGCACGTACCTGTTCGACCGCGATGCGGCCAAGGCCGCCGGCCGGCAGGGCGTCTACTCGATCGACACGCCGCCGCCGACCGCATCGGGCCACCTGCACATCGGCCACGCCTTCTCCTTCACGCACACCGATGTGAAGGCCCGCTTCGAGCGGATGCGCGGCAAGACGGTCTTCTACCCGATGGGCTGGGACGACAACGGGCTGCCCACCGAGCGGCGGGTGCAGAACTACTACGGCGTGCGCTGCGACCCGAGCCTGCCGTACGACCCCGACTTCACTCCCCCGTTCGAGGGCGGTGCGGGCAAGAGCGCCAAGGCGGCCGACCAGCTGCCCATCAGCCGGCGCAACTTCATCGAGCTGTGCGAAGCGCTCACCGAAGAGGACGAGAAGCACTTCGAGGACCTGTTCCGCCAGCTCGGGCTGAGCGTGGACTGGACGCAGACCTACCGCACCATCTCGGACGCCACCATGCGCACCAGCCAGCTCGCGTTCCTGCGCAACCTGGAGCGCGGCGAGGCGTATCAGGACCTCGCGCCCACCCTGTGGGACATCGACTTCCGCTCGGCCATCGCCCAGGCCGAGCTCGAGGACCGCGAGCAGCAGGCATCCTTCCACCGCGTCGCCTTCGGCCGCTCCGACGGCGCGGGCGAGGTCCTCATCGAGACCACTCGCCCCGAGCTGCTGCCGGCCTGCGTGGCGCTGGTGGCCCACCCCGACGACGAACGCTATCAGCCGCTGTTCGGCCAGACCGTGCGCACGCCGCTGTTCGGCGTCGAGGTGCCGGTGCTGGCCCACCCTCTCGCCCAGCCCGACAAGGGAACGGGCATCGCGATGGTCTGCACGTTCGGCGACGTGACCGACATCGTCTGGTGGCGCGAGCTGCGGCTGCCCAACCGCACGATCCTCGGCAAGGACGGGCGCGTCATCGCCGAGGCACCCGACGCGGTGACGACGGATGCCGCGAAGGCGGCGTATGCGGAGCTGGCCGGCAAGACCGTGTTCAGCGCCCGCAAGCGCATCGTCGAGCTGCTCGACGAATCCGGCGATCTGAAGAACGTGTCCGCGCCGTTCAACCACGCGGTGAAGTTCTTCGAGAAGGGCGACCGGCCGCTGGAGATCGTCTCGACCCGGCAGTGGTACCTGCGCAACGGGGCCCGCGACGAGGCCGTGCGCGAGAAGCTCATCGCGCTCGGCCGGGGCATGGACTGGCATCCGGACTTCATGCGCGTGCGCTACGAGAACTGGGTGGGCGGCCTGACCGGCGACTGGCTCGTGTCACGGCAGCGGTTCTTCGGCGTGCCGATTCCGCTGTGGTACGCGCTCGACGCCGACGGCCAGCGTGACTACGGCCGTGTGCTCACTCCGGATGTCGCGGACCTGCCGATCGACCCGACGACCGACGTGCCGGCCGGCTACACCGCCGACCAGCGCGGCGTGCCCGGCGGCTTCGACGCCGAGCAGGACATCTTCGACACCTGGGCGACCTCGTCGCTGACCCCGCAGCTCGCCGGCGGCTGGCAGCGCGACGACGAGCTGTGGCACCTCGTCGCCCCGTTCGATCTGCGCCCGCAGGGGCAGGACATCATCCGCACCTGGCTGTTCTCGACGATGCTGCGCAGCGCGCTCGAGGATGACCGCGCTCCCTGGAGCGATGCCGCCATCAGTGGCTTCATCGTCGACCCCGACCGCAAGAAGATGTCGAAGTCGAAGGGCAACGTCGTCACCCCCGCCGACATCCTCGACAAGCACGGCACCGACGCGGTGCGGTACTGGGCGGCCTCGAGCCGGCTCGGCGCCGATGCCGCGTTCGACCCGCAGAACCCGACGCAGGTCAAGATCGGGCGGCGCCTGGCGATCAAGGTGCTCAACGCCGCCAAGTTCGTGCTCTCGTTCCCGGTGCCCGAGGGCGCCGAGGTGACGCATGCGCTGGATGCCTCGATGCTGACCACGCTCGACACCGTCGTGCGCGAGGCGACCGCGGCGTTCGAGGCGTACGACCACGCCCGGGCGATGGAGGTGACCGAGGCGTTCTTCTGGACCTTCTGCGACGACTACCTGGAACTGGTCAAGGAGCGCGCCTACGACCGCACCGACGTGGGCCAGGCATCCGCCGCGCTCGCGCTGCATCTCGCGCTGTCGACGCTGCTGCGGCTGCTCGCACCCGTGCTGGCCTTCGCGACGGAGGAGGCGTGGTCCTGGTTCGAGGAGGGCTCCATCCACCGCGCCGCGTGGCCGGAGCCGCTCGGCATCGAGGGCGACCCTGCGGTGCTCTCGCGCGTCGGGCAGGCGCTGATCGGCATCCGCCGGGCCAAGACCGAGGCGAAAGCGTCCCAGAAGACGCCGGTGGCGCACGTGCGCATCGCCGCCCCGGCCGATGCCCTCGCCGCGATCCGGCTCGCCGAGGGCGACCTCAAGGCCGTGGGGCGGATCGACGAGATCGCCTACGCCGAGGCCGCGGAGATCTCGGTGACCGACATCGAGCTCGCCGCCCAGGAGGCCTGACATGCAGCTGGGCACCCGCTGGGCCGCCGGCGCTGAGCCGCCCGCGCGGCTGAGCCCCGAGTTCGTCGCGCAGATCCGCGCGGTCGAGGCCGACCTCCCCCCGGATGAGGAGGGCATCGCACGGTGGACGCTGACCTGGCTGGAGGGTCGGCCCGTCGCCGAGCTCGACACCGGCGTGATCGTCGAAGTCGATCATGCCGGCCGGGTCACCGTGCGCCACGACGACGAGGACGAATTCGGCTGATCCGCAGCGCTCAGCGCAGATGCAGGCGCCGGTAGGCGTCGATCGCGTAGCGGCCGCGCTGCTGCACCGGGTCGAGGCCGCCGGCGGCCACACGCTCCACGAGCGCGCGCCGGCGCAGCATGCGCCGTCGGGCGGATGCCTCGAGGGCGCCGGCGGCGGCCAGCAGCATCCGCTCGGTGAAGGTGGGTGGTGCGAACCACTGGCGCGTCGGTACGGCGCGCGTGGTCATGGCGGTCATGTCAGTGCCCTTCCTGCGGCAGTGTGAAGACGTCGGCGCGGATGCTCACCGTGCGCACGTCGTCGCCGACCTGGTCCCGGTATTTGCCGACCACCTCGTCGATGACGGCCGTCAGCCGCGACGTCAGGTCTGCCATCTGCTCCGGAGTGAGCCGAGCGGTGGCGGTGGTGACCATGCCGTTCTGTTCGGCATCGTCGGGGTTGCGCAGACCCTCCTCGAGGTAGCGCATCAGCTGCGCGTGCCGACGGTTGAAGAACTCGGTGAGCACGAACTGCGTCGCCGCGAGGCCGGAGGGCGTCTTCAGCCCCTCGGCGCTGCCGAACGAGATCGGGCCTTTCGGCCGCTCCCACCAGCGCTCGCGCCCCGTACCGCACCCTTCCGCTTCGCGGATCAGGTCGTGCTTGGCGAGGGCCCGCAGATGATAGCTGGTCGATCCCGTCGACTCCCCGGTCAGCTCGGCGAGGCTGCTCGCCGTCTGCGGCCCGTACTGCGAGAGGATGTCGTAGATCCGCACCCGCAGCGGATGCGCCAGCGCGCGCAGCGCCCCGCCATCGATGGATCGCGGGGTGCTCTGGCCATCAGCCGGGTTCTCGTTCTCGCTCATAACTGCAAAGATATCTTTGCCACGCGATGTTTGCAAGCATTGATTTGCAATAAATCCTTTGGAGCGCCCAGTACACTGAGGATCATGACGGATGCCTCGAATCCCCTGCTCTCCCCCAGCCCGCTGCCGTACCTGCTGCCGCAGTACGCGAAGATCCGCCCGGAGCATTACCTGCCCGCGTTCGAGGAGGCGTTCGAGGAGCACCTCGCCGAGGTCGCCGCAGTCACCCGGGTGCGCTCTGCGCCGACCTTCGAGAACACGATGGCACCGCTGGAGGCCAGCGGCCGGCTGCTGGGCGATGTCGCCCGCGCGTTCTACACGGTCGCATCGGCCGATGCGACCGACGAGATCCAGGCGGTCGAAGAGACACTGGCCCCGCTGATGGCCGCGCACCAGGATGCGATTGCGCTGGACGGCGCACTGTACGCGCGGATCACGGCACTGCACGAGCAGCTCGACCGGCTCGGACTCGATGCCGAGCAGCGCTATCTGGTGCAGCGCTGGCACCGCGAGATGACGCACGCCGGCGCCGGGCTGGACGATGAGGCCAAGGCCACGCTCACCGAGCTGAACACGACGCTGTCGACCTTGACGACGACGTTCGAGAAGAACCTGCTCGCCGACACGAATGACCTGGCGGTCGTCTTCGACGATGTCGCCGAGCTCGACGGGCTGAGCGAAGCCGAACTGTCGGCGACGGCGCAGGCGGCGGCAGAGCGCGGGCTGGACGGCAAGTACCTGGTGACCCTGGTGCTGCCCACCGGGCATCCCCATCTGTCGGCGCTGACCCGCCGCGATGCGCGGGAACGGATCATGGCGGCCTCCCGCGCGCGCGGCTCGCGCGGCAATGCGCACGACAACCGCGCCGTGCTGACCCGGATCGCCCGGCTGCGCGCACAGCGCGCCGAACTGCTCGGCTACCCGTCGCACACCGCCTATGTGACCGCCGACGAGACCGCCGGAAACCCCGAGGCGGTGCGCGACCTGCTGCACCGCCTCGCGGTCCCCGCCGCCCGCAACGCGCAGCGCGAACAGGCCGCTCTGCAGGCCGCCATCGACGCCGGTGACGCCCCGTTCGCACTGGCCGCGCATGACTGGGCGTTCTACACCGAGAAGGTGCGCCAGGCCGAGTACGCGATCGACACCGCCGCGCTGCGGCCGTGGTTCGAAGCCGAACGGGTGCTGCAGGACGGCGTGTTCTACGCCGCGAACCAGCTCTACGGCGTCACCTTCACGGAACGGCCCGACCTGCACGCCTACCACCCCGACGCCCGGGTGTTCGAGGTGCACAACGCCGACGGATCCGAGCAGGGCCTGTACGTGCTCGACCTGTACACCCGCGACACCAAGCGCGGCGGCGCGTGGATGAACTCGATCGTCGACCAATCCGGCCTGCTGAACACCAAGGCCGTCGTGGTCAACAACCTCAACGTGTCCAAGCCCGCGGCCGGGCAGCGGACGCTGCTGACGCTGGACGAGGTGAACACGCTGTTCCACGAGTTCGGGCATGCCCTGCACGGACTGTTCGCCACCGTCACCTATCCGCATTTCGCAGGCACCGAGGTGTTCCGCGACTTCGTCGAGTTCCCCAGCCAGGTCAACGAGATGTGGGTCTTCTGGCCCGAGGTCGTCGACCACTACGCGCGTCACGTCGACACCGGCGAGCCGCTGCCGGCCGAGATCGTGCAGAAGCTGCAGTCCTCCGAGACGTTCAACCAGGGCTTCGCGACCAGCGAGTACCTGGCTGCCGCCTGGCTCGACCAGGCGTGGCACCTGCAGGGCGCTTCGGCGGCAGACGTCGACGTGGCGCAGTTCGAGGCGGCGGCGCTCGCCGAGATCGGGCTGGACAACCCGGTCGTGCCCACCCGGTATTCGTCGACGTACTTCGCGCACATCTTCTCAGGCGGTTACAGCGCCGGCTACTACTCGTACATCTGGAGCGAGGTGCTCGATGCCGACAGCGTGCAGTGGTTCAAGGACAACGGCGGCCTGACCCGCGCCAACGGCGACCGGTTCCGGCAGCGGCTCCTGGGCGTGGGCGGGTCCAAGGACCCGCTCGAGGCGTACCGCGACTTCCGGGGTCGGGATGCCGAGATCCAGCCGCTGCTGGATCGGCGCGGGCTGGCTTAAGCGCTCTTCTTGCGCTTCTCGCGCAGCACCAGCGTCGGGGCCGCACCCTCGACGGCGGCGCGCGTGATGACGACCTTGTCGACGTCCTGCGTGGACGGGATCTCGAACATGATCGGACCGAGCACCTCTTCGAGGATCGCGCGCAGCCCGCGCGCGCCGGTCTTGCGCTGCACGGCGAGATCGGCGATGGCCTCGAGGGCATCCTTCTCGAACTCCAGGTCGACGTCGTCGAGCTGGAACATCCGCTGATACTGCTTGACCAGGGCGTTCTTCGGGGTGGTGAGGATCTGCATCAGCGCGTCGCGGTCCAGCGGCGTGACCGACGCGACGACCGGCAGCCGGCCGATGAACTCGGGGATCAGGCCGAACTTGTGCAGGTCTTCGGGCTGCACATCGCTGAACAAGCTGAGGTCTTCGCCCTTGTCGTGCAGCGGGGCGCCGAAGCCGACGCCGTGCTTGCCCACGCGCGCCGAGATGATGTCTTCCAGGCCCGCGAACGCGCCTGCTACGATGAACAGCACGTTCGTGGTGTCGATCTGGATGAATTCCTGATGCGGATGCTTGCGCCCGCCCTGCGGCGGCACCGAGGCCACGGTGCCCTCGAGGATCTTCAGCAGCGCCTGCTGCACGCCCTCGCCGGAGACATCCCGCGTGATCGACGGGTTCTCGGCCTTGCGTGCGATCTTGTCGACCTCGTCGATGTAGATGATGCCGGTCTCGGCCCGCTTGGTGTCGAAGTCGGCCGCCTGCAGGAGCTTGAGCAGGATGTTCTCGACGTCTTCGCCGACATAGCCGGCCTCGGTCAGGGCGGTCGCATCGGCGACGGCGAACGGCACGTTCAGCCGCTTGGCCAGGGTCTGCGCCAGGTAGGTCTTGCCGCAGCCGGTGGGGCCGAGCAGCAGGATGTTGCTCTTGGCGAGCTCGATCTCTTCGGCGCGCTCTTCGGCCGACTGGATCGTGGAGTGCGCACGCACCCGCTTGTAGTGGTTGTAGACGGCCACGGCCAGGGCGCGCTTGGCGTCATCCTGCCCGACGACGTACTCCTCGAGGAATGCGAAGATCTCGCGCGGCTTCGGCAGATCGAACTCCGAGACGGTGCCGTCGGTGGACTCCGCCATTCGCTCTTCGATGATCTCGTTGCACAGCTCGACGCACTCGTCGCAGATGTACACGCCCGGGCCCGCGATCAGCTGCTGGACCTGCTTCTGGCTCTTCCCGCAGAAGGAGCACTTGAACAGGTCAGCACTTTCGCCGATACGCGCCATGGGCCGCTCCTCCGATTCTCGCGGGTCTCCGCGTCATTCGAGCCTAATCGCACCCGGGGACATCCGATCGTATTGCGACGCGCACCGCCGCGAATCCGCCGACAGCAGAACGCCCCGCCCCGGTCGGGGCGGGGCGTTCTGAGCTGCGGCTACGAGGTGATCGCGTTCTGGCCGCCGCGCTTGCGCGTGGTCAGCACCTGGTCGACCAGTCCGTACTCGACGGCCTCGGTCGCCGAGAGGATGTTGTCGCGGTCGATGTCGCCGTGGACCTGTTCGACGCTGCGCTGGGAGTGCTTGGCGAGGGTCTCCTCCAGCCACGTGCGCATCCGCAGGATCTCACGCGCCTGGATCTCGATGTCGGATGCCTGCCCCTGGCCGGCCTCGCCCACGGCGGGCTGGTGGATCAGGATCCGGGCGTTGGGCAGCGCCAGTCGCTTGCCGGGGGCGCCGGCCGACAGCAGCACGGCGGCGGCCGAAGCGGCCTGGCCGAGCACGACGGTCTGGATCTGCGGCGAGACGTACTGCATCGTGTCGTAGATCGCGGTCATGGCCGTGAACGACCCGCCCGGCGAGTTGATGTACATCACGATGTCACGGTCGGGGTCCTGGCTCTCCAGCACCAGCAGCTGCGCCATCACGTCGTCGGCGGACGCGTCGTCGACCTGCACACCGAGGAAGATCACGCGGTCTTCGAACAGCTTGTTGTACGGGTCCTGGCGCTTGTAGCCGTACGCGGTGCGCTCCTCGAACTGGGGCAGCACGTAGCGGCTGCCCGGCATCTGCAGCGCCCGAGGGACGGCGGGCAGGCCGAAGGCGGGAGTGTTCATGCGTTGTTCTCCTCAGTGTCGGCGCCGCCGGTTCCGCCGCCGCCGGCGACGTCGGTCGCGTGCTCGCGGATGTGATCGACGAAGCCGTACTCCAGCGCCTGCTCGGCGTTGAACCAGCGGTCCCGATCGCCGTCGGCATTGATCTGCTCGACGCTCTTGCCGGTCTGGCCGGCGGTGATCTCGGCGAGGCGCTTCTTCATGTCCAGGATCAGCGCGGCCTGGGTCTGGATGTCGCTGGACGTGCCGCCGAAGCCGCCGTGCGGCTGGTGCAGCAGCACCCGGGCGTTGGGCGTGATGTAGCGCTTGCCCTTCGTGCCGCTGGTCAGCAGCAGCTGGCCCATCGAGGCGGCCATCCCGATGCCGACGGTGACGATGTCGTTGGGCACGAACTGCATCGTGTCGTAGATCGCCATGCCGGCCGTGATCGAGCCACCGGGTGAATTGATGTAGAGGTAGATGTCCTGCTGGGAGTCTTCTGCGGCGAGAAGGAGGATCTTTGCGCAGATCTCGTTGGCATTGTCATCGCGCACCTCTGATCCCAGCCAGATGATGCGGTCTTTCAGTAGCCTGTCGAAGACACTCTGCGCGACAAGGGGTTCAGCCATTCCAGCTCCTGTTTCGGTTGCGTGACTTCGAATCTACCGGCGCACGCCCGCCGACCTGCCGGTGTTCGCCCTGGGCAGAGAACGAGGGCGGATGCCGCAGCATCCGCCCTCGTCCATCGGCACCGGTGACCTACTCGGCGTCGGCCTTCTTCTTGGCCGGGGCCTTCTTCGCGGCCGGCTTCTTCGCGGGCGCCTTCTTCTCGGCGGGCGCCTTCTTCTCGGCGGGCGCCTTCTTCTCGGCGGGCGCGTCGTCGGCGTCCTTCTTCGGAGCCGCCTTCTTCGCCGGGGCCTTCTTCGCGGGCTTCTCGT
Organism: Microbacterium kribbense; assembly: GCF_039537285.1. NCBI lineage: Bacteria > Bacillati > Actinomycetota > Actinomycetes > Micrococcales > Microbacteriaceae > Microbacterium > Microbacterium kribbense. The sequence goes on along the minus strand of NZ_BAABAF010000008.1, from coordinate 122,597 downwards.
CGGCGGCGGCTTCCGGCGCAGCCTCGTCGGCGGCGGCATCCGCCTCGTCGTCCTCGATCGCGACGAAACCGGTCAGATCCACCGGCTTGCCGTTGCTGTCGACGACCTTGACCTTGCCCAGCACCACCGCGAGGGCCTTGTTGCGGGCGACCTCGCCGGCCAGCACCGGCAGCTGGCCGTTCTGCTGCAGCGCCTCGACGAACTCCTGCGGGGGCATGCCGTACTGCGCTGCGGACTGCACGATGTACTGGGTGAGCTCGTCCTGCGAGACCTGCACCTCATGCTTCTCGACGATCTTGTCCAGCAGCACCTGGGTGCGGAACTGCTTCTGACTGGACTCGGTGACCTCGGCGCGGTGCACGTCGTCCTCCAGCCGGCCCTCCTGCTCGAGGTGCTCGTGCACCTGGTCGAGCACCAGCTGCTCGGGCACGGGGATGTCGGCCCTGGCCAGCAGCTCTTCGACGAGCTTGTCGCGCGCAGCGGAGCCCTGACTGAACACGCCCTGCTGGCTCACGTTCTCGGCGAGCGAGGCGCGCAGCTCGGCGATGGTGTCGAACTCGCTGGCGATCTGGGCGAAGTCGTCGTCCGCCTCGGGCAGCTCGCGCTCCTTGACCGACTTGATGACCACCGAGACCTCCGCCTCTTCGCCGGCGTGGTCGCCGCCGATCAGCGTGGAGCGGAAGGTGGTCTCTTCGCCGGCGGTCAGCGACTCGATGGCCTCGTCGATGCCCTCCAGCAGCTCGCCCGAGCCGACCTCGTACGACACGCTGTCGGCGCGGTCGACCTCGTTGCCGTCGATGGTGGCCACCAGGTCGAGCTCGACGAAGTCGCCGGTCTTGGCCGGCCGGTCGACCGTGATCAGGGTGCCGAAGCGGCCGCGCAGGCGGTCCAGCTCGGCGTCGACGGCGGCCTCGTCGGTCTCGACGGGGTCGACCGTGATCGTGGTGCCCTCATAGTCGGGCAGATCGAACTCGGGACGGACGTCGACCTCGATCTCGACCTTCAGGTCGCCGGTGAAGTCCTTCTCACTCGGCCACTCGATGATCTCGGCATTGGGCCGGCCCACGATGCGCACCTCGTGGGCGGTGACGGCCTCACGGAAGAAGCCGTCCAGGCCCTCGTTGACGGCGTGCTCGATGACCGCACCACGACCCACGCGCTGGTCGATGATCGGCGCCGGAACCTTGCCCTTGCGGAAGCCGGGGATGTCGATGTCCTGCGCGATGTGCTCGTAGGCGTGCTTGACGCTCGGCTTCAGCTCATCGGGGGTGACGCTGATGTGCAGCTTCACGCGAGTCGGGCTGAGCTTCTCGACGGTGCTCGTGACCATGCCTGTTCGTTCTCCTCTGGTTTCCGCACGCATGCGCGACGGCTGAGTTCGGGGTCTGCGGGATGCCGTGACGTCGGGGCGACAGGATTTGAACCTGCGGCCTCCCGCTCCCAAAGCGGGCGCTCTACCAAGCTGAGCTACGCCCCGGGGCGCTGTGTGCCGAAACGGCCTGGGAAAGTCTAGCGGAACCGCACGTGAGCTGCCTGCGCGGGAGCGGGCGACGCGATCCGTTAGACTTGCCGACGCCGCACTGCGTGCGGGGATGTAGCTCAATGGTAGAGCCTCAGTCTTCCAAACTGATTACGCGGGTTCGATTCCCGTCATCCCCTCCACAACTCTCACCCGGCGTCGCGGTGCGCGGCGGAATGGGCGCGGTAGATCTGCGCGTTGTGCAGCAGGTCCGCCCGCTCCTTCTCGGTCAGCTCGCGGCGCACCTTGCCGGGGACGCCGGCGACCAGCGACCCGGCCGGGATCTCGGCGTGCTCGAGCACCACGGTTCCCCCCGCGATCAGGCATCCTGCGCCGATCCGGGCGCCGTTGAGCACGACCGCGCCCATGCCGACCAGCGACCCGTCGCCGATCGTGCAGCCGTGCACGACGGCGTTGTGGCCGACCGAGACATCCCGCCCCAGCACGACCGGGTAGGCGCTGTCGACGTGCACCGAGACATTGTCCTGCAGGTTGCTGCCGGCCCCGATCGTGATCGAGGAGCTGTCGCCGCGCAGCACGGCGTTGTACCAGACGCTCGCGCCTTCGGCCAGGGTGACCTTGCCGATCACCCGGGCACCGGCGGCGACGAACGCGGTGTCGTCGATCTGCGGCGTGGCGCCGCTCACGGACAGGACTGAGGCATCGCCGGAGATCGTCATGTCCCCGAGCCTAAAGCGTCGGCCGCGCCGCATCCACCCGCATTGCCGCCGCATCCACCCGCACCGCGGGAGGGGCTCAGCCGGCCGACTTCCCCGCCAGCGCATCCTTGATCGCCGCGGTGTACCACGGCTGCAGCGTGTTCAGCCACGTCACCGTGAGGTGGTCCTGGTCGCGATACATGTTCGCCCCGCCGCGCACCGGGAAGCACGTGGTCTCGTTGCAGTACGCCTTTGTGAAGTCCAGCAGCGTGACCCCGGCCACCCCGTCGGCGGCGTCGCGCACCGGGTCGCCCGCAACCAGCACCGCGGCGCGCGCCCCGGTGCAGTCGGCCTCGGGTCTGGTGCGCAGGCACTTGTTCGGGTCGGTCTCCCACACCGGGTTGTCGACCACCGTGATGATCTTCGCCCCGGCGGCCAGCTCCGGCTTCCAGGCGGCGCGGTAGCCCGCGACGGCCGCGTCGTGCGCGTCGGCGTACCCGGCCGAAGAATACGGCGTGGTCGCCAGCGCTGCGGTGAAGACCACGTCGGGATGCATCGTGGCGAGCTTGTGCTCGACGCCGGTACGCCACTGCGTGCACGCCTGGCCGAACGCGCCGGGGGTGGCCAGCGGCGTCTTGCTCCAGGGGCACGCGCCCTTGAAGAACGTGCTCAGGTGCCAGCCGCCTGCATCCGCCATCCGTTGGAACGTGGGCAGCAGCTGATAGGCGTGGCTGTCGCCGATCAGCACGATGCGCGGCGCGTCGGCGGCATCCGACCCGAAGCGGCACTCCACCGGGCGCGCGTCGTTGAGCTGCACGAAGCACTGATCGTCGTGCGGAGTGTCGGCGCCGGCGAACCCGGGGGCGGGCAGGATCTTGTCTCCGAACTCCGTGCCCGCGCAGGACGCGTCCAGCACGACGGCGGCGCCGAAGCACGCCGGCGGATTCTTCTGCACCTGCGCGATCGCCGCAACCCCGGCGTTGTAGGCGGGGGCGTTGGCCGCCCAGGCCCCGCCCGCGCTGGCCCCCACGACCACCATGGCCAGCAGCGATGTCCACAGCGTCACGCGCGCACGTCGCGTCGTGAGCACCTTCCAGTGCCGAGTCGGGTCCTCGATGAACTTCTTGGTCAGCCACGCGACCACGAAGCAGATCACCAGCAGCGCGACCCGGTGGTAGATCGTCAGGCCCCAGAACGGCACAGACGGCGCGATGATGATCAGCGGCCAGTGCCACAGGTACAGCGAGTACGAGATGTCACCGGTGAACTGCGCGGGCCGCCACGACAGCACCCGGGTCGGGTACCACCAGCGCTCGGTGTTGGATGCCGCGATCACGGCCAGTGCCCCGAACGCCGGCAGCGCCGCCGCATACCCCGGGAAGGCCGTCTGCGAGTTGAAGCTGAACCCGGTGTAGATCAGGGCGATGATGCCGGCCCAGCCCAGCACGAAGCTGGTCCATTTGCCGCGCACATGCCACGACGGCAGCAGCGCGAGCATGCCGCCGAGACCGAATTCCCACATCCGCCCGAATGTGACGAAGTAGGCCGGCGCCGGGTTGGTCAGGGTGAACACGACGCAGAAGATGAAGGATGCCACGGTGATGACCGCCAGCGTCACCAGGACCGCACCGCGGCGGCCGTGGCGCAGCCAGCGCATCGCGATCCAGGCGCCGAGCAGGATCAGCAGCGGCCACATCACATAGAACTGCTCCTCCAGCGACAGCGACCAGTAATGCTGCACAGTGGTGGCGCTGGAGTGGTTCAGGTAGTCGGCGGAGGTGAACGCCAGATACCAGTTCTCGACGTAGAACGTCGCGGCGATGATCTCCTTGACCTCGCGGGCCAGCGCCGAAGTGGGCATCAGATAGGGCGAGGCGACCGCGATCGCCGAGAACAGCGCCACGAGCAGGGATGCCGGCAGCAGGCGCCGCGCGCGGCGCGCCCAGAACTGACCCAGCCGGATGGTTCCGGTCATGCTCAGCTCGCGCCAGATGTGCGCCGTGATCAGGTAGCCCGAGATCACGAAGAACACGTCGACGCCGACATACCCGCCGGGCAGCCGGCCGGGCCAGAAGTGGTAGAGCACGACCAGCAGCACCGCGATGGCCCGCAGCCCCTGCACGTGCGGGATGAAGCGCGAGGGCTCGGCGTGCTCGGGCGACCGGTCGCGCCGCAGTCGTGGGGTGGCGGCGACCATCAGGTTCTGGGGTCCGAGGTCGTGATCGGCAGAAGGCACCCCTCGACGGTAGTCGCTTCGGGCCCACATTCCGGTATCGGGCGGCGCGTGCGGCGTGCCGGGCGCAGCCGAGCGAGGTCGGGTTGCGGAATGCCCGCACGGCTCTAGCGTTGAGGGGGTATGAGGCACCCACACCGAACCGGAGGCCATGACATGCCCAAGACCGATACCACCACCCCGACCGCCGCAGCCGACCCGACCGTCGCCGCCGGCTCCGCGCAGTTCCTGACCCCGCTCGTGCTGGGCCTGCAGGCCCTGGGCGTGAACGGCAAGCAGGCGCACTGGAATGTGCGCGGTGCGAACTTCATCGCCATCCATGAGCTGCTCGACCAGGTCGTCGCGCACGCGCAGGGCTGGGCCGATCTCGCCGCCGAGCGGGTCATCGCCCTGGGCCTGCCGATCGATGCACGCGCCAACACCGTCACCGACAAGGTGCCGGCCACGGCCGTCGGCGCCGGCTTCGCGCAGTGGGAAGACACCGTCCGCGCCATCATCGCCGACATGGATGTCGTCATCGCCGACCTGCAGGCGGCCATCGACGGCCTGGACGAGATCGACCTGACCAGTCAGGACATCGTGATCGGCATCAAGGCCGGCGTCGAGAAGGACCGCTGGTTCCTGGTGGCGCACCTGGCCGCCTGACCCGCATCCCGCCTCTCACGAACGCCCTCGGCCCCCGGCCCGGGGCGTCCGCTCGCCCCGCGGCCCTCATCCGGCGCTCACAGGGTTCGGGCTCACGCCTGGCAGTACGGGCACCAGTACAGCTTGCGGGCCGCGGCTTCTTCGACCACGATCGCCGTGCCGCACACCCGGCACGGCAGCCCGGCGCGGTGGTACACCCAGTGGCGGTCGTCCCGGCTGGCCATCGCCTTGCGGTAGGCCTCCGGGTCGAGGTCGTCCATCGTCATCATCTGGCCGGTCGCAACCCCGATCTGCAGCAGGCGCACCCAGTCCCGCCAGATCCCCCGCACCACCTCTTCGGGCACCTCGCGCCCAGGGGTGTGCGGGTTCTGGCGCGCCCGATACAGCAGTTCGGCCCGGTACACGTTGCCGATGCCGCTGACCACGCTCTGGTTCATCAGCAGCAGGCCGATCGGGGTGGGCTTGCGGCGCACGACGGCGGTGAACCGCTCCTCCCCCTCGGCCGGGTCGCCCACCAGCGGGTCGGGGCCGAGCCCTGCGAGGGTGGCCAGCATCTCGTCGGGGCTCTGCACCTCGCAGGCGGTCGGGCCGCGCAGGTCGGCGCAGGTGATATCGGTCAGCAGGCGCAGCCGCACCTGCCCGACCACCGGCGGCGGCCACTCGGTCCCCTCGTCGGCCAGGCCCTTGGTCTGCTCGCTCATGCGCACGTGCACGCGGGTGCGCCGGGGTGCGCCGATGGACGTCAGCGAGTTCTCGCCGGCGGCATCCATCACCCGCTCGTCGCCCAACTCGGTGCCGCGCTGATTGGTCTGCCCCATCCGGCCATTGGCCGATGCGATCGTCGGGTCGACGAGGATCTCGCCGGCGAAGTCCCACGCGCCGTACATGCCCAGGTGCACGCGCAACCACAGGTCGTCGTCGAACGCGAGGAACATCTGCTTGCCGACGGCCCTGACCTCGGTCGCGACCCGCCCGTTCAGCAGCGACGCGCCCTCGGCGAAACGGCCTTGCGGGCTGGATGCCGCGACCTGGCGGGCGACGAAGTTGCGGTCGAACTGCCGGGCTATGCGGTGGACGGAGTGGCCCTCGGGCATCAGTGCGACTCGGTCGCGCGCGGATCGGGCTGCAGCGAACCGTCGTCCTCGAAGAGGCGGATCTGCGAGATGCGGCGGGAGTGGCGCTCCTCGGCCGAGAACGGTGTCGCGATGAACCGGTCGATGAAGCCGGCGGCCTCTTCGAACGTGTGCTGCCGGGCGCCGATCGCGATCACGTTGGCGTCGTTGTGCTCGCGCGCGAGCTCGGCGGTGGACAGGTTCCACACCAGCGCGGCGCGGATGCCGGCGACCTTGTTCGCCGAGATCTGCTCGCCGTTGCCCGAGCCGCCGAACACGACGCCCAGCGCCGGGATCCCCGCGGACTGGTCGGCGACGACGGCTTGGGCGGCGCGGATGCAGAAGGCCGGATAGTCATCGAGCGCATCGTATTCGAGGGGTCCGTGGTCGATGACCTCGTGACCCTGGTCGCCCAGATGGTGCTGCAATCGGGTCGAGAACTCGAGGCCGGCATGATCGGTCGCGATGTGGATGCGCATGGCTCAATCCTAGGGAGGTCGCCGGCGGGGGCGCCCCCACGCGCAGCCGGGAACCCTGACGTAGGCTGAATGGGTTGTCGCCGGTGCCAGCAGCGCCGTGCGCGGCATCCATTCCGCCCACACCCCCGGGAGCATTGCAGTGCCAGGAGAGAACCTCACCCGCATCGAGGCGCAGCAGCGCCGCACCGTCGTCGACACCGCCGAGTATGACGTCGTCCTTGACCTGACCCGCGGCCCGGAGGTGTTCGGCTCGCGGTCCACGGTGCGCTTCACCGCCACCGAGGGCGCCTCGACGTTCATCGACCTGATCGCCGCACAGGTGCACGCGATCACCCTGAACGGCACGCCGATCGACACCGCCGCATTCGCCGACTCGCGGATCACGCTGACCGGCCTCGCCGCCAGCAACGAGCTGGTCGTGGATGCCGACTGCCGGTACACGAACAGCGGCGAGGGCCTGCACCGCTTCGTCGACCCGGTCGACGGCGAGGTCTACCTCTACTCGCAGTTCGAGGTGCCCGATTCGCGCCGCGTGTTCGCGGTGTTCGAGCAGCCCGATCTGAAGGCCGGCTTCCAGTTCACGGTCACCGCGCCGGCCGGGTGGAAGGTCGTCTCCAACTCCCCCACGCCCGACCCGGTCGCCGACGACCACGGCGCCGCGACCTGGACGTTCGCGCGCACCCCGCGCATCTCCTCCTACATCACGGCGCTGATCGCCGGCCCATACGAGGCGACGTTCTCCGAGCTGACCAGCTCGTCGGGCCGCGTCATCCCGCTCGGCGTGTATGCGCGCAAGAGCCTGTGGCAGCACATGGACGCGGACTACATCTTCGACAAGACGCGCCAGGGCTTCGCCTACTACGAGTCGAAGTTCGACTACCCGTACCCGTTCGAGAAGTACGACCAGCTGTTCGTGCCCGAGTTCAACGCGGGCGCCATGGAGAACGCCGGCGCGGTCACCTTCACCGAGACGTATGTGTTCCGCAGCAAGGTGACCGATGCCGTCAAGGAGCGCCGGGTCGTGACGATCCTGCACGAGCTGGCGCACATGTGGTTCGGTGACCTGGTCACCATGAAGTGGTGGAACGACCTGTGGCTGAACGAGTCGTTCGCCGAATGGGCCTCGACCATCTCGACCGCCGAGGCCACCGAGTGGACGCACGCGTGGACGACCTTCAACGCCATGGAGAAGAGCTGGGCCTACCGGCAGGATCAGCTGCCCTCGACCCACCCGGTCGTGGCCACCATCAACGACCTCGAAGACGTCCAGGTCAACTTCGACGGCATCACCTACGCCAAGGGCGGGTCGGTGCTCAAGCAGCTGACCGCCTGGGTCGGCATCGACGCGTTCTTCGCGGGTGTGGCCGCGTACTTCGCGAAGCACGAGTGGGGCAACACCGAACTGTCCGACCTGCTCGCCGAGCTCGAGACCACGAGCGGCCGTGACCTGTCCGCCTGGTCGAAGAAGTGGCTCGAGACGGCCGGCGTGAACACCCTGTCGCCGCTGATCGAAGACAACGCCGACGGCGTGATCACCCGGTTCGCGGTGGTCCAGACCGCCCCGGCCGACTACCCGACGATCCGTCCGCACCGGCTGGGCATCGGCTTCTACGACCTCGAGGGCGACCAGCTGGTGCGGGTGCACCACGTCGAGCTGGACGTGGACGGCGACCGCACCGACGTGCCCGAGCTGAAGGGCCTGAAGCGCCCCGACCTGGTGCTGCTCAACGACGACGACCTCGCGTACGCGAAGATCCGCCTCGACGACCGCTCGCTGGCCACCGCCGTCGCGCATCTGGGCAAGATCGCCGACCCGCTCGCGCGTGCACTCGTGTGGGGCGCCGCATGGGATCAGACACGGGATGCCGAAGCCTCGCCGAGCGACTACGTCGACCTGGTGCTGGGCAACATCGGCGCCGAGACCGAGTCGACCACGATCCGCACGACCCTGAGCCAGCTGCTGCTGACGGCCACCGCATACGTGGCGCCGGAGCACCGGGACCACACCCGGGTGCGCGTCGCCGATGGGCTGTGGGCCCTCGCGCAGAGCGCCGTGGCCGGCAGCGACGCCCAATTGCAGCTGGCGACGACGTTCGCCGCCGCCGCGTCGACGCCGTCGCACTGGGCGCAGGTGCAGCGGCTGCGCGACGGCGAGGTGACCCTGCCGGGCCTGCAGATCGACACCGACCTGTCATGGCAGCTGCTCATCTCCCTCGCCGCCGGCGGCCTGGTCACGGCATCCGACATCGACGCGGCGCTGGCCGCCGACAACACCGCCAAGGGCGGCGAGTTCGCCGCGCACGCGAAGGCGGCGCTGCCCACGCACGAGGCCAAGCAGGCCGCCTGGGACAGCCTCGTGAACAGCGACACGCTGCCGAACACGGTGGTGCGCTCGGCGGCGGCCGGCTTCGTGAACCCCGCCGGGGTGACGCTGCTCGAGTCGTTCGTGCAGCCGTACTTCGACATGCTGCTGCCGGTGTGGAACAGCCGCACCTACCAGATCGCGAGCTACTTGATCACGGGGCTGTACCCGGCGCCGCTGGCCGACAAGGCGCTGCGCGATGCGACCCGCGCATGGCTCGCCGAGCACGCCGACGCGCCCGCCGCGCTGCGGCGGATCATCGCCGAGAACCTCGCCGGCGTCGAGCGTGCGCTGTCGGTGCAGGCCCGCGACCGGCAGGACTGATCCGGCAGCCGGCACGGATGCCTCGCACGCAACAGCCGGGGCGGGGCATCCGTCATTAGGATCGAGTCGATGCCCCCTGTGCTGCTGACCCCGCTGATCCCGGCCGCGACGACGGCCGGCGAGCCGACCCTGCTGGAGCGGGTCCTCAACGGGCTGGCGGTGGCGGGATGGCGAACGCTGGGCGCGGTCGGCATCGTCGTCGGTGCGGTGATCATCGCCTGGCTGCTGCGCATCCTGATCCGCCGCATCGTGGCCCGCATCGTCAACGGCGCCAAGCACAAGGCGCAGGTCGACGATACCCAGGCGCTGGAGCGCTCGCCGCTGGCCGCGGTGCGCATCGTCCAGCGCACGCGCACCCTGGGCACGATCCTGAGCAACGTCGTCAACGTGCTGATCGGCGTCATCGCCATCGTGCTGGTGGTCAGCGTGCTGTTCCCGGGCGTCCTCGGCTCGTTCGCCCTGCTCACCGCGGCGCTCGGCGCCGGCCTGGGCTTCGGTGCGCAGAACATCGTCAAGGACGTGCTCAACGGCATCTTCATCGTCGCCGAGGACCAGATCGGCATCGGCGATGTCGTCGACCTGGGCCTGGCCACCGGCGTCGTCGAGTACGTCAGCGTGCGCGTCACGCACGTGCGCGACGTCAACGGCACGCTCTGGTACGTGCGCAACGGCGAGGTCACCCGCATCGGCAACATGTCGAAGGGCTGGTCGCGCGTGATCGTCGATGTCGGCGTCGCCGCGGGCGTCGACGTCGATGCGGCCGAGGACCAGATGCTGGATGCCGCGGCGGGCCTGGCGAAGGACCCCAAGTGGCGCTCGCGGATCACCGGATACCCCGAGCTGTGGGGCCTGCAGCAGATCGACGGCGAGACGCTGGTGCTGCGCATCGTGCTCAAGACCCGTGCGAACGCGAAGGACGACGTGGCCAGCGAGCTGCGCCGGCGCCTGCGAGCCGCGCTGAGGGCGACCGGCACGGAGGTGTCGGGCCTGAACTCGGTGGTGCTCGAAGGCGCCGAGGGCGCGCAGCGGGTGCGCGGGGCCAATCCCCCCAGGACGAAGCCGAACCCGATCGCACCCAGCGATGTGCACTGGAAGCCGAAGTCGAAGAAGGGCCGCAAGCGCGACGCGTCGGCCGGCGGCGAGGGCCCCGCCGAAGGCGCCGGCGACGCGAAGGAGAAGCCATGACCGATGCCGCACCGATGACCTTCTATGAGGAGGTCGGCGGGCACGATGTCTTCGTGCCGCTCATCCACGACTTCTACCAGCGGGTCGCGCAGGACGCGCTGCTGCGCACGATGTATCCGCTGCACGACATGGACGGCGCGGAATGGCGGCTGCGCACCTTTCTGGAGCAGTTCTGGGGCGGGCCCACGGACTACAGCCAGCGGCGCGGACACCCGCGGCTGCGCGCGCGCCACGTGGCCTTCCACGTGAATCCCGAAGCCCGCGACCACTGGCTCGGCCACATGCGCGACGCGCTGGACGAGCAGAACCTGCCGCCGCTGCACGCGGACGTCATCTGGGACTACCTGCAGCGCTCGGCATACGCCATGGTGAACACGTTCGAGCCGACGCCGCCCTACCCGCCCTCTCCGGCGGCGCCCACCGACGCCGCGGAGCGGACGGTATGAGCACGGACACCGCCCACAGCGCCGACCTGCTCGTGATCGGCTGGGGGCTGGCAGGCCTGGTCGCCGCCGGCGAGGCGACCGCGGCCGGCAAGCGGGTCATCGTCGTCGACCAGGAGCCGCGCACGAACCTGGGCGGACAGGCCTGGTGGTCCTTCGGCGGGCTGCTGTTCATCGACTCCCCCGAGCAGCGCCGGTTCGGCATCAAGGACTCGTTCGAACTGGCCCGGCAGGACTGGTTCGGCACCGCCGGCTTCGATCGCGATGAGGACGCCTGGCCCCGGCAGTGGGCCGAGGCCTACCTGCAGTTCGCACATCAGGAGAACCGCGCGTGGCTGCGCGAGAAGGGCGTCGGCTTCTTCCCCGTGCCCGGCTGGGCCGAGCGCGGCGGCTACACCGCCGCCGGGCCCGGCAACTCGGTCCCGCGCTTCCACATCACCTGGGGCACCGGACCGGGCCTGGTGGCGCCGTTCCAGAAGGCCCTCGAGCAGGCCGAGGCAGCCGGGCGCCTGAGGGTGCTCCCCCGGCACCGGGTGGCGGCCCTGACCGTCGACGGCGGCACGGTCACCGGTGCGACCGGCGACGTCCTGGCGCCCTCGGGAGCCGCCCGCGGGTTCGCCAGCTCGCGCGACGTGGTCGGCTCGTTCTCGGTCTCCGCCACCGCCACGATCGTCTCCTCGGGTGGCATCGGCGGCAACCACGACCTGGTGCGGCGGAACTGGCCGAGCCGGCTGGGCACGCCGCCGCAGACGATGGTCACCGGCGTGCCCGCCTACGTGGACGGGTCGATGCAGCAGGTCAGCGCCGACGCCGGCGCCCGGCTGATCAACGCCGACCGGATGTGGCACTACGTCGAGGGCATCCAGAACTGGGATCCGGTGTGGCCCGGTCACGGCATCCGGATCCTGCCCGGACCGTCCTCGGTGTGGCTGGATGCCACCGGCAAGCGGCTGCCGGTGCCGCTGTTCCCCGGCTTCGACACGCTCGGCACGCTGGAGTACCTGCGCGGCACCGGGTACGACCATTCCTGGTTCATCCTGTCGCAGCGCATCATCGAGAAGGAGTTCACGCTCAGCGGCAGCGAGCAGAACCCCGACCTCACCGAGAAGAACCTGCCGCTGCTGCTGCGTTCGCGGCTGGGCAAGGGCGCGGCCGGCCCGGTGCAGGCGTTCCTGGACCATGGCGCCGACTTCATCGTGCGCGACACGCTCGACGAGCTGGTCGCCGCGATGCGGCAGCTGCCCGGCGGCGAGGCGCTGGACGGGCAGCGGGCGCGTGAGGAGGTCGAGGCGCGCGACCGCGAGATGGCCAACCCGTTCACGAAGGACGCGCAGATAGCGATGCTGCGCTCGGCGCGCTCGTACCGTGGCGACAAGCTCGTCCGCACCGCCGCGCCGCACCGCATCCTCGATCCGAAGGCCGGGCCGCTGATCGCCGTCAAGCTGCACGTGTTGACCCGCAAGTCGCTGGGCGGCATCGAGACCGACCTGTCAGCCCGTGCACTCGCGCCCGGCGGACAGGTCGTGCCCGGCCTGTACGCCGCCGGCGAGGCGGCCGGCTTCGGCGGTGGCGGCATGCACGGCTACCGGTCGCTGGAGGGCACCTTCCTGGGCGGATGCCTGTTCTCGGGGCGGGTCGCAGGCCGGGCGGCGGCCGCCGCCCTCTGAGCGGTCAGTCCACGAGTGCGGCCACGTGCCCGGTCTCGCGCACCTCGGTCATACCCAGGTGCGCGGGTCCGCGCAGCAGCACATGACCGCGGCGCAGCGTCAGCCGGGTCCACCGGCCACAGGTGCGCACCCCGACATCCTCGGCGTCCTCGCCGATGAACCCCAGCGTGCGGGCGACGAAGGCGACCCCGCGCGGCAGTCCGCCGAGGTCTTCGTCGGGAGCGCTCCAGATCTTGCCGCGCACGGCCTGCACGATCAGATCCCCCGGGTCGATCGGCAGCGCGTGCGCGACCGCCGACATCCCCCACTGGGCGCGTTCGGCCAGCACGGCGAGGTCGAGCGTGCCGGCGTGCGACCAGCCGCTGCGCGGCACTTCGGCCGCCGACCACAGCGGCGGCGGCACCGCCGTCTCGGGCAGCTCGACCGCTTCGGCGTCGTCGTGCGCGATCTGCAGCAGCGCCGCCTCGACGACCAGATCGCAGTCCAGCTCCGGATCCACCGGCAGCAGCCGCATCCCGATGATCGTGGGGGTCGAATCCAGCAGCCCCTGCCGCAGCAGCGGGGCGGCGGCGGTCACCAGCGTGCCGCCCGACGCCCGCAGGTGCACGGCGCCGTCGCCCGCGCGCGCGGCGCGACCGGCGAAGGTGATCAGGTCGGCGGCCGCGTACGCATCCGGGAACACGAGTCGCTGAGCCATCAGTCCTAAACTACCAAGCAGACACCCACCGGGCGCCGAGGTGCCCGACGAGAGCGAAGAGAGTTCTGTGACCGACGCCGCCGTTCCCACAGATCCGATCGACGCGCTGCTGGAGGTGCTGAATCTGGCGGATTCGGGCGCCCGCACCACGGAGGACATCTTCGTCGGCGTCTCGCAGCCGATGCCCGAGGGCCGGGTCTACGGCGGTCAGGTGCTGGCGCAGTCGATCGTGGCCGCGCAGCGCACGGTCGAGGCGGAGCGCACCCCGCACTCGATGCACGGCTATTTCCTGCGGCCCGGCGACGCGGCCCAGCGCATCACGTTCTCGGTCGATCGCATCCACGACGGCCGCTCGTTCTCGACCCGCCGCACGCAGGCGTTCCAGAACGGCGTGCCGATCTTCTCGATGATCTCCTCGTTCGAGGCGGAGTCGCCCGGCCTCGACCACCAGGCCCCGATGCCCGACGGCATCCCCGCGCCGGAGGATCTGCCCACGGGCGACGAGCAGCTGCGGGGGCTGCACCCGCTGTCGCAGCGGCTGCTGCGCGACCGCCCTGTCGAGCTGCGCTATCTCGACCGGCCCATCTATGCGCCGGGGCAAGATGACCCCTCGCCGCATCAGGCGGTGTGGATGCGCACCCGCCGGCAGCTGCCGGACGATCCGGCGGTGCACCGGGCGGCGCTCGTGTATCTGACCGACATGACGATCCAGGAGACGATCCTGCGGGCGCACGGCATCTCGTGGGCGACGCCCGGCCTGAAGCTGGCCAGCCTCGACCACGCCATGTGGTGGCACCGGGACGGCCGGGTGGACGAGTGGATGCTGTACGTGCAGGAGTCCCCCAGCGCCCGCGCCGGCCGCGGGCTGGCGCAGGGCCGGCTGTACACCCGGGCGGGCGTGCTGCTGGCCTCGGTGGCGCAGGAGATCATGGTGCGCGTTCCGGACCAGAGCTGACCGACCGGCCGACATCGGCGGGCCCGGTTCCGCTCAGCGGCGGTGTGAGAAATGCACGGCGGGCCCCAGATAGGGTTCCCACGCCGCCCGCTCGACCTCGCTGATGCGGATCGGGCGGCCGCTGGCGGCATCCACCTTCACGACCGTCGTCGTCGCGCGGACATAGACGGTCTGCGTACCCTCGGCGGGCGCGGCCTCAGCGGGTGGAGAGTCGGCGGGCGCGGCCTCGCGTGGCGAGCACACCTCGTAGCAGACCTCGAGGCTGCTGCCGATGACCTTGGAGAACCACATCTGCACGTCCAACGGCTCACGCTGGTAGGGCACCGGGGCGCGGTACTCGATCTCCTGCCGGGCGATCAGGGTGAGCACCCCGCTGTCCAAAGTGGCATCCATCACCGCCGTCGACGGCGCATGCTCACCGGCCAGCGGCCGCCACAGCGCGCGCACCCGCGCCTCTTCGAGGAGCTTAAGCATCGTCACGTTGTTGACGTGGTTGTAGGCGTCCAGGTCGCCCCACCGCAGCGGGATGGGGATGTGCAGCCGCCTCTGCTCGCCCTCAGTCACGCGTGAGCTTCCGGTACGTCGAGCGGTGCGGGGTCGCGGCGTCGGCGCCGAGGCGCTCGATCTTGTTCTGCTCGTAGGCCTCGAAGTTGCCCTCGAACCAGTACCACTGGTCGGGCTTGTCGTCGGTGCCCTCGTACGCGAGGATGTGCGTCGCGATGCGGTCCAGGAACCACCGGTCGTGGGTGATCACCACGGCGCAGCCGGGGAACTCCAGCAGGGCGTTCTCCAGGCTCGACAGGGTCTCGACGTCGAGGTCGTTGGTGGGCTCGTCCAGCAGCAGCAGGTTGCCGCCCTGCTTGAGGGTGAGGGCGAGGTTGAGCCGGTTGCGCTCGCCGCCCGAGAGCACGCCGGCCTTCTTCTGCTGGTCGGGGCCCTTGAAGCCGAACTTGGACACGTAGGCGCGCGACGGGATCTCGATCTTGCCGACGGTGATGATGTCCAGGCCGTCCGAGACGACCTCCCACAGCGTCTTGTTCGCGTCGATGCCGGCCCGGGTCTGATCGACGTAGCTGATCTTGACCGTCTCGCCGACCTTCAACTGGCCGCCGTCGATGGGCTCCAGGCCCACGATGGTCTTGAACAGCGTGGTCTTGCCGACGCCGTTGGGACCGATCACGCCGACGATGCCGTTCGGCGGCAGGCTGAAGCTGAGGCCGTCGATCAGGGAACGGTCGCCGAAGCCCTTCTGTAGCTTCTTCGCCTCGATCACGATGCTGCCCAGGCGCGGGCCTGCGGGGATCTGGATCTCTTCGAAGTCGAGCTTGCGGGTGCGCTCGGCCTCGGATGCCATCTCTTCGTAGCGGGCCAGGCGGGCCTTCGACTTCGCCTGCCGGCCCTTTGTGTTCGACCGCACCCAGTCCAGCTCGTCGGCGAGGCGCTTGGCGAGCTTGGCGTCCTTCTTGCCCTGCACCTGCAGGCGCTCGGCCTTCTTCTCCAGATAGGTCGAGTAGTTGCCCTCATAGCCGATCAGCCGACCGCGGTCTACCTCGGCGATCCATTCGGCGAGGTGGTCGAGGAAGTACCGGTCGTGCGTGACGGCGATCACGGCACCGGGGTACTTCTGCAGGTGCTGCTCGAGCCACTGCACGCTCTCGGCGTCCAGGTGGTTGGTGGGCTCGTCCAGCAGCAGCAGGTCGGGCTTCTGCAGCAGCAGGCGGGTCAGCGCGACGCGGCGCTTCTCCCCGCCCGAGAGGGTGTCCACCGGCGCGTCGCCGGGCGGGGTGCGCAGCGCGTCCATCGCCTGCTCGAGCTGCGAGTCCAGGTCCCACGCGTCGGCGGCGTCGATCTCCTCCTGCAGCGTGCCCATCTCGGCCAGCAGCGCATCGAAATCGGCATCCGGGTCGCTCATCAGCGCCGAGATCTCGTTGAAGCGGTCGACCTTGCCCTTGATCGCGATGCCCTCCTGGATGTTCTCCAGAACGGTCTTGGTCTCGTCGAGCTCGGGCTCCTGCATCAGGATGCCGACGGTGTAGCCGGGCGAGAGCATGGCCTCGCCGTTGGACGGGTGGTCCAGGCCCGCCATGATCTTCAGGATCGTGGACTTGCCCGCCCCGTTGGGGCCGACCATGCCGATCTTCGCCCCGGGCAGGAACGCCATCGTCACATCGTCGAGGATCAGCTTGTCGCCCACAGCCTTGCGGGCGCGGACCATCTGATAGATATATTCAGCCATTCGAAAGTGCTCTCCCTGCGTGACGACGTCAGCGTCCCAGCCTACCCGGCTGCGGCCCTGCCGACCTGCGGCGGGCGATCGCCAGTCGTTGACGCCGGTGGCACCCAGCGGTCACCAGTCGATGACGCGGGTGGCGCCCAGCAGGCAGCCGCCGCCGGCGAGCCCCGGAAGCACCGTCGTCACCGGCGCGCCGGTGTCGGGGCCGACCTGTCCGACCAGGCACTGGCCGTCCGGCCACCGCACCGAGAACTCGATCGACTCGGCGGGATGGCCCACCGTCGACTGGTCTTGCGTGACCTGCATCGCCTTCTTGTCGAACCCCGCCGTCACGAGCGCATCGATGTACGCCCGCCCCTCGACCTTGCCCGCACCGGCGGCCACCTGGGCCACGACGGCGCGGAACCGCGGCAGGTTCTGCTGCGCGGTGCCGGCAGCGTGCGGCTGCGTCGACGTCGCACCCGGCGTGCCAGAGGGCTCGACCACGGGCGGCGGCGACACGCTCGCCGGCGGCGCCACGGTGCCGGTCGTCGCCGGGCCGGCCACCACCGGGTCGGCCGAGCCACCGCCGGTGCATCCGGCCAGCGTCACCGCCACGCCCAGCGCGACGATCAGAGTCAGCGCACGGCGCGGCACCGACGCGAGGACGGGACGCAGACGCACCCACCGAGTCTAGGCGGTGCGTCCGCGCCGGAACCGCTCAGAACGGCGTATCGACGAGCTCGGCATCGGTGACGACGGGCACGGACCCGGCCGCCGGATCCGACGGCCGCCCGGGCTCCGGTGCGGGGGCGCCCCAGTCCCCGCCGCGCGCGGCACCGGCATCCGGCCCCTCGGCATCGGACTGCGCCCCCGCACCGGGCCTTGTCATGTCCCACTCCGGCGCCCGCTCCGGGTCGGCGTCCGGACCGGCTGCGCCGCCGGGCACCGCCCAGGACTGCTGCTCGTGCTCGGCACGCTGATACTGGGTCGTCGCCCAGAGCAGGTCGTGTCCGATGCCGTCGGCATCGATCTCGATGGCCGTGCCGTGCTTGTCGCCCGACTCCCACTGCCGCACCTTCAGCTTGCCGGTGACGATGACGCGCTCACCCTTGTGCAGCGAGGCGAAGGCATGGTCGCCGAGGCGACGGAACGCCGAGACCGAGTACCAGTTCGTCGCCGTCTGCACCCATTGGCCCTTGTCGCGGTCGAAGTGCCGCTGGCTGCTGCCCACCCGGAATGTGGTCACGGCAACCCCCGAGCCGATGTGCCGCCGCTCCGGGTCGGCCGCGATGTTGCCGGTGATCGTGATCATGTCGCTCATCTCGCTGTCCTTTCCGACAGTCGTGCCCATCCGGAGAATCAGGGTGATGCCCCGGTGCCCGAGTGCCCGTCGAGCACCGGGGCTGGCACCCACTGTGCCGCCGGCGGACCGGCGACGGCGGCGACATCCGGCGATCTGTGGATGCCGCCGCCGGTATCGCGAAATCAGCGGTGCTGGGGAGGAGCCGACGTCACGCGATCGCTGACGGGTCGGCCGGCGGCGATGTCGGAGGCCGCAGTTATCTTCAAAATCAGGAGGACATCATGCGCACCACACGTGTGACACCGGCAGCCGGCCCGCCCCGGTTGCGCCCCGGCACGGGCCTGCACCTCATGCCGATCGGTCGCGACCGCTGGCGGGTCGTTGATGCCGCGGGGCTGATCGTCGGCCACATCGGCGCCGAGCACGAGGCCCGAGGCACACGTTACCGGGCACGCCGCTACCACCCTGGGTCGCGGGCGTTCCTGGACCTGGGCGCGTTCTGGTCGATCGACGACGCCGTGGACTGCCTGCGCTACGGGCGCTGAGCCGACGGCGCCTGATGCCGCCGCGGGTGTCAGTGCTGTTCGAACCGCGGCCAGTCACTGCCCGCGGCCATTGCCGAGTACAGCGCGGATTTCGCGACCGCCATGGTCGGATAGGTGCCCAGCGCCGCATCGGCACCGGCCTTGGTGACGGTGAAGCCGTCGTCGCCCTGATGAATCATGCCCACAACCCCGGTCTCGCCGTGGGCCACCCATACCGTCTGGTCAGCCATGATCGAGCTCCTTCCGCTCTGCTGCCGACGCTACGCCAGCGCGCGCACCGGCGCCAGAGCCGGGCCGCACCGGCACCGGCACGCACCGGTGGCCGGGCGTGTGCGTGGATGCGTCCGGGCGCCGATCGCCGGCGGCACACACGCCTGTTTCCGGCCGGCACCCGCACCCGCTAATCTGTCTGTGACCCATCTCCCTCCGTAGCTCAGGGGACAGAGCGAGCGGTTTCTACCCGCAAGGTCGGGGGTTCGAATCCTCCCGGAGGGGCCCATCGTGCGCTGGCGCATCGCCGGCGACCGCATCAGCGGGCAGGCGCCGCGCGGTCGCGTCCGGGCCCGTCGTTAGGATGAAGACCATGGTGGGAACATCCGAGAACGACCGGCTGGTGTGGATCGATTGCGAGATGACCGGGCTCGACCCGGCCGTCGATGAGCTGGTCGAGATCGCGGTGATCGTGACCGACTTCGAACTCAAGCCCCTTGATCCGGGCCTGCAGGTCGTGATCAAGCCGGGCGCGGCGGCGCTGGCGCATATGAACGACTTCGTCACGAAGATGCACACCGCCTCGGGGCTGATCGAGCAGATCCCGCTCGGCGTCACCCTGGCCGAGGCAGAGGCCGAGACGCTCGCCTACATCAAGAGGTTCGCGCCGCTGCAGGGCAAGGCGCCGCTGGCCGGCAACACGATCGGCACCGACCGTATGTTCATCGCGAAGTACATGCCGCAGGTCGACGCCTGGCTGCACTACCGCAACGTCGACGTGTCCAGCATCAAGGAGCTCTCCCGGCGCTGGTTCCCGCGCGCGTACATGCACGCGCCGACCAAAGACGGCGGCCACCGGGCCCTCGCCGACATCCGCGAATCCATCCGCGAACTCGCCTATTACCGCCAGGCCGTCTTCGTTCCCGAGCCCGGCCCGACCAGCGATGACGCGAAGGCCACGGCGGCGGCCACGGTGTCGTCGTTCGCTCTGCAGGTGTGAGAGAATCGTCTGGTTGCCCGCGCAGGCGGGACACATGGTGGGTATAGCTCAGTTGGTAGAGCACCTGGTTGTGGTCCAGGGGGTCGCGGGTTCAAGTCCCGTTACTCACCCCATGAAGCCGGCATTCGCCGGCACGGCGCCCGACACGACGCGCAGGAGCTGAACGGCCGATGCTGAACATGGATGCCGAGGCATTCGAGGCACTCGTCACCGACGAGCTCGACCGCCTGCCGGACGACATGGTCGAGGGGCTGGACAACGTCGTGTTCGTCGTGGCCGACCGCCCCGAGGACGGCAGCCTAGACCTGCTCGGCCTGTACGACGGGTGGGCCCTGACCGAGCGCGACCGCTATGGCGGCGGCGAGCTGCCCGATCGGATCATCGTCTACCGAGAGCCGCATTTGGACATCTGCGCCGACGAGGACGAACTGCGCGACGAAGTGCACACGACGCTCGTGCACGAGATCGCGCACTTCTACGGCATCGACGACGAACGACTGCACGAACTGGGCTGGGCATGACCCCGCTGGCGACCCCCGACATCGACGAGGTCGTCGACCAGCGCGCGAGCGTGGATCCCGATCGCAATTGGCAGACCGTCGTGTGGAACGACCCGGTCAACTTGATGAGCTACGTCGTGCGGGTGCTGCGCGAGTACTTCGGCTACCCGCGCTCCGTCGCGACGACCCTGATGCTCGCCGTGCACGAGCAGGGCCACGCCGTGGTCTCCGAGGGCCCGCGCGAGCAGATGGAGCTGCACGCCCAGGCCATGCACGACTACGGACTGTGGGCGACGATCAGAAGGGTTCCGTGATGAGCGTGCCGAACACCGTCGTGATGCAGATCGCCCGCATGGAGGCGACGCATCTGGCCGACCTGATCGAGCAGTTCCGCGACCTGCTGCAGGGATCGGATGGCGCAGCCGGCGACGTGCCGACCGATCCGGCGCTGGCCCGACTGTTTCCGGATGCCTACGCCGACGACATCGACGCCGCCCGGCAGTTCCGCGAGCTGACCGCATCCGACCTGCTCGCACACCGTGACGAGGATGCCCGGACCGTGCTGGCGAGCTTGGGCGACGCGCGGGAAGGGCCAGACGGCGTCGACGATCCTCGCGAGCTGATCATCGTCGACCTGTCCCCCGACGACGTCGAGGCGTGGCTGCGCACGCTGACGTCGCTGCGCCTGGTGATCGCATCCCGCCTGGGCATCCGCACCGAGACCGACCACGACCAGACCGATCCACGATTCGGCATCTACGAATGGCTCGGCTACCGGCTCGAGGGACTGCTGCAGGCCATCGACCCGGACTGAGTACACGCGCTCACGGCACCGGGAAGACCAGGTCCGCCAGATGCAGCGGATCGTCGCGGTCCAGGTGGTGCTGCTCCTGCTGCGCCCACCGCTGCCAGTGCGGACGGTAGGCCTCCCCATCCCGCTCCAGCGCCCGATGCCGGCGCGAGCGCTCCGGCGAGTCCAGCCACACCCGCACCCGGCCCAGGGGCGCGGTGTCGGGCCGCAGCAGGCCTGCGCCCTCGATGACGAGCGGTCGCGAGAAGTCCACCGCATGCGCGTCGGCGGGCTCACCGGCATCCCAGTCCCACCGTCGCCAGGTGCCGGCTCGGCCCCCTGCGCGCGGGATCAGGATGCCGTCGCGGACGATGTCGACTCCGGCATCCATCCCGTCCCAGCCGGGGTACAGCGCGTCGAGCGCGACCAGCTGCGCGTGCCGGGGCGGCCATTGCGCGACCAGCAGCCGCGCGAGCGACGATTTGCCCGCACCGCTGCGGCCGTCGATGAGCACCACGGGATTAGCCGAGGCGGTGGCGGCGATCGCCGCCCAGGCGCCAGCGGCAGCCGCGGCCAGAGCGACGCCGACCGGGTCGGCGCTACTTCTTGAGGGCTCGGATGACACGGCTGAGCGCGCGGCCGCAGACCCAGACGAACGGGATCGCGACGGCCAGGAACGACACGACGTTCGGCTCGAACCGCAGGTCGTCGCCGCGGCGCACATATGCGCCGATCGGAATGGCGTAGCCGCCCCCGCCGCCCCCGCCGGTGCCGGCGTCGTCGGAGCCACCGCCGTACCCCGACCAGCTGATGGCCACCGGAATGACCCGGATGCCGTCCATGTCCTGCTGCGAACCGTACGCGCTGTTGACGCCGAAAGACGCGGCCTGCTTGCCGAGCTCGAGTGCGATATTGGGCATGGGTCCACGCTAGCCGCCCGCGGACGTCCTGCCCACCCCCGGCTCAGTCGGCCGGGCGGCGGCGGGGCGGCGGATGATGCGTGACGCCGCCGACGTCGCGGCGCGGGCCCAGCACGGCGGCGCGCCGGACCGCCCCTTCACCGAATCGCGCCGCGGCATCGTCGAGCGCGGTCTCGACCTGCCGCCACTCTTCGTCGTCGTCCCACAGCGCCGTCCCGGCACTGCCGGCAGGGCGCAGTCGTTCCGCGCGCACGCCGATCAGCCGCACCGGGAGCGGGCGGTCGACCTGGTCGAACAGGTCGATTGCCGCAGCGCCCAGACGCTGCCCGACCGCGGTGGGCTCGGGTAGGGTCTGGGTGCGGGTGAGGGTCGTGAAGTCGGAGAACCGCAGTTTCAGCGACACCGTGGCCGCCTCCCACCCGGACTGTCGCAGCCGCGCGCCCACCCGGTCGGCCAGGTGCCGCAGCTCAGCGCGCAGCACCTGCGCGTCGGCGATGTCGGTCTGGAAGGTCTCTTCGTGGCCGACGCTCTTCTCGACGCGTTCGGTCTCGACGGCCCGGGCATCCCTCCCCCGGGCCAAGTGCCAGAGACGATCGGCCATCGCGGCGCCCAGCACGCGTTCGAGCACCGGCCGCGGCGTCTGCACGAGGTCGGCGACGGTGCGGATGCCGCGGCCGGCGAGCACGTCGCCGGCCTTCGGCCCGACGCCCCACAGGGCGCGCACGCTCAGCGGCTGCAGGAACGCCTCGGTGTCGGCCGCGGCGATGATCAGCAGCCCGTCCGGCTTGCTCATGGTGGACGCGATCTTGGCGACGTGCTTGGTGGCCGCCGCCCCGACGCTGCAGGTCAGACCGGTGCGCTCGCGCACCCGCGCCCGCAGCATCCGGGCGACCTGCCCCGGCGGCCCCCATAGCCGGCGCGCGCCGCGCACGTCGAGGAATGCCTCGTCGATCGAGAGCGGTTCGACCAGCGGCGTGATCTCGTGGAACAGGTCCATCACCTGATCGGACAGGGCGAGGTAGCGGTCGAAGTGCGGCGGCACGACCACCGCGGCGGGGCACAGCCGCATCGCCTGGCCCACCGGCATCGCGGAGCGCACACCGTAGCGGCGCGCCTCGTACGTTGCGCTGGAGACGACGCCGCGGCCCTCAATGCCACCGACGATGACCGGCTTGCCCCGCAGCGAGGGGTCATCGAGCACCTCGACCGACGCGTAGAACGCGTCCATGTCGACGTGCAGGATGCCGGCGCCGGTGTCGTCCGCGTCATCCGCTGACACCCGCCGTCCCGATCCGTCGCCACGTCCCATCCGACCATTGTCCCCGCTGCCACCGACACCCGGCCCCGCCGAGAAGGCGCATCCGCCCTCGAGAAGGCCCTTCCCACACCGAGAAGGTCCTGCCTACGCCGAGAAGGCGCATCCTGCGTCGAGAAGGCCCTTCCCATGCCGAGAAGGTGCATCCGCCCTCGAGATGGTGCTGCACCGCCTCGGCGTAGAAACCACCTTCTCGGCAGAAAACCCACCTTCTCGGCGTAGAAACCACCTTCTCGGCAGAAAACCCACCTTCTCGGCGCAGAACCCACCTTCTCGGCGGGCTACGCGCCTTCTCGGCGCGGGCGGGCTACCGGGCGGCGCGCTCCAGGATCAGTTCGCGCACGCGGGCGGCGTCGGCCTGGCCGCGCATCGCCTTCATCACGGCGCCGATCACCGCGCCGGCGGCCTGCACCTTGCCGTCCTTGATCTTCGCCAGCACATCCGGCTGGGCGGCGAAGGCCTCGTCGATCGCAGCGGTCAGCGCGCCGTCATCCGAGACCACGGCCAGGCCGCGGGCATCCACGATCTGCTGCGGACTGCCCTCACCCGCCACCATGCCGCCCAGTACCTGCCGGGCCAGCTTGTCGGTCAGGGTGCCCTCGTCGACGAGCTTCTGCAGCGCGGCGACGTCAGCCGGTGCGACCATCTCGCTGGCCTCACGGTCGGCGACGTTGGCCAGACGGGCGATCTCGCCCGTCCACCACTTGCGCGCGGCAGCCGGCGTCGTGCCGGCCGCGATGGTCTGCTCGACCTCGATGAGCACGCCGCCGTTGGCGACGTCCTGGAACTCGAGGTCGGTGAAGCCCCACTCCTGCTTCAGCCGGCGGCGACGCACCGCCGGCGGCTCCGGCAGCGCCGCCCGCAGCTCGGCGATCAGCTCCGCCGAGGGCGCCACCGGCAGCAGGTCCGGCTCGGGGAAGTAGCGGTAGTCATCGGCGTCGGACTTGGGCCGGCCGGGCGAGGTGACCCCGGTGTCCTCATGCCAGTGCCGGGTCTCCTGCGTGATCGTGCCGCCGGCGGCGAGGATCGCCGCCTGCCTGCGGATCTCGTAGTGCACGGCGCGCTCGACCGAGCGCATCGAGTTGACGTTCTTGGTCTCGGTGCGGGTACCGAGCTCGACCTGCCCGTACGGACGCAGCGACACGTTCGCGTCGCAGCGCAGGTTGCCGCGCTCCATGCGCGCGTCCGAGATGCCCAGCGACAGCACGATGTCGCGGATCGTGCGCACATAGGTCGCCGCGATCTCGGCGGCACGGGCGCCGGCGCCGAAGATCGGCTTGGTGACGATCTCGACCAGCGGCACACCGGCCCGGTTGTAATCCACCAGCGAGTGGTCGGCTCCTTGGATGCGGCCGGCTCCCCCGCCGATGTGCGTGAGCTTGCCGGCATCCTCTTCCATGTGCGCCCGCTCGATCGGAATCTGCACGAGGGTGCCGTCGGCCAGCTCCACCTCGACCTGCCCCTCGAACGCGATGGGCTCGTCGTATTGCGAGATCTGGTAGTTCTTGCCCATGTCGGGGTAGAAGTAGTTCTTGCGCGCGAACCGGCTCGAGGGCGCGATCTGGCACCCGAGCGCCAGGCCCAGGCTGATCGAGTAGCGCACAGCCTGCTCGTTGACCACCGGCATCGACCCGGGCAGGCCCAGGTCGACGGGTGCCAGCTCGGTGTTCGGGTCACGGCCAAACGAGTTGGGTGCGGCCGAGAACATCTTGGTCTTGGTGTTCAGCTCGACGTGCACCTCGAAGCCGAGCACCGGCTCGAACTGCTCGATGGCGGCATCGAAGTCCATCAGCTTGTCGGCGGCCATCAGCGCGTCCCTCCCAACACGGGCGCCCGATCCAGCAGCGGACCACCCCACGAATCCAGCAGCGCGGCTTCGGTCGCCGCACCCACCCGGTACAGCTGCGCATCCGCACGGGCCGGAGCCAGGAACTGGATGCCGACGGGAAGCCCGTCTTCTTCGGCGAGCCCCGACGGAACCGAGATCCCGGGCACGCCGGCGAGATTCGCCGGGATCGTGGTCAGGTCGTTCAGGTACATCTGCAGCGGATCGTTGATCTTCTCGCCGAGCTTGAACGCCGTCGTCGGCGCGGACGGCGTGGCGATCACGTCGACCTGCGCGAAGGCCGCGTCGAAGTCACGCTGGATCAGCGTGCGCACCTTCTGTGCCGATCCGTAATAGGCGTCGTAATAGCCGGCCGACAGAGCATAAGTGCCGAGGATGATGCGACGCTTGACCTCGTCGCCGAAGCCGGCCTCGCGGGTCGCTGCCATCACGTCTTCGACCGTGCCGGGTGCGTTCACCCGCAGGCCGAAGCGCACCGAGTCGAACTTCGCCAGGTTGCTGGATGCCTCGGCCGGCAGGATCAGGTAGTACGCGGCCACTCCGTACTCGAAGTGCGGCGCGCTGATCGGGACGATCTCGGCTCCCTGCGCTGACAGCAGGTCGAGGGCGGCGCGGAAGGATGCCGACACGCCGGCTTGGAAGCCACTGTCGGGCAGCTCGGTGATCACGCCGATCTTCAGCCCCTTGAGCACCGCTCCGGTCGCTCCCTCGCGGGCGGCGTCGGCAAACGACGGCCACGCGTCGGTCAGCGACGTGGAATCGTTGTGGTCGTGGCCGCCGATCACGTCGTGCAGCAGGCCGGCGTCGAGCACCGTGCGGGTGACCGGGCCGACCTGGTCCAGCGACGAGGCCAGCGCGATCGCGCCGTACCGGCTGACGCCGCCGTAGGTGGGCTTCATGCCGACGGTGCCGGTGACGTGCGCGGGCTGGCGGATCGAGCCGCCGGTGTCGGAGCCGAGGGCCAGCGGCGCCTCGAAGGCCGCCACGGCCGCGGCCGAGCCGCCGCCGGAGCCGCCGGGGATGCGCTCCAGGTCCCACGGGTTGTGCGTGGGCCCGTATGCGGAGTGCTCGGTGGACGAACCCATCGCGAACTCGTCCATGTTGGTCTTTCCCAGCGGCACCAGGCCGGCCGCGCGCGAGCGCGCCACCACAGTGGCGTCGAACGGCGACAGGTAGCCCTCGAGGATCTTCGAGCCGCTGGTGGAGGGCATGTCGGTGGTCACCAGCACGTCCTTGATCGCGAGCGGCACGCCGGCCAGCGGCGACAGCGACTCGCCGGCGCCACGACGCCGATCGATGTCGGCTGCGGCATCCAGCGCGTGCGCGTTGATGTGCAGGAACGCGTGGATGTCGCCGTCGACGGCGGCGATGCGGTCGAGGTGCGCCTGAGTGGCCTCGACGGACGAGACCTCGCCTGCGGCGAGCTTGCCCGCCAGCTCGGCGGCGGACAGGCGGATCAGATCGCTCACTGCTCCTCCCCCAGGATCGCCGTGACGCGGAAGCGGCCGCCCGCGGCATCCGGTGCGTTCTGCATCGCCTGCGCGTGCGTGAGTGTGGCGCCCACCTCGTCGGGGCGGAACACGTTCTGCAGCGGGACGGGGTGGCTCGTGGCCGGCACGTCGGGAGTGGCCACTTCGGAGACCTTGGCGATGTTGTCGACGATGACATCGAGCTGGCCGGTGAGGCGCTCGACCTCTTCGTCGCTCAGCTGGATGCGCGCGAGCACACCGAGATGGCGCACGAGTTCGGGGGTGATTTCAGACACCCCTCCAGTCTATGGTCGCGTGGATGCCGCCACCGGCGGCCGCTGCCCGCGACGCCCGCAATGCCCGTCGACGCGGGACATCCTGTCCGCGACCGCCCCGACGCGTAGGCTGGCGAAGTGACGACGTTCGACCCACCCCGCCCGTGGACCGCCAGCTATGCCGCCGGCGTCCCCATCGACCTCGACCCGGTCAGCGGGTCGCTCGTCGACATCGTGACGGCTTCGGCCCGCGACTACCCCGACGCCCCCGCGCTGCAGTTCTTCGGCCGCGAGACGACGTACCTGCAGCTGAAGGAGCAGATTGACCGCGCCGCCGCCGGGCTGGCGGCGTTGGGCGTCGGCGCCGGCGACACCGTCGCGATCGTGCTGCCGAACTGCCCGCAGCACATCGTCGCGTTCTACGCGATCCTGCGGCTGGGCGCGATCGCGATCGAGCACAATCCGCTGTACACCCCACGCGAGCTGCGCAAGCAGTTCGAGGACCACGGTGCGAAGACGGCGATCGTGTGGACGAAGGTCGTCGAGTCGGTGCAGGATTTGCCCGCCGACCTCACCGTGGCCAACCTCATCTCGGTCGACATCATCTCGGCGATGCCGCTGGCCACCCGGCTGGCGCTGCGCCTGCCCGTCGCGAAGGCCCGCGAGTCGCGTGACGCGCTGTACAGCCCCGTCAGCGGCACGATCGAGTGGAAGCAGCTCGTCGCCGCGGCCCCGCTGCCGCCGAGCCACCCCACACCGCAGACCGACGACCTGGCCATCATCCAGTACACCAGCGGCACGACCGGAGCGCCCAAGGGTGCTGCGCTCACGCACCGCAATCTGCTGGCCAACGCCGCCCAGGCCCGCGCCTGGGTGCCGCAGATCGTGCGCGGCGACGGCTGCGTCGTCTACGCAGTGCTGCCGATGTTCCACGCCTACGGGCTGACCCTGTGCCTGACGTTCGCGATGTCGATGGGCGCCCGCCTGGTGCTGTTCCCGAAATTCGACCCCGACATGGTGCTCGAGGTCACGAAGAAGCATCCGGCGACGTTTCTGCCGCTCGTACCCCCGATCGCCGAACGGCTGCTGAAGACCGCCGCCGCGAAGGGCGTCTCGCTGCAGAGCACCCAGGTCGCCATCTCGGGTGCGATGGCGCTGCCGCACGAGCTCGTCGTGCCGTTCGAGAAGGCCAGCGGCGGCTACCTCGTCGAAGGATACGGGCTGAGCGAGTGCTCGCCCGTGCTGATGGCGAACCCGGTCGCCGAAGGCCGCGTCGCCGGTACAGTCGGGCTGCCGGTGCCGGGCACGCAGTGCCGGGTCGTCGACCCCGACGAGCCCACG
The DNA here is from genome assembly GCF_039537285.1 of Microbacterium kribbense. Lineage (NCBI taxonomy): Bacteria > Bacillati > Actinomycetota > Actinomycetes > Micrococcales > Microbacteriaceae > Microbacterium > Microbacterium kribbense. Next base: position 94,588 of record NZ_BAABAF010000008.1, on the reverse strand, counting down.
ACGGATGTCGCCCCCGGCGCGCCCGGCGAGCTGGTCGTGCGCGGCCCGCAGGTGTTCGGCGGCTACTACGGCAAGCCCGAGGCCACCGAGGCGGCCTTCGTCGACGGATGGTATCGCACCGGCGACATCGTCACGATCGACGAGGCCGGCTTCGTCCGCATCGTCGACCGCATCAAAGAGCTCATCATCACCGGCGGCTTCAACGTCGCCCCCACCGAGGTCGAGAACGCGGTGCGCCAGCATCCCGACGTCGAAGACGTCGCCGTCGTCGGCCTGCCCAGCGAGCATTCCGGCGAAGAAGTGGCGGCGGCGATCGTGCTCGCCCCCGATGTTCGGAACCCCGATGTCGAGGCGATCCGCGCGTTCGCCCGCAGCATCCTCACCCCCTACAAAGTGCCGCGGCGCATCTTCGTCGTCGACGAGCTGCCGAAATCATTGATCGGCAAGGTGCTGCGCCGCCAGGTGCGCGAGAAGCTGCTGAACCTGACGGGAGCCGGATCATGAGCGAGACTGCACAGGCCTCGACAACGGATGCCACCACCGGTGAGCCCGAGGCCCCGGGCTTCGAACAGCTCGGCGTGACCGGACCCGCCCTCGCGGCGATCCGCGACCTCGGCTACGAGACACCCTCGGCCATCCAGGCGGCGACGATCCCGTTGCTGCTGAGCGGCCGCGACGTGCTGGGCACCGCACAGACCGGCACCGGCAAGACGGCGGCGTTCGCACTGCCGGTGCTGGAGCGGCTGGATCTGACGCAGAAGACCCCGCAGGCCCTCGTGCTCGCACCCACTCGCGAGCTCGCCCTGCAGGTGTGCGAGGCGTTCGAGTCGTATGCCTCGCACATGAAAGGCGTGCACGTGCTGCCGGTCTACGGCGGGCAGGGCTACGGCGTGCAGCTGTCGGCGCTGCGTCGGGGCGTGCACATCGTCGTCGGCACGCCCGGGCGGATCATGGACCACCAGGCCAAGGGCACGCTCGACCTGTCGCAGCTGAAGTATCTCGTCATCGACGAGGCCGACGAGATGCTCAAGATGGGCTTCGCCGAGGACGTCGAGCAGATCCTCGCGCAGACGCCCGAGGACAAGCAGGTGGCGCTGTTCTCGGCGACGATGCCCGCCGCGATCCGCCGGCTCGCGCAGAAATATCTGCGCGAGCCCGAAGAAGTCGCGATCAAGACCAAGACCACGACCAACCAGAACATCACCCAGCGCTACCTCGTCGTCTCGTACGCGCAGAAGGTGGATGCCCTCACCCGCATCCTCGAGGTCGAGAACTTCGACGGCGTGATCGTGTTCGTGCGCACCAAGAACGAGACCGAGACGCTCGCGGAGCGGCTGCGCGCCCGCGGCCATTCGGCGGTGGCGATCAGCGGCGACGTGCCGCAGGCCCAGCGCGAGCGCTCGATCAAGCAGCTGCGCGACGGCAAGCTCGACATCCTCGTGGCCACCGACGTGGCCGCGCGCGGTCTGGACGTGGAGCGGATCAGCCACGTCATCAACTTCGACATCCCCACCGACACCGAATCGTATGTGCACCGCATCGGACGCACCGGCCGCGCCGGGCGCACGGGCGACGCGATCAGCTTCATCACGCCGCGCGAGCGGTACCTGCTGGGGCACATCGAGAAGGCGACGCGGCAGCAGCCCACGCAGATGCCACTGCCCAGCCCCGAGGATGTCAACACCACGCGGCTCAACCGGTTCGACGATGCGATCACGGCGGCGCTGGAGGCCACCGGCCGCATCGAAGCGTTCCGCGACATCATCGACCACTACGTGCGGCACCACGACGTGCCGGAAGGGGATGTCGCCGCCGCCCTCGCGATCGTCGCCCAGGGCGAGACCCCGCTGCTGATGGACCCCGCCCACGACCCGCTCTCGGCCGCGCTGGACGCCGCCGGCCGCCCGTCTCGGGAGCGAGGCGGACGGGATGCCCGCGAGCCGCGCGAACCGCGGCGTGGCCGTGGCGACTACGCCCCCTACCGGATCGAGGTCGGCCGGCGCCATCGCGTCGAACCGCGCCAGATCGTGGGCGCCCTCGCCAACGAAGGGGGTCTGCGGCGCGACGACTTCGGCGCGATCGCGATCAAGCCCGACTTCTCGATCGTCGAACTGCCGGCGAACCTCGATCCCGCCGTGCTCGAGCGACTGCGCGACACCCGCATCTCGGGGCGGCTCATCGCGATCACCCCCGACCGCGGCGTTCCGAACCGACGCCGGCCGGCGCATTCGGCCGGCGACACCCGGCCCCCGCGCGATGACGATCACCGGAAGCCGCGTCGCGAGCATGGCGACGCGGGCCGCGATGACCGCCCGCAGCGCAAGCCTCGTCACAAGTGAGTCAGACCCGGATCACCGTCACGCCCTTCGCCCCTTCGAGGGCGTCGAAGTCCCCATCCTGAGTCACGATCGGCAGCCCGTGTGCCGCTGCGATCGCGGCGATCCACAGGTCGTCGACGCCGATCGTCCGCTCTCCACCAGGTGCGCCCGGAGCCGGGCCCACTGCGCAACGGCACGAGAATCGACCGGCAGAACCGCGGCGCCGCGAAGTCGCTGCGGAGTGTCGAGCCACGTGGCCCGGACCTCCGATTCCTTCGCGCTGAGAACGAGAAGGGCTTCGCGACTGAACCATTGCGAAGGCGAGCCCACAGGCACCACGCGGGCGACGGGGTATCCATAGACGGTGATGGTGATGTGTGTAGCACACTCATGCGCGGAACTCCCCCGGGCGCGGCTGCAGCCATGCCGGACGCGAGTACCCGGGCTCGCCGGGGAAGCGTCCGCCCTCGTCGTCGATCGTCAACTGATAGACCGGCACGGAGTATTCGTCGGGACGCTGGTAAAAGCGATTCGCGGTGAAGGCGATCTCACCCGGATTGGGCACCGCTTCGATGAGAACCCGGTGCGGCCGATCGGCGAACGTGAGGATCTCGCCGGGGACGAGATCCGACCCGTCACGGATCCGTGCGGACACATCGTTGAGGATGTTCGCGGCACTTGTGGGGTCGACGCCGAACACCAGCAGCTCCGGATGCCCCAATCCGAACAGGCCGACGGTGTAGGCGAACGACGTGTGGCGCGCTCGCTGGTCACCGCCGACGAATTGGATGAATGTGCCGTGACGTCGGATGATCTCCGCCGTACGGCGGTCTTCCTGGTCAAGCCATGCCTGCGTGGCGGCATCGATGTCGGAGGTCATGTTCGTTCCCTTCTCGAAGTTCTTCGAGACTAGAACATACCTACGACACTCTTACCCGAGCGCCTCCGGCCCCTGCTCGACCAGGATCTTGAATTGCGCCGCGTCGATGATCCGCACGCCGAGCTCTTCGGCCTTGCCGAGCTTCGAGCCCGCACCGGGGCCGGCGGCGACGAAGTCGGTCTTCTTCGAGACGGAGGACGCGGCCTTGCCGCCGGCGGCGATGATGGCCTCCTGCGCGCCCTCGCGGGTGTAGCCCTCGAGGCTGCCGGTCGCCACGACCGTCAGGCCATCGAGCACTCCGCCGGCCGCGGTGGCCGCGCCGGGGCCCGGAGGACCGGGAGTGGCCCACTGCACGCCGGCATCCGTCCAGCGCTGCACGATGTCGACGTGCCAGTCGACCGTGAACCAGTCGATCAGTGCCTCGGCGATGATCGACCCGACCCCTTCGACCGCGGCGAGATCCTCGGCAGTGGCCTGTCGGATCGCATCGAGCGAACCGAACCACCCGGCCAGCGCGCGCGCGGCGACCGGCCCGACATGTCGGATGTTCAGCGCGACCAGCAGGCGCCACAGCTCCTTTGTCTTCGCCTTCTCCAGCTCCGCCAGCAGCTTCACCGCCGCCTCGGACGGCTGCACCGCGTGATAGTCCTTTCGGACGCCGGCGCGGCGGCGGGCTGCCGCATCCATGTCTTCCGTCCCCGGTGGGTACTGCGCCGGGCCGAGTTTCTGGAACGGCGAGCGGCGCACCAGTTCACCGGACTCCTCGTCGATCTTCTGTTCGCCCGTCTCGGCATCGCGCACCACGACCGAGATCGGCACGAGCTTGTCGAGGGTCAGATCGAACAGCCCCGCCTCGGTGTCCAGCGGGGCGACGGCGGGAGACTCGGCCTGCGTGAGCGCGGCGGCCGTGACCTCGCCGAGCACCTCGATGTCGAGGGCACCGCGTGAACCGATGTGCTCGACCCGCCCGCGCACCTGCGCCGGGCATGAGCGCGTGTTCGGGCACCGCAGATCGATGTCGCCCTCCTTCGCGGGGGCGAGGACGAACCCGCACTCCGGACACCGCTCGGGCATCACGAATGCGCGTTCGGTGCCGTCACGCAGTTCGACGACCGGGCCGAGGACCTCGGGGATGACATCCCCCGCTTTGCGCAGCACCACGGTGTCGCCGATGAGCACGCCCTTGGCTTTGACGACATCCTGATTGTGCAGCGTGGCCTGCCGCACGACCGAGCCGGCGACACGAGCCGGCGCCATCACCGCGAACGGTGTGGCACGGCCGGTGCGGCCGACCGAGACCACGATGTCGAGCAGCTTGGTGTTGACCTGCTCGGGCGGATACTTGTAGGCGATGGCCCACCGCGGCGCGCGGCTGGTCGCGCCCAGCTCGTCGTGCAGGGCGAGTTCATCGACCTTGACGACGATGCCGTCCAGCTCGTGCTCGATGTCGTGCCGGTGCTCACCGTAGTACCGGACGTAGTCGAGCACTCCGTCGATCGTGGTCGGCGTCTGGAAATAGGGGCTGGTCGGCAGGCCCCACTCGGCCAGCAGGCCGTACACCTCGCTCTGCGAGCCCACCGGAGGATCAGGCCAGGCGCCGATGCCGTGCACCAACAGACGCAGCGAGCGCAGCCGTGCGTCGCCGGCTTCGAGCTCGAGGCCGTCCTTCTTGTCGAGCTGCTGGCGCAGACCGCCGCTGGCGGCGTTGCGCGGATTCGCGAAGGCAGGGAAGCGCCGCTGCGCGCTCAGGACTGCTTTGGCCTCGTCGAACGAGGCACGACTGCGCTGCCTGTTCTGCTCCACGGCGCGCTCGCGCAGCCGCGCCTGCAGCCGATTGAGCTCGTCGAAGGCCGCGACCGGGATGAACACCTCACCGCGCACCTCGACGATGGGTGGATGCCCGCCGCCGGCCAGGCGCTGCGGGATGCCGGCGACGTTGACGGCATTCATCGTGACGTCTTCGCCGACCCGGCCGTCGCCGCGGGTGGCGGCCGAGGTGAGCCTGCCGTGCTCATAGCGCAGGCTGATCGCCAGGCCGTCGATCTTCAGCTCGGCGAGCCAGCGCACGTCGCGGCCCGCCGCGGATTGCGTCTTCACGCACCAATCGCGCAGCTCGTCGGGAGAGAACACGTTGTCCAGACTCAGCATCCGCTCAGCGTGCTCGACGGGCGCGAACGGCGTGTTCTCGGCGGCGCCGACGGTGCGCGTGGGCGAATCCTGGCCGGCCAGTTCGGGGTAGAGCTGCTCGAGGTGCTCGAGCCGGTGCATCCAGCCGTCGTAGGTGGCGTCGTCCACGAGCTCGGCGTCGCGGCCGTAATACGCGTCGCGCGCGTCGAGGATCTTGTCGGTCAGCTCGGTCGCCTCGGCGCGCGCCTGTGCGAGGGTCGGATCCGGGATGTCACTCACAGCCTCTGCCACTCCGTCAGTCTAGAAGCAGCCTCCGACGTCGCCCTTATGCGAGGGGCCTTGCGGGGCCCGTGCCGGGATGCTGCCGTGTTCCGAGGCGGTACCGGTCCGGCCCGGGGCGGGTCGGGGCGGGGCGGGCCCGGGGCGGGGCGGGTCGGGTCGGGTCGGGTCGGGGCGAGCCTGGCACGGCGCGCGGCAGTGTGGAGTTCCACCGGCATCCACTCCGTGCCACGGCTGAATCCCACCGAGAACGCGCAAACCGCGCGCCTCGGCCCGCAGCGGCGCAGTTTGCGCATTCTCGGCGGGCCCGCGCCGTCACGTTGCCCGCGGGGCGGCGCCCCGCGCCAGATGCGGTGCGGTCCAGCAGACCTCCTCCGCACCAGATCAATCGGGGAGAACGACGGTGCCTTCGAGGAAGCGCACGCATCGCCCCGACAGCAGCACTCGGTCGCCCTGCAGGGCGACCTCGACTGTGCCGCCGCGCGGCGACAGCTGGCGGGCGGTCATCTCGGTGGCGCCCAGGCGTGCTGCCCACAGCGGCGCCAGTTGGCTGTGGGCGGAGCCCGTGACGGGGTCCTCGGAAACGCCGGCCTCTGCCCCGAACCAGCGCGAGACGAAGTCGTAGTCGGTGCCGTCACCGGCGGCGGTGACCGCGATGCCGCGTACGGGCAGCGCCGCCAGGAATGTCAGGTCCGGGCTCAGCTCGCGAACCGTTGCGGCGCTCGCGACGGTGTAGATCAGGTCGGTGGCCCGATGCGCCGTCAGCACGTCCGCCCCGAGGGCGCGAGCGATCGCCGGATCGACGTCGACAGGCGCCGGGATCTGTGCCGGGAAGTCCATCGTGAGCAGACCACAGCGGGCCCGGGTCACGGTCAGCCAACCGCTGCGCGTGGAGAACTGGAGCACCTCGGCATCGGGATGGACGTCCTCGAACAGGTACGCGGAGGCGCCCAGGGTCGCGTGGCCGCACAGGTCGACCTCGGTCGCGGGGGTGAACCAGCGCAGGTCGTATGCCGGTGCTGAGGCGTCCGGGACCGGATCGCCGGCCGGATCGTGGACGACCAGGAACGCGGTCTCGGACAGGTTGTTCTCGAGAGCGATGTGCTGCATCACAGCATCCGGCAACCACTCATCCAGCGGCATGACCGCCGCGGGGTTGCCTTCGAACAGCGTGTCGGCGAAGGCATCGACCTGGACCAATGGAACTCTCACAACGACCTCCCGGAGACATGCGCACGAGTAGCAACGCTACGCGCGATCGGCGGCGGCGCCGGCAGCGGGAGCCCACCACGTGGAGCTATGGCGCGCCGTGCGCGCGGCGGAGAGGCCTTCGGCATCCCACTCGCCGCCATATCCAGACCGGCGCAGAGCCAGGCCGGCCCGGCCCAGACCGGCGCAGACCCAGGCCGGCCCGTCCCAGAGCGGCTATGCCCCGTCCAGAACGCGCAAACCGTGGGCATGGCCTCGTCACCACGCAGTTCGCGCAATCTCGACGGGTCCCGGGTGCCGGCCACCGTGACGGGCTCGCCGCGGCAGGCCCGCGACCCACACGCGGCGGCCGCGTGGCAGGCCAGCGGCATCCACATCAGCTCCCGCAAGACGGCGTCGAAAATGCGCAAACCGCGCGCATAACCCCACCACCGAGCAGTATGCGCATTCTCGAGGGATACCTGCCCCACCGCACGCGCCACCGGCGGCATTCAGACCGAGTGCGACCTGAGCCGGCCTCGCCGGGCACCGCCGAAAACGCGCGACCTGCGCGCACAACCTCACCAGCGCGCAGTCTGCGCGTTCTCGACCGGCCGTGGCGCGCGGGCCGTCCGCTGCGAAGCCGCGATGGGCGCGCGACAGGCCTGCAACACACCTGCGGCGATCCCAGCGGGCTACGCCTCGACGGGCACCGCCGACACCGTGGTGTCGATCGTGAACTGGCCGATCACCCGGGTGCCCTCGTACAGCACCGCGGTCTGTCCCGGTGCGACGCCGTCGAACGGCTCATCCGGCCGCACCGTGAGGATGCCGTCGGCCAGCACCGCGTGCGCCGGAACCGGATCCGCGTGGGCGCGGATCTGCGCGTCGCAGGCGAACTCGGTCGCCTCGGGCGCCCGTCCCGACCAGGTGTAGCGCGCGCCCGCGATCTCGGCGGTGGCCAGCGCCTCCTTCGGTCCGACCACGACGGTGTTGCTGGCCGGCCGCACCTCGAGCACGAAGCGCGGCTTGCCGTCGGGCGCGGGCATGCCCAGCGACAGGCCGCGGCGCTGCCCGACCGTGAACGCATGCGCGCCATGGTGGCTGCCCACGACCGCACCGCTGCGGTCGACGATCTCGCCGTCGGCGGCGCCCACCCGCTCCGCGAGCCAGCCGCGGGTGTCGCCGTCCGGAATGAAGCAGATGTCGTGGCTGTCGGGCTTGTGCGCCACCGACAGTCCGCGTCGCTCGGCCTCGGCGCGCACCAGCGCCTTGGACGGCGTCTCACCCAGCGGGAAGAGCGTGTGTGCCAGCTGCTCGGCGGTGAGCACCCCGAGCACATAGGACTGGTCCTTCGCGTTGTCGGACGCCCGGTGCAGCTCGCGACCGTCCGGCCCATCCACCAAGGTCGCGTAGTGCCCGGTGCACACGGCGTCGAAGCCCAGCTCGATCGCGCGCTCCAGAAGCGCCGCGAACTTGATCTTCTCGTTGCACCGCATGCACGGGTTCGGCGTGCGCCCGGCGCGGTACTCGGCGATGAAGTCGTCGATCACGTCGTCGCGGAACCGCTCCGAGAAATCCCAGACGTAGAACGGAATGCCCAGCACGTCCGCTGCGCGACGGGCATCCATCGAGTCCTCGATCGTGCAGCATCCGCGGCTGCCGGTGCGCAGCGTGCCCCCGGCTCGGGACAGCGCCAGGTGCACCCCCACGACGTCGTGCCCCGCCTCGACGGCCCGTGCGGCCGCTACAGCCGAGTCGACGCCTCCACTCATTGCCGCCAGAATACGCATGGGTTCCAGTGTACGAGCCCGGTCCGGATGCTGTTGCGGCGCAGGGCCAGGACCGGGCCCGGATGCCGCTGTGCCGCCGGTCAGGACCCGGTCCGGATGCCGCTGTGCCGCCGGTCAGGACCCGATCCGGATGCCGCTGCGGCACGTCAGCACCGACCGGCCGCGGTGCGCAGCACGGTCAGCGGGGTGCGGCCGCGCGTGCCCGCGCCACGGCCGCCGGCAGCGCGGCGAGCACTTCGTCGACGTCGGCGTCGGTGCTGGTGCGGCCCAGCGTGAACCGCAGCACCTGGCGGGCCTCGGCATCCGTGCGCCCCATCGCCGCCACGACGTGCGAAGGCTCCGGGATGCCCGCCTGGCACGCCGACCCGGTCGACGCGCACACATCGGCCCGGTCCAGCACGAACAGCAGCGTCTCCCCCAGAGCGCCCGCGAACAGCACATGCGCGTTTCCGGGCAACCGGTCGGTCGGATCACCCAGCAGGGTCGCATCGGGCACCGTCGCGTGGATGCCGCGGACCAGCCGGTCCCGCAGCGCGACCAGGCGCACCGCCTCGGCCGCACGCTCTGCCGCGGCCAGTTCGGCGGCGACGGCGAACGCGCAGGCACCCGCGACATCCTGCGTTCCCGGGCGCAGCCCGCGCTGCTGCCCGCCGCCCTGGAGCAGCGGAGTCGGGGTCGCCGCACGCGAGACCACCAGCGCGCCGACACCGACCGGACCGCCGATCTTGTGCGCCGAGACGCTGAGCGCCACCAGGCCCACCGGGCCGGCGGCGTCTGCGCGCCACTGCCGGAACGACATCGGCACGTGGCCGAATGCCGCCACGGCGTCCAGATGCAACGGCACCCTTGCGGCCGCGGCCGTCTGCGCGAGCGCCGCCGCGTCGTTGATCGTGCCGACCTCGTTGTTGGCGACCAGTGCCGTGGCCACCGCGGCGGCCGAGCGTGGACCCGACGGTGCTGCAGCCGGCGATCCGCCCCGGACCGGTGCAGCAGGGCGCGACCCCGCCGGCGCCGCGGCAGGGCCCGCCAAAGCGGCGGCGAACGCGTCGGGGAGAATGCGGCCGACGTGATCCAGCGGCACCGCTGTCACGTCCGCTCCCTCCTGCCGGTGCAGCCAGTCGGCCACCTCGAGCGTCGCGTGGTGCTCGCCGTCGGGCAGCGCGATGCGCCCCGCGCCGGCGGGCCGTGCCCACCACAGTCCCTTCAGCGCCGTGTTGATCGACTCGGTGCCGCCCGAAGTGAACACCACCTCGACGGCGTCGCAATCCAGCACGGCGGCCAGCCGCTCGCGCGCCTCGGCGAGCATCCGCTTCGCATTCTGCCCGGCCCGGTGGATGGAGGATGCGTTGCCGGTCTGGGCCGAGGCCGCCAGCCACGCCTCCCGCGCCTCGGGGCGCAGCGGCGTGGTGGCCGCATGATCCAGGTAGACCGTCACCGCTCCACTCTGCCACGCGCGGCGGCATCCGGGACATCCGCGTGCGGCGCTCCCAGGCCTCGGACAATCACAGCAACTTCGGACGATCTCGGGCGAGATCATCCGAGGTTCATCTGTTTCTCCGAACCCTGTGAACAGCTGGGCGTGCCGGTCGCAGCATCGGCGGCCGGATGTCGAGGATGCCGCCGGGCAGGGTCGCCCGGGGCGCTACTGCCCGAGGTGACCGTCACCGGCGACCGCGCGCACGCGCAGGGCGCCGACCAGACCCAGCAGCAGGAATGCCGCCGCCACCAGGAGCGCGATGCTCGTGGCCTGGGTGAATCCGCAGGCAAGGACCGCGACCAGGTCGTCGGAATGCTGCGCGCGCAGCTGCGAGATCGTCGCGCCGGCGCTGTGTCGGGTGGCATCCACCAGCTGGTCCACCTTCGCACCGGACAGATTCGCCGAGGCGGCGGCCGCCGGCAGTGTGATCGCCAGCGCGATCGACAGCGCCGCGCCCGACAGGGCCGTGCCCAGCGCTCTGCGTGGCCGAACCCTGCCCAGACCGCGCCCGCGGCACATCGCGCAGCACCGTGCCGGTCAGCTGCGCCGACGCCAGGCCCAGCCCCAGGCCGTAGACCACCAGCGGCACGGCGATCGCCCAGCCGGCGACCCCCGGGCTGACCACGAAGGCCACGACGATGATGCCGGCCGCTTCCAGCGCGAGGCCGAGGATCACGACCCCCGGCGCCCCCATCCACACGGCCAGATTGCGCGCCAACGCGCCCGAGACGAACGCGCCGGCCGCCATCGCCGCGAGCACGAGGCCCGCACCCATGACGTCCATGCCCATCGCGTTGACCAGGCACAGCGGCAGCACGAAGACGACCGCGAACTCGCCGACGGCGACCGTGCCGGCAGTGAGGTTGCCCCAGCTGAAGGTCGACAGCCGGAACAGCGTCAGATCCAGCAGCACCGCCCTGCCGGCCCGAGCGCGCGCCCACTCCCACCACAGGAATCCGCCGATCGCTGCGACGGCCACCGCGCCCAGCACCGGGATGATCGAGATCGCCGCGCTGCGCGGCCACATCATCCCGCCGGCCTTGAAGTCGGCCGCCGGCCGCACCCAGCCGAGGTCGGGCCCTTCGATCACGACGAACACCAGCGCGGCGAAGCCGATCGCGCTGAAGAGCGCGCCGAGGATATCGGCTCCCTCGCCGTCGCTTCGCGGCTCGCGCGTCTCGCGCACGGTGAAGATCGCCGCGACCAGCACGAGCGCACCGACGGGGATGTTGACCAGGAAGATCCACTGCCATGACGCGTACTGGGTCAGTGCCCCACCGGCCAGCGGCCCGATGGCCGCCGCACCCGAGATGACGGCGCCCCACACGCCGAACGCGGCGGCGCGGTGTCGGCCGCGGAAGGTCGCATTCACGCTGGACAGCGTCGTGGGCAGGATCATCGCCGCGCCCAGCGCCTGTGCCGCGCGCGCCGCGATGAGCGGGCCCGCGGCCCCGGCGGCGGCCGCCCAGACGCTGCCGGCGACGAAGACCACGATGCCGATCAGGAACAGCCGCTTGCGGCCGAACCGGTCGGACAGGCGCCCCGCCGACAGCAGCAGCGCCGCCAGTACGGCCGCATACAGGCTGCCGACCCACTGCGCGTCGCTGAGGGTCAGATGCAGGTCTCTGACGATGTCCGGCAGCGCCACTCCGACGATTGTGCCGTCCAGCACGATCATGCCCAGCCCCGCGGCGAGGGTCGCAAGACCCAGCCAGTCGCGACGCGTGGGCGCGGCCACCTGCGGGTGCAGGGCGATCCTCGTCACGTCGAGCTCCAAACCTTCAGTACCACTGATACTTCTTCAGTATAGCTGAAGGCGTAATGGCTGTCATCCCATGCTCACGCCGAACAGCAGACCGAGCAGGTAGGTGATCGCCGCGGCCCCGAATCCGATCAGCAGCTGGCGCAGCGCCCGCCGCAGCGGCGGGCCGCCGGAGAGCAGGCCGACCATGGCACCGGTGCCCAGCAGTGCCAGACCCACCAGCACCAGCGCCAGCAGCACCGCCCACACCTCGGCCAACCCGAACAGCCACGGCAGCACCGGGATGATCGCGCCGGAGGCGAAGAACACGAAGCTGAACAGCGCCGCGCGCCACGCCCCGCCGACGACCTCCTGCGCGTCGCGCAGGTGCGTGCCGCCGGTGTGGCTGCCGACCGGCTCGGACCGGCGGGCGCGGTGCAGAGTCTGCCGGGCCTGGTCCATCGCCTGATCCTCGGGCACACCGCGGCTGCGGTAGACCAGCGCGAGCTCATTGGCGTCCAGGTCGAGGTCGGGAAGGATGCCGCCGGCCAGCTCGCCGGGCTCGGTGGCCTCGAGCAGCTCGCGCTGCGAGCGCACCGAGACGTACTCCCCCGCGCCCATCGACAGAGCACCGGCCAGCAGCCCCGCCATGCCGCTGAACATCACGAACGTCGACGCGACGCCGGTCGCGCCGATGCCCATCACCAGCGCCAGGTTCGAGACCAGCCCGTCGTTGGCCCCGAACACGGCGGCCCGGAAGCCCCCGGACAGCCGCCGGCGGCCCCGGGCGGCAAGTCCGCGCACGACCTCCTGATGCACCTTCTCGTCGGCGGCCATCGCCGCCGTGGCATGCGGATCGGCATCGTAGGGCGAGCGGCCTTCGGCATTCTGCGCGAGGGCGAACACGAAGATCGGGCCGAAGTGCCGGGCCATCCAGCCCAGCGCCATGGTGCGCCGTGAAGCCCGCGGCAGGCTGGCCGGCTCACCACCCAGCAGCGCCAGCCAGTGCGCCTCGTGGCGGCCTTCGGCGTCGGCCAGGGCACCCAGGATGTCACGCTCGGCGCCGCTGCGGCGCGCCGCGAGCTCGCGGTACACGCGCGCCTCGGCGCGCTCGTTGACGAGGTACTGCGCCCAGCGGCGCCGCTCGCGCGGTGTGGATTCGCCCGCCGTGGACGCGGCGGCAGCAGGATCGGTCACGGCATATCTCCCCGGGTGGACGGCCTTTCGAGGCTATCCGCCGCCGACGACGGCATCCGTCCGAATGTCGTGATTGCCAGGATTTCGGGGATCCGAACCTCAGCTGTGCACGCGGCGGCGCAGCATCTCGATGCGCTTCTGCAGCTGGGCGACGGTGGCCTGGGCGACCGCCGGGCCACCGCACACCCGGCGCAGCTCGGCGTGCACGGTGCCGTGGGGCTCACCCGACTGCCGTGCGTACAGGCCGACCAGGCTGTTCAGCAGCTGGCGCTGCTCCTTCAGGGTGCGGTGCAGCGCCTGCGGGGGCACCGCTGCGTCGGATGCCGCACCCTCGCGCGCTTCGCGCTCCTGGCGGTGCCGGCCCTGGCGCGCCTGTCGCTGCATCAGCAGCTCGTGCACGCTCTCCGGTTCGAGCAGGCCCGGCAGACCGAGGAACTCCTCTTCTTCGGGTGTGCCGGGCACGGCCAGCTGGCCGAACTCGTGGCCGTCGTAGAGCACCCGGTCGAAGTGCGCGACCGACCCGAGGGCCTGATAGCTGAACTCCGCCGTGAGCGCGTCGGAGACCTTCTCGTCGCGCTCGGCGGCATCCATCAGGTCTTCTTCGGCGTTCCACTGGTCGCCGTCGCCATCGCCGTCGCGGTCCAGCGCATGGTCGCGCTGGCGCTCGAGCTCGCCGGCCAGAGCCAGCAGCTGCGGCACGTTCGGCAGGAAGACGCTGGCGGTCTCACCGCGCCGGCGGGCGCGCACGAAGCGTCCGATGGCCTGGGCGAAGAACAGCGGCGTGGCGGCACTGGTGGCGTACACGCCCACCGACAGGCGCGGCACGTCGACGCCCTCCGAGACCATCCGCACCGCCACCATCCAGCGGCTGGTGTCGGTGCTGAAGGACTCGATGCGACGGGATGCCTCGGCCTCGTCCGAGAGCACCACGACCGGCGCCTCGCCGGTGATCTGGTGCAGGATCGTGGCATAGGCGCGCGCGGCGGTCTGGTCGGTCGCGATCACCAGGCCCCCGGCATCCGGCACCTGCTCACGCACCTCGGACAGGCGCCGGTCGGCCGAGCGCAGCACGGCGGGAATCCAGTCGCCCTCGGGGTTCAGCGCCGTTCGCCAGGCCTGCGCGGTGATGTCCTTGGTGTTGTCCTGGCCGAGCTGGGCTTCCATCTCGTCGCCGGTCTTGGTGCGCCAGCGCATCTGGCCGGCGTAGACCAGGAAGATCACGGGACGGACGACGCCGTCCTTCAGCGCGTCGTGATAGCCGTAGCTGTAGTCGCTGCGCGAGAGGCGGATGCCGTGCTCGTCCGGGTGGTATTCGACGAACGGGATCGGCGCGGTGTCGCTGCGGAACGGGGTGCCCGAGAGCAGCAGCCGTCGGGTCGCGCGCTGGTAGGCCTCGCGCAGCGCATCGCCCCAGCTGAGCGCGTCGCCGCCGTGATGCACCTCGTCGAGGATCACCAGCGTCCGCTTGTCCAGGATCAGCCGCTCGTGCACCGAGGCCTTCACCGCGACCTGCGCATAGGTCACGACGACGCCCTGGTACTGCCGGGAGGGGTATGCGTGCCGGTTGGAGAACGCGGGGTCGAGGCGGATCGAGGCGCGTGCGGCGGCATCTGCCCACTGCGTCTTGAGGTGCTCGGTGGGTGCGACCACCACGATGCGGTCGATCACCTGCCGGCGCAGCAGCTCGCTGGCCAGGCGCAGCGCGAACGTGGTCTTGCCGGCACCGGGGGTCGCTGCGGCGAGGAAGTCGCGCGGGCCCTTGCCCGGCCCGTCCGGGCCGTCGAGGCTGAAATAGAGGTCGAGCGCTTCGGCCTGCCAGGCGCGCAGCGCCTGCGCGGTGCCCCGGGCGGCGCGCTGCGGGTAGGTCGGGGAGAGATGTTCGGCCGCGAAGCTGCCCAGCGTCGCCTGCTCCTGCACCTGCTCTCCTTCCGATGCGCCCGATCCACGCGACCGCCGACATTCCACGATAGGCGACACCGCCGACACCGCCGACGGATTAGTCTGAATGCCGGTCACCAAACCGGGAGGAGCCGATGTCTGCCGTCGAAGATCGCCGCGGTACGCACGTCGATAACGATCAGCCGCATCCCTGGCGCCGCTACGTCGCCCTGGGCGACTCGTTCACCGAGGGTGTCGGCGACCCCGACCCGGCCCACCCGGGCGCGTTCCGCGGCTGGGCCGACCGCGTCGCCGAGGTGCTCAGCGGCCAGGTCGAGGACTTCGCGTACGCGAACCTGGCGGTGCGGGGCAAGCTCATCGGCCAGATCGTGGCCGACCAGGTCGAGCCGGCGCTGGCGCTCAAGCCCGATCTGATCACGTTCTCGGCGGGCGGCAACGACGTCATCCGCCCGGGGTCGGATCCGGATGCCGTCGCCGGGCTGTTCCGGGATGCCGTGGCGCGCCTGTCCGGCGGCGGGGCCACCGTCGTGGTGTTCACGGGCCTGGACACCTCGTTCACCCCGGTGTTCCGCGGCATCCGCGGCAAGGTCGCGATCTACAACGAGAACATCCGTGCCATCGCCGACGAGTACGACGCCGTCGTGGCTGACCAGTGGAGCCTGAAGCAGGTGCAGGACCCGCGCTTCTTCACCGACGACCGACTGCACTTCAACCCGCTCGGCCACCACGAGGTCGCCCGGATGGTGCTGCGCACCCTGAACGTGCCCAACGAGCTGGAGCCGCTGCAGCCGGACCCGCAGCCGCCGCGCACCTGGCGGACGGCGCGCGCCGAAGACCTGGTCTGGGCACGCGAATACCTCGTGCCGTGGGTGCTGCGCCGGCTGCGGCACCAGTCCTCGGGCGACCACATCGCCGCCAAGCGACCGCAGCCGTTGCCGGTGACGATCATGGCGCCCGGGCCGGATCCCGCCGCCGGCCCCGGCGAACAGGCCTGACGGCCGCCTGCCGTGCCCCGACGACCCGCTCGCCGGGCGGTGAGACCTGACATCTGCGGGACACGCGCTGATCGCCCGGCAGCTGTCGGCGCCGACCGCCAGCATGAGCTCCGCGCGAGGTCACCTCGTCGCGTAGAACGCCACGGCCGATGCGGCGGCGATGTTCAGCGAGTCGACGCCGCCGGTCATCGGGATCGTCACCCGTCGATCGACCCGTCTGTCGGCCTTCGCCGTCAGGCCGTGCCCCTCGGTCCCGAACACGAGCGCCAGCTTCGCGTGCCGCTGGGCGACCAGTTCGTCGAGCGAGATGGCGCCTTCGCCCAGGGTCATGCCCGCCACGACGAAACCGGCATCCTGCAACTCGTCGATGCCCTCGGGCCACCCCTGGATGCGCGTCCACGGCACCTGGAACACGGTGCCCATCGACACGCGCACCGACCGGCGGTAGAGCGGGTCGGCGCAGCGGGGCGTGACCAGCACGGCGTCGACACCGAGCGCCGCGGCCGAGCGGAAGGCCGCACCCACGTTGGTGTGGTCCACGACGTCTTCGAACACCGCCACACGCCGTGCCCCGGCCACCACGTCGGCGACCGGTGGCAGCTGCGGCCGGTGCATCGCGGCCAGCAGCCCCCGGTGCACCGCATAGCCGGTGACCTGCTCGGCCACCTCAGCGGGCACGACGTACACCGGCACGTCCGGGTGCGAGACGAGCAGCTGCTCGGCCTCCGGCATCCACTTTTCCTGCAGCAGCACCGACCGCGGCAGATGGCCCACCGCCAGAGCCCGCACCAGCACCTTCGCCGATTCGGCCATGTACAGGCCGCCGGCCGGCTCGAGCTTGCGGCGCAGTGCGACGTCGGTCAGGTCGCGGTAGTCCGACAGTCGCGGGTCGGCCGGATCGTCGATGCGGGTCACAAGCACCGTTCCAGGATGCCGCATCGGCGGCGTAGCCTGGTGCGCGGGGGGTATGGATGGCGGGCGCGGTGGACGAGGCGGTGTCGGCGCTGTCGGGCCGTCCTGTCGCTGTCCTGACCGGGGCGGGCGTGTCCACCGACTCCGGCATCCCGGACTACCGCGGCGAGGGCGCTCCGGTGCGCACGCCGATGACCGTGCAGCAGTTCCTCGCATCCGATCATGCGCGGCGGCGCTACTGGGTGGGCAGCCATCTGGGCTGGCGGCGGTTTACCTCGGTGCGCCCGAACGGCGGCCACACCGCGCTGGCCGCGCTCGAGCGCCGCGGTGTGACCGGCGGCGTGATCACTCAGAACGTCGACGGCCTGCACCTGCAGGCGGGGTCGCGGCGCGTCGTCGAGCTGCACGGCACGATGCGGCGGGTGATCTGCCTGCACTGCGGCCAGGTGTTCGACCGCCGCGCCATCGCCGTGCGCATCGAGGCGGACAATCCCTGGATGACCACCAGCGAAGACGCCGTGCTGCTGCCCGACGGCGATGTGCGCCCCGAATCGGTGGACGGCTTCCGGCTGCCGGTGTGCACGGTCTGCGGCGGGATGCTGAAGCCGGAGGTCGTCTTCTTCGGCGAGACCATCCCCCCGGCCCGGTTCGCCGGCGCCGAGCAGCTGGTCGCGCGGGCCCGGGCGCTGCTGGTCGCGGGGTCGTCGCTCGCGGTGAACTCGGGGATGCGTCTCGTGCAGCGCGCGCAGCGGCGCGACCTGCCGATCGTGATCGTCAACCGCGGTCAGACGCGGGCCGACGCCCACGCCAGCGTGAAGATCGACGGCGGCACGAGCGAGGTGCTCGCGGAGCTGGCCGAGCGCCTGCCGGATCCGCCGTCGGGGCGCTGAGTCCCCGGCATCCCGCGTGCCCGGCCGCGCAGCGCGCGCTCACACAGCGATCTGCGATCGGCCGCGGATAGCCTGTACCTATGACCTCCCTGATCTTCGTGCGCCACGGTGAGACGGACTGGAACCTGACCGGACGCATCCAGGGCAGCTCCGACATCCCGCTCAACGACACCGGGCGCTGCCAGGCGCGTGCCGTCGCCGCCGAGCTGCGCGACGGGCTCGACGGCCCCGTCACGATCGTCGCGAGCGACCTGTCCCGGGCGCGCGAGACGGCCGAGATCATCGCCGCCGAGCTCGGGCTCGACGCGCCCCGCCTGTACCCGCAGCTGCGCGAGCGCGCCTACGGCGAGGGCGAGGGCAAGACCGGCGCCGAGGCCGCCTCCCTGTGGGGCTCGTGGCGCACGGCGCAGGTGCCCGGCGCCGAGAGCCCCGACCAGCTGCGCCGGCGCGCCCTGGCCGGCGTGCACCAGGTCGTGCGGGATGCGCGTCGGGCGACCGCGCCGGCTGCGGCATCCGTCATCGTCGTCTCGCACGGCGGCCTCATCCGGGAGCTCGTGCGCCACGCCTCCCGGGGCGACCTGCCCGAGCCCGGCACGTCGCTGCCCAACGGCGGCGGCTACACGATGCTGTACGAGCGGCACCGGCTGCGCCTGGTCGACACGGCGCGCGGCGCGCGCATCCCCTCCGCGACGCGCTGACCCGCTGCGCCGGCACCCTCTTCGGCGCTGGCAGCCTCCTCGGCCCAGGCGAGGGGATCTGCCTGCGCGAGGGCCCGCTCGCGCGATCCGATCCTCGTCTCGGCAGATATCCTCGCCCGAGCCGAGGGCCTTCCGCGCCGCGCGCTGACCCGCTGCGCCCAGGACCCCAGGGCGGATGCCTCAGGCTCGCGTGAGCACGGCGCGCGCGTGGCGCAGCACCGGCTCGTCGACCATCTGGCCGTCGAACGCGAACACACCGCGCTGCCCCTCGGCCGCCGCCAGCACGGCGCGTGCCCACGCGATGGCCTTCGCATCCGGCCGATAGGCATCCCGGATCGGCGCCACCTGCCCGGGGTGGATGCATGCGGTCGCAGCGAACCCGCTGGCGGCGGCATCCGCCGCCTCACGGGCGAGCCCCTTCGTGTCGGCGATGTCCAGGTGCACGGCGTCGATCGCGGCCGCACCGCGCGCGCCGGCGGCGGACAGCACCCGCGACCGCGCGTAGCGGGCGATGTCGCGGTAGCGGCCGTTGCGCTTGCGGCTGGAGGTGCCGCCCAGCGAGGCGACGAGGTCCTCGGCGCCCCACATCAGCGCCACGACGTTCTCGAGCGCGGCGATCTTCGGCGCGGTCTCGACGCCGCGCGCCGTCTCGCACAGCGCGACCACGGCGAAGCGCGGATCGAGCCGGCCGATCTTCCCCGCCGATTCGCTCTTGGCCACCATGACGGTGCGGTAGTCGGTCTGCGCGAGCGTCGACAGATCGGATGCCGTGTGCTCGGACCCGAGCGGATTGATGCGCACGATGGTGCGCTCGGGATCCAGTTCGGACTCGATCAGATGACCGCGCGCGGTGGCCTTGTCGGTGGGGGCGACGGCGTCCTCGAGGTCGAGGATGACGGCGTCGGCGCGCTCGGCGGCCTTCTGGTACCGCTCCGGCCGGTCGGCCGGGCAGAACAGCAGCGCCGGGCCCATCGTGAAGCCGCGCACGGCGCTCATGACCGGGCCTGGTCGTCGGGCGTGCACCACATCAGCGCGACCCGGGTGGCGGTGGCCACCACGGTGCCGTCCTGGTTGCGGCCGGTGTGCGTCATCGTGACCAGCCCCTGGCCCGGCCGGGACTTCGACAGCCGCTTGGCGACGATCTCGGTCTCGCAGTACAGCGTGTCGCCGGCGAACAGCGGGTGCCCGAACGCGATGTCGCTCAGCCCGAGCTGGGCGACCAGCGTGCCCTGCGTGATCTGCGTGACCGATGCGCCGACGATGGTCGCCAGCGTCCACATCGAGTTCATCAACCGCCGCCCGAACGGCTGGGTGGCCGAGAACGCGGCATCCAGGTGCAGCGCCTGCGTGTTCATCGTCAGGGCCGAGAACAGCATGTTGTCGGAGTCGGTGACGGTGCGTCCGGGCCGGTGCAGGTAGCGCGCGCCGACCTCGCATTCGTCGTAGTACAGCCCGCGCTGGATGATGTCGCTCATGCTCTCACGCCAATCCGAGCGCGCGGGCGATGACCAGCAGCTGCACCTCGGTGGTGCCCTCGCCGATCTCGAGGATCTTCGAGTCGCGGTAGTGCCGGGCCACCGGATACTCGTTCATGAACCCGTTGCCGCCGAAGACCTGGGTGGCATCGCGCGCGTTGTCCATCGCGGCGTCGCTGGCGACCATCTTGGCGATCGCCGCCTCGGTCTTGAACGGCTTGCCGCCGTCGCGGAGCCTGGCCGCGTGGTGCCAGGCCAGGCGCGCGGTGTGCACCCGGGCATGCATGCGCGCGATCATGAACTGGATCGCCTGGCGGGTGGCCAGCGGCTCGCCGAACACCATCCGCGAGTGCGCGTAGTCCGTCGCGGCCTCGACACAGCCCTCGGCAGCGCCAGTGGACAGCGCGGCGATGGCGATCCGGCCCTCGTCGAGGATGTGCAGGAAGTTCGCGAACCCGCGGCCGCGCTGGCCCAGCAGGTTGCCCTCGGGCACGCGCGCATCGACGAAGGTGAGCGGATGCGTGTCGGAGGCGTGCCAGCCGACCTTGTCGTAGGCCGGCTCGACGGTGAACCCGGGCGTGCCGCTGGGCACGATGATCGTGGAGATCTCCTTGCGGCCGTCCTGCTCGCCGGTGACGGCGGTGACCGTGACGAACCGGGTGATGTCGGTGCCCGAGTTGGTGATGAACTGCTTGGCGCCGTTGATCACCCACTGCCCGTCATCCAGCGTCGCGGTGGTGCGGGTGGCGCCGGCATCCGATCCGGCCTCGGGTTCGGTCAGCCCGAAGCCGGCCAGCGCGCGGCCGGCCAGCAGGTCGGGCAGCAGCTGCTGCTTCTGCTCTTCGGTGCCGAACCGGAATACCGGGCTCGCGCCCAGGCTGACGCCGGCCTCGAGGGTGATGGCCAGCGACTGGTCGACCCGGCCGATCGCCTCGATGGCCAGGCACAGTGCGAAGTAGCTGCCGCCCTGCCCACCGTATTGCTCGGGGAACGGCAGGCCGAACAGCCCCATCTCGCCCATCTGGGCGACGACATCCAGCGGCAGGGTGTGCGTGCGGTCGGCCTCATACGCCTGCGGCGCTATCACCTCGTCGGCGAAGCCGCGGACCAGGCCGTTGAGCTCGCGCTCGTCGTCGGTCAACTCGAACGATGCGTACGTGTCCATGCGTCCTCTTTCCGGGGATGTCTCAGGGGGTGTCGGCGCTCACGCGGGCGAGCACCTGGTCGC
Organism: Microbacterium kribbense; assembly: GCF_039537285.1. Taxonomy (NCBI): domain Bacteria; kingdom Bacillati; phylum Actinomycetota; class Actinomycetes; order Micrococcales; family Microbacteriaceae; genus Microbacterium; species Microbacterium kribbense. Next base: position 73,491 of record NZ_BAABAF010000008.1, on the reverse strand, counting down.
GGCGGACCTGGTCGCCCATCGCGGCGGTCAGGGTGAGGGTTCCGTCCTGACCGGCGGTGACGGGGTGCTCCATCTTCATCGCCTCGATCGTGATCAGCCGCTGGCCGGCGGTGACGTGCTCGCCGTCGGCGGCGTGCACGGCGATGACGCTGCCGGGCATCGGCGCGCGCACCTCGGGGTCGGCGGCGCCCGCGGCGTGCTCGCGCTGGGCGAGGCGGGCCTCGGCCGCCTGCCGGCGGGTCAGCGGCACCAGCGCACTGTTGACTCCGTCGGCGTGCACCCACACGGTGCCGTCGTCGGCGGTCGCCGCCACGGCGTCGCCGTCGGCGGTCGCGGCCACGATCTGCCCGTCCCCGGTGCGCAGCGAGACCCGGGCAGGTTCTGCCGGCGCCGCCATCCGCCAGCCGGAGCGCGTGCGCCACAGGGCCGATGCGTGCGGTGCCTGCCCATCCACGGCGTCCGTCTCGGACGCCCGCCGCGCCAGCACGACGGCCGCCGCGGCGCCGAGCGCGACCATGCTCGGCGCGGGGTCTTCGAACCGGGACATCCGGTCGATGAGTCCCGTGTCCATCCCGCCGGCGACCACCACGGGGTCGGTGATCAGCGCGCGCAGGAACGCGATGTTGCTGTCCACCCCCAGCAGCACCGTGTCGGCCAAAGCGGCATCCAGCGTCGCGAGCGCGCCGGCCCGGTCGTCGGCGCACGCGATGACCTTCGCGATCATCGGGTCGTAGTCGGCGCCGACCGTGCTGCCGGTCTCGACGGCCGAGTCGGTGCGCACACCGGCCGCGGGCCGCCAGGCCAGCACGTCACCGGTGGCCGGCAGAAAACCGCGGGCGGGATTCTCGGCGTACACCCGCGCCTCGACGGCGTGGCCGGTCCAGGCGACATCCTGCTGCGCGATCGCCAGCGGCTCACCCGCTGCGACGTGCAGCTGCTGCTGCACCAGGTCGATGCCGGTGACCAGTTCGGTGACCGGGTGCTCGACCTGCAGCCGCGTGTTCATCTCCATGAAGAAGAACTCGTCGGGTCGATCGGCCGCCACGATGAACTCCACCGTGCCGGCGCCGGTGTACGACACCGAGGCCGCCGCCGCACACGCGGCCGCGCCCAGACGCGCGCGGGTCGCGGCGTCGATGATCGGCGACGGCGATTCCTCGACGACCTTCTGGTGCCGCCGCTGCAGCGTGCATTCGCGTTCGCCGAGATGGATGACGGTGCCGTGCGCATCCCCGAGCACCTGCACCTCGATGTGCCGCGGGTTCTGGATGAGCCGTTCGAACAGCAGCGTGTCGTCGCCGAAGGCCGCTTTCGCGACCCGGCGCGCCGTGGCCACGGCATCCGGGACCTGGGCGGCGTCGTACACCTCCTGCATGCCCTTGCCACCGCCGCCGGCGGACGGCTTGATCAGCAGCGGGAAGCCGGCCGCGACCGCGGCCTGCGCGATCTGCTCGTCGGTCATCCCGGCGGCGCTGAACCCCGGCACGATCGGCACGCCGGACGCGGCGACGTGGTCGCGGGCGCGGATCTTGTCGGCCATCACCTCCAGCGCCTGCGGGCCGGGGCCGACGAACACGATGCCTGCGGCCGCGCAGGCAGCGCCGAACGCGGCGTTCTCGGACAGGAAACCGTAGCCGGGATGGATGGCCTGCGCTCCGGTGGCGCGCGCGGCGGCGATGATCGCGTCGATGTCCAGATAGGACGCGGCGGCGGCGGCCGGGCCGATGCGCACGGCTTCGTCGGCCTCGCGGGTGTGCGGGGCATCGGCATCCGCGTCGCTGTAGACGGCGATCGAACGGATGCCGAGGGTGTGCAGGGTGCGGATCACCCGGCGTGCGATCTCGCCGCGATTGGCGACCAGGACGGTGTCGAACATGGTCCTCACATCCGGAAGACGCCGAAGCGCGGTTCGGGCAGCGGGCTGCGGGCGACGACGTCGAGGGCGAGGCCGAGCAGGTCGCGGGTGTCGGCGGGGTCGATCACGCCGTCGTCCCACAGCCGTGCGGTCGCGTAGTACGGACTGCCCTGCTGCTCGTACTGCTCGCGGATCGGCGCTTCGAATGCGGCTTGGTCTTCGGCCGACCACTCCTGGCCGCGCCGCTGGAGCTGATCGTGCTTGACGGTGGACAGCACCGAGGATGCCTGCGGCCCGCCCATCACCGAGATGCGGCTGGCCGGCCAGGTCCACAGGAACCGCGGCGAATACGCGCGGCCGCACATCGAGTAGTTGCCGGCGCCGAACGATCCGCCGATCACGACCGTGATCTTCGGCACTCGCGTGGTGGCGACGGCCGTGACCATCTTGGCGCCGTCTTTGGCGATGCCGCCGGCTTCGGCATCCCGCCCCACCATGAAGCCCGAGATGTTCTGCAGGAACAGCAGCGGAATGCCGCGCTGATCGCACAGCTCGATGAAGTGCGCGCCCTTGAGGGCCGACTCGCTGAACAGCACGCCGTTGTTGGCGACGATGCCGACCGGATGCCCGTGGATGTGCGCGAATCCGGTCACCAGCGTCGTGCCGTACTCCTTCTTGAACTCGTGCAGCTCGCTGGCGTCGACCAGCCGCGCGATCACCTCGCGCACGTCGTAAGGCTGGTTCACGTCCACCGGCACGACGCCGTACAGCTCGGCGGTGTCGGCGGCGGGGGCCTCGTCGGCGAGGACCTCCCACGCGGGCTCGGCCGGCGGCGGCAGCGTGGCGACGATGTCGCGCACGATCTCGAGGGCGTGCTCGTCGTCTTCGGCGAGGTGGTCGACGACGCCGGAGCGCCGAGCGTGCAGCTCTCCCCCGCCGAGCTCCTCGGCCGTGACGATCTCGCCGATGGCGGCCTTCACCAGCGGCGGCCCGCCGAGGAAGATCGTGCCCTGGTTCCGCACGATCACGGTCTCGTCGCTCATCGCGGGCACATACGCGCCGCCCGCCGTGCACGAGCCGAGCACGGCGGCGATCTGCGGGATGCCGGCGGCCGACAGCTGCGCCTGGTTGAAGAAGATCCGGCCGAAGTGGTCGCGGTCCGGGAAGACCTCGTCCTGCATCGGCAGGAACGCGCCGCCGGAGTCGACGAGGTAGATGCAGGGCAACCGGTTCTGCAGTGCCACCTCCTGCGCGCGCAGGTGCTTCTTGACCGTCATCGGATAGTACGTGCCGCCTTTGACGGTGGCGTCGTTGCACACCACTATCACATGCCGGCCGTGCACCAGCCCGATGCCGGCGATCACACCCGCCGCGGGCGCCTGCCCGTCGTACAGCCCGTCGGCGGCCAGCGGCGCCAGTTCGATGAACGGACTCCCCTCGTCGAGCAGGCGGCGCACGCGGTCGCGCGGCAGCAGCTTGCCGCGGGCGACGTGCCGGTCGCGGGAGCGCGCCGGTCCACCCAGCGCAGCCTGAGCCAGTCGCTCGCGAAGCTCGGTCGCCAGCGCCTGCTGGGCGGCCGCATTGCCCGTGAACGTGTCGTCCCGGGTCGGCACGGTTCCGATCGTCGGAGCCCGTCCGCTCATGTCATCTCCATCGACTGCCGAGTGATGTTAGTGTTCACTAACTGAGATACTATGTTAGCGAGGATTAACCGAAATGGCAACGGCGACCACCGATCGGGCACGCGCCAAGTCCCGCCGCCGGGATGACCTGGTCGCGGCGGCGGCGGCGCTGTTCGCCGAGCGCGGTTTCGCCGGGGTCACCCTGGAGGAGATCGGCGCCGCGGTGGGAGTGAGCGGCCCGGCGGTGTACCGGCATTTCGCCAGCAAGCAGGCGCTGCTCGGCGCGATCCTGGTCGGCGTCAGCGAACGGCTGCGCGACGGCGGGCGCGCAGTGACGGCCGACGCCGCCGATCCGCTGCACACCCTGGACGGCCTGATCCGCTTCCACGTCGCGTTCGCGCTGACCGATGCCGACGTCATCCGGGTGCAGGATCGCGATCTCGCGTCGCTCGCCGACGACGACAGGCACCAGGTGCGGCGCCTGCAGCGCGAGTACGTGGAGCTCTGGGTCGGCGTGCTGCGCACCATCCACCCGGCCCGCGCCGATGCCGAGCTGCGCGTGCGCGCACACGCCGTGTTCGGGCTGATCAACTCGACACCGCACAGCGTGCGCGGATTGCGTGCGGCCCCGCCGGAGGCCTCGGTGCGCCAGATCCTCGAGCAGCAGGCGCGCGCGGCGCTGACCGCCTGACCGAAGCGGCCCCGGTTACGGGTTCTGCATCAGGATGGCGGTGGTGATCGCGATCGCCGGCAGCAGGATCGCCGGGACGAAGAAGATCAGCAGCGCCTGCCAGAGGTGGTCACGGTGATCCGAGCCGTTGGCCCAGTCCGTGCCGTAGGTGCGGACGCCTCCGCGGCGCCGTTTCGTCTCGGTTGCCATGACCTGCTCCCCCTCTGATCGCACCCGCTCGCATCACGACCCCTCGCGGGGCCGAAGCGGGTCACGGTGCCGTACCGTCGAGTGGCTCACTTCGAGCATATGGGCGTTCGGCGCCGGCGTGGCCGATTGCACGGCGTGCGGGCCTCCCTGTCGGGCTCCGGCCGGATTCCTGCCGGTCCCTGTGTGCAGAACTCCTCCAGATCGCACTGCACGGCGCTCGCGACGCCCGTGTCGGGCGCGCGGCGCCGGTTTCGAAGGAGTTCTGCACGGCGTGCGGCCCAGCCAGGCAGGCGAACCCGACCCAGCCGCGCCGGCGGCAGCCCGCTCAGCGGCGCACGGCCCCACCCGCGTGCCGGCGCACGGCGGGTCAGCGCATCAGCATCGCCCGGCCGGGCTCGGCGAGGATGCTCGCCACGTCCACCAGGAACCGCGACCCCTCGGCGCCGTCGACCAGACGGTGGTCGAACGACAGGCTCAGCGTCATGACATCGCGCAGTGCGATCTGCCCATCGTGCTCCCACGGCCGGCGCGCGACCGAGCCCAGGCCCAGGATGCCGGCCTCGCCGGGGTTGAGGATGGGCGTGCCCGCCTCGACCCCGAACACGCCGAAGTTGGTGATCGAGAAGGTGCCGCCGGTCATCGCGGCCGGCGGCGTCTTGCCCGACCGCGCCGTCAGAGCGAGCTCGCTGATCCGATCGGCCAGCTCGGGCAGCGCCATCGCATCGGCGTCATCGATCACCGGCACGATCAGCCCGCGGTCGGTCGCGGCGGCGATGCCCAGGTTGACGTAGTGGTACTCGACGATCTCGTCGGCTTCGGCATCCCACCGCGCGTTCAGGCTGGGGTTGCGCCCGAGCGCCAGGCACACGGCCTTCGCGGCGACCGCCATGACGCCGATGCGGTGGTCGGCCAGCGACCGGTCCGCCTTCAGCGATGCGACCAGCCGCATCGTCTCGGTGACGTCGACGGTGTGGAACGTCGTCACGTGCGGCGCGGTGAACGCGCTCTTGACCATCGCGGCGGCGGTGAACTTGCGCACGCCGCGGATCGGGATGCGGCGCACCCGCGCGTCGTCGTCGGTGCGGCGGGCCGGGGCGGCTGCCGCGGCCGCGGCCGGAACGGCACCGACCCGGTCGGCATACATCTGCACGTCGTCGCGGGTGATCAGTCCGTTCTCGCCGGATGCCGGCACCAGCGCCAGATCGACGCCGAGGTCCTTCGCGAGCTTGCGCACCGGCGGCGTCGAGCGCGGGCGCTCGCGCACCCGCTCCGGCGGCGGCTCGACGATCGCGTCGTGCGGGGCGGCCTCCAGCACCGCGGTGTCGGCGGCGGCACGCGCATCGCCGGAGCGCGCGGCCCGGGCCCGGCGCGCCGGGCGTGCGCCCTTGCGCGGTGCGGCGCCGTAGCCGACGAGGTTCGGGGTGGCCTTCTCCTCTTCGGGCTCGGCGGTCGCGGCGACCGGCTCGGTCGCCGGTGCCGGGGCACCTGCGACGTCGAACGAGATCAGCACTTCGCCGACCTCGACGGTGTCTCCGGCGGCGTGGTGCAGCGTGCTGACGGTGCCGGCGAACGGCGAGGGCAGCTCGATGACCGCTTTGGCGGTCTCGACCTCGGCGATGTTCTGGTTCAGTTCCACGGCGTCGCCCTCGGCGACCAGCCACTGCACGAGCTCGGCTTCGAGAAGTCCCTCGCCGAGCTGCGGAAGGACGAAGTCGGTACTCACAGCTCCACCCCCGTCATGCTGTTGGGACGGTCCAGCACGCGGTCCACCGCGTCCAGGATCCGGTCCAGGTCGGGCAGGTGGTGCTGCTCGAGCTTGGCGGGCGGGTACGGGATGTCCCAGCCGGTGACGCGCACCGGGGCGGACTCCAGATAGTTGAAGCAGCGCTCGGTGACGCTGGCAACCAGTTCGGCGCCGACCCCCGCCTCGCGCGCGGCTTCGTGGGTGACCACGACGCGGCCGGTCTTGCGCACCGATGCGGTCACGGTGCGGTAGTCCACCGGTGAGATCGAACGCAGATCGATGACCTCGATCGACACTCCATCGTCCTCGGCGGCGGTCGCGGCATCCAGTGCCGTCGTCACCTGGGCGCCGTAGGTCAGCAGCGTGACATCGGTGCCGGGCCGCGCGATGCGGGCCAGGCCCATCGGCGCGGCGTCGTCCAGATCGATGTCGAGGTTCACCTCGCCCTTGGCGTGATAGAGGCGCTTGGGCTCGAAGTAGACCACTGGGTCGTCGCAGGCGATCGCCTGGCGCAGCATCGTGTAGGCGTCCTGCGGATTCGAGACGGCCACCACGCGCAGCCCGGCGGTGTGCACGAAGTACGCCTCGGGCGATTCGGAGTGGTGCTCGGCGGCTCCCACTCCGCCAGCCCACGGGATGCGGATCGTGATCGGCATCTGCACGGTGCCGCCCGAGCGGTAGTGCAGCTTGGCGACCTGCGAGACGATCTGGTCGAACGCCGGGTAGACGAATCCGTCGAACTGGATCTCGACCACCGGCCGGTAGCCCCGGTAGGCCAGGCCCACCGCGGTGCCCATGATGCCGGACTCGGCCAGCGGCGTGTCGACCACGCGCATGGCTCCGAAGGTGTCGAGCAGTCCGTCCGTAATCCGGAACACACCGCCCAGCTTGCCGATGTCCTCGCCCATGACGAGCACCTTGTCGTCGTCGGCCATCGCGCGATGCAGGCCCGCATTGATGGCCTTGCCCATCGTCAGCGTGGTCATCGCGACACCTCCCGCTCGGACTCGGCGAAGCCGTCCAGATAGGCGGTGAACCAGGTGCGCTCCTCGTCGATGCCGGCGTGCGGCTCGGCGTACACGTTGTCGAGGATCGTCACCGGGGGCGCCGAGGTCATCCCCAGGCACGTGCTGCGCACGTCCGCGGCGATCTTGTCGGCAGCGGCGGCCACATCGGCGGCGAACTCGTCATCGAACGCACCCTGGCTGCGCAGGTACGCCTCGACCCGGGTGAGCGGGTCGCGGGCGCGCCAGCGCTCGAGCTCGTCCTTGTCGCGGTAGCGCGTGGGGTCGTCGCTGGTGGTGTGCGGGCCCATCCGGTAGGTCACGGCCTCGATGAAGGCCGGGCCCCGACCGGTGCGGGCGTGGTCGATGGCCCACCGCATCGCAGCGGTCACGGCCAGCACGTCGTTGCCGTCCACACGCATGCTCGGGATGCCGAAGCCCGGCGCGCGACGGGCGATCGGCACCTGCGCCTGCAGGCCGACCGGCTCGCTGATCGCGTACTGGTTGTTGGAGCAGACGAAGACCACCGGCGCCCCGTACGAGGCGGCGAAGACCATCGCCTCGTTGACGTCGCCCTGGCTGGTGGCGCCGTCGCCGAACCAGGTCGCCACGACCTGATCGCCGCCGTCGCGCTGGATGCCCATCCCATAGCCGACCGCGTGCAGCGTCTGCGCGCCGATGATGATCTGCGGGATGGCGGCGCCGATCTCGTGCGGATCGTAGCTGGAGTGCGCCTCGCCGCGCCAGGCGCGCACGTAGCCTGCGGGGCCGGCCCCACGGGCATAGGTCACGCCGGTCTCGCGGTAGCTGGGGAAGGCGAAGTCGTCCACGCGCAGCGCACGGGCGGTGCCGATCTGGGTGGCCTCCTGCCCTTGGCACGGAGCCCACAGGCCCAGCTGGCCCTGTCGCTGCAGCGCCATGCCCTCCGCGTCGATGCGACGCAGCAGCGCCATGTCGCGATACAGATCGCGCAGCATGTGCGTGTCGACGTCGGCGACCCAGGGGTCCAGGTCGTGGTCGGCGATTCGCTCGCCGTCGGCGGTCAACAGGCGTGCGACGTCATCGACGTCGGTGTTGAGGTCGGCGACCGGAGTCGGGGTGTACATCATCGTCATACCTCCTTCTCGCGGGTCCCTCGTGAGGCGCACCGCGTGACGGCCGGCGACATCGCCGGATACTCTGAGAGTACGTCGGCCGCGCACCTAGCTCAAGCATCTCGATAACGATTGAGCATGTTGCGCAGAATTGCGCCTGTCTTGCGTGCTAGTGTTTCGCACTATGGCCCACCTGGACAGCGTCGATCTGGAGCTGCTGGCCACCCTCGCGCGCGAACCGCGCGCGACCGTGGTCGCTCTCGCCGACAAGCTCGGTCTGAGCCGGAACACCGTGCAGGCGCGGATGGCCCGGCTGGAGCGCTCCGGCGCCTTCCTCTCCTACGAGCGGGCGATCTCGGTCAGCGCCCTCGGCTTCCCGATCGAGGCGTTCATCAGCGTCACGGTGCGCCAGGCCGACCTGCCGTACATCACGGCCGAGCTGCACCGCATCCCCGAGGTGCTGCAGGCGCACGGCCTCAGCGGCCAGATCGATCTGCTGGTGCAGGTGGCGTGCCGAGACACCCAGCACCTGTTCGACACGGACGCCCGCATCCTGGCGATCGACGGCGTGGAGCGCACCGAGACCTCGCTGGTGATGGGCGAGGTCATCGACTACCGAGTGCGTCCGCTCATGGAGCTGTCGCGAGAAAGCGAGTGATCGCCCGGGCGGCCTGATCCGGCGTCTCATAGTGGATCAGGTGCCCGACCCCGGCGATCACGACCAGCTGCGCGTCGGGGAAGCGCTCAGCCAGTTCGCGCTGCCTGGCCAGCGGCGTGATGTCATCGCGATCGGCCGCGATCAGCAGCGTCGGCTGCGCGATGGCGGCGGCCGACTCGCGCACGTCGTGTGCCACGCTCGTGACGAACGCGTCGCGCAGCACGTCGCGATCGGCGAACCGGGAGAAGTAGGTGTCGTGCTGGTCGTGCACGAAGCGCCGGATGGCCCGGTCGTGCGACTTGACCATCGCGATGCTCATGACCCGCACGATCACGCGATTGCGCAGCAGCGCCTCGCCCAGCCGGGCCGGCAGCTTCGCGCCCAGCCAGTAGTAGAAGACCGCCAGGCGGGTCAGGATGCCGCGCGGACCCTGCAGCGCGGGGGCGCCGATCGGGTTGACCAGGATCAGCCGGGGCGTGGGCAGCGCGCCGGCGACCGCGGCGGCCGCGACGATCGAGCCGAAGCTGTGGCCGAGGATGACCGCGCCCGGCGCCACGGCGCCGGCGAAGGCCGTCAGCCAGTCGACGTACGCCGCCAGGTCGTGCCGTCGTGCCGGCAGCGGCGGCGTCTGCCCGAACCCGGGCAGGTCGGGCGAGATGATGCGCACATCCGGCAGATGCGCGACGACGGGCTCGAGGCCGTGGTGCTCGCCGCGGAAGCCGTGCACTGCGATGATCGTCACCGGCGCGTCCGCCGGGCCGTAGGTCCAATACGCCGTACTGCCGCCGAGCACCCGCACCTCGCCGCGCACGGGCGCCATCAGCGCGAACCGGGTCGCATAGGGGTTGGGGGCAGGCACTCATCGAGTCTACGGACCCGCCTGCCCGGTCGTGTCCGAGGTATCGCATACCGTGGGTGGCATGGACGAGCTGGAGTTGTTCGACACCCCGGAGTGGTCGCGCCGGATCGGCGTGTTCGATCTCGAGACGACGGGTGTGGACGTCGCCTGGGACCGCATCGTGACGGCGCACGTGGGTGTGCTGGACGCGACCGGCGCCGTGCTGCGTGCGGACAGCTGGCTGGCCGACCCCGACGTGCCGATCCCCGATGCCGCGACCGCCGTGCACGGCGTGACCACGGCGTTCGCCCGCGCGCACGGGCGTCCGGCGGCGGAAGTGATCGGCGAGGTGGTCGCCGCGCTGCGCGCGCTGCTGGATGCCGGCATCCCGGTCGTGGCCTACAACGCGTCCTATGACTTCTCGCTGCTGGGCAATGAGGCGCGCCGGCACGGCATCGCGCCGATCGCCCGTCCCACCCCGGTGATCGACCCGCTGGTGGTGGACAAGGCGATGGACCGGTACCGGCGCGGCAAGCGCACTCTCACCGCGGTCGCCGAGCATTACGCCGTGCCGCTGACCGACGCACACGAGGCGGCGGCCGACGCCGTCGCCGCCGGCCGCGTGGCGCTCGCGCTGGCCGAGCGGTTCGCGGCGCGGCTGCCGGCGTCGGCCGCCGCACTGCACACCCAGCAGATCGGCTGGGCCCGCGATCAGGCCGAGAGCCTGACGGCCTACTTCGTGAAGATCGGCCGGATCGACCCGGCGCAGCAGCTCGACGGCAGCTGGCCGATCCGCTGAGCGACCGCCGCGGCGGGGGCGCCAACGACAACGGCCCCGCCGAAGCGGGGCCGTCGCACAGCGGTTGCTACTTCGCGCCGCCGAAGTGCTTGAAGCGCTGGTTGAACTTCTCGACCCGGCCGGCCGAGTCCATGATGCGCTGCTTGCCGGTGTAGAACGGGTGCGATGCCGACGAGATCTCGACGTCGATGACGGGGTACTCGACGCCGTCCAGCTCGATGGTCTTGTCGCTGCTCGTGGTCGAACGGGTCAGGAACGTCTCGCCCGAGCCGAGGTCGCGGAACACGACGGCGCGGTATTCGGGGTGAATATCAGTCTTCATGGCTTTTCCTTGCAGGTGCGAAAGCGAAATCTTCGGTGCGCATGCACCAAGGAGTGATTCTATCAGTCTTGCGCGCCGACCCGCGACGCGGCACGGGCCGCGTATCGTCCGTCCGACTCGGTGAGGGCGATCGGCATGTCGAACGTCTCGCTCAGGGCCGCGGCGGTCAGCGTCTCGTGCAGGGGTCCTGCGGCCACGACCGCGCCGCCGCGCAGCAGCAGCACGTGGGTGAATCCGACCGGGATCTCTTCGACGTGATGCGTGACCATGACCATCGCCGGGGTGGTCGGCGCCTGCGCATAGCCGGCCAGCAGCTGCAGCAGCTCCTCGCGGGACCCCAGGTCCAGGCTCGCACTCGGCTCGTCCAGCAGCAGCAGCTCCGGGTCGGTCATCACCGCGCGGGCGATCTGCACGCGCTTCTGCTCGCCCTCGGACAGCGTGCCGAAGGTGCGGTCGGCGAGGCCGTCGAGCTTCCACTCGGCAAGCACGCGCAGCGCGCGGCGCTCGTCGATGTCCTCATACGCCTCGTTCCAGCGGCCCAGCACCGAGTACGCGGCCGTCATCACGACGTTGAGCACGGTCTCCTCGGCCGGCAGGCGCCGCGCCATGGCCGCTGAGGCGAATCCGATCCGCGGACGCAGCTCGAAGACATCCGTCCGGCCCAGCCGCTCATCCAGGATCGTCACCGCGCCGGCGCTCGGATGCAGCAGCGTCGCGGCCAGCTGCAGGATCGTCGTCTTGCCGGCGCCGTTGGCGCCCAGCACCACCCACCGCTGGTCATCGTGCACCGACCAGTCGACGTGATCGACGATGTTCCGGGTGTTTCGACGAACGGAGACGTCGGAGAACTCGAGCACCTGGGGCATGCGTCCAGCCTAACGGCCGGAGCCCGCGACCTCCGCGTACAGCGCCGCCGTCTGCTGCGCGATCGTCCCCCAGCTGAAATCGTGCGCGGCCCGCTCGCGGCCGGCCCGGCCGTACGCAGCGGCCTTCTCGCGGTCGCCGACCACCTCGGCGATGGTCTGTGCCAGATCGTGCACGTACTGGTCCGGATCGTTCGGCGTGCCGGTGCCGTCGGTGGCCTGATCGATCGGCACCAGCCGCCCGGTGACACCGTCGACGACGACCTCGGGGATGCCTCCCGTCGCCGTGCCCACCACGGCGGCGCCGCACGCCATCGCCTCCAGGTTGACGATGCCCAGCGGCTCATAGATCGAGGGGCACACGAACACGTCGGCGGCGGTCAGGACCGTGCACAGCTCGCGGCGGCTGAGCAGCCGGTCGATCCAGACGATCCCGCTGCGCACCTGCTGCAGCTCGTGCACGAGGTCGGTGACCTCACTCATGATCTGCGGCGTGTCGGGTGCGCCGGCGCACAGCACGACCTGCACATCGGCCGGCAGCATCCGCACCGCCCGCAGCAGGTAGGGCAGACCCTTCTGCCGGGTGATCCGTCCGACGAAGGCGACCGTCGGGCGCGCGGCATCCGCCCCCAGCTGCGCCAGCAGCGCGGGGTCGTGCACCGGATGCCACTGGTCGACGTCGATGCCGTTGTAGATCACGCGCACCTTGTGCGGGTCCAGCCCCGGATAGCTGCGCAGGATGTCCGAGCGCATGCCGTCGCTGACCGCGACTATCGCCGCCGCCGCCTCGTAGGCGGTGCGCTCGATGAAGCCGGATACGGCATAGCCGCCGCCCAGCTGCTCGGCCTTCCACGGCCGCAGCGGCTCGAGGCTGTGCGCCGTCACGATGTGCGGGATGCCGTGCAGCAGCGACGCGAGGTGGCCGCCGAAGTTCGCGTACCAGGTATGACTGTGCACGACATCGGCCCCGGCCACGTCGGTCGCGATCTGAAGATCGGTGCCCATGGTCTGGATCGCGCCGTTGGCACCGGCCAGCTCGACCGGCACCGGATATGATGTCGTGCCGGGCTCGTCGCGCGGCGCGCCGAACGCGCGCACCCGCACTTCAAGCGCGTTCGAACCCTGGGCGCGACACGCGCGCAGCGCACGCACGAGCTCGGTGACGTGGACGCCGGCGCCCCCATAGACCTCCGGCGGGTATTCCTTGGTGACGATGTCGACGCGCATGTCACGAACGCTAGTACAACCGCGCGGTGGGGCATAGTGTGGTGCCATGCCAGCGGCACCCAAGGTATTCGGAATCATCCTCGCGGGCGGCGAGGGCAAACGACTGATGCCTCTGACGGCGGACCGGGCCAAGCCTGCGGTGCCGTTCGGCGGCCAGTATCGGCTGATCGATTTCGCGATCTCGAACCTCATCAATTCGGGGCTTCGCCAGGTCGTCGTGCTGACGCAGTACAAATCGCACAGCCTGGACCGGCACATCTCGCAGACGTGGCGGATGTCGGCGCTGCTGAACTCGTACGTGGCGTCGGTGCCCGCCCAGCAGCGGCTGGGCAAGCGCTGGTTCTCGGGTTCGGCCGATGCGATTCTGCAGAGCCTGAACCTGATCACCGACGAACAGCCCGACATCGTCATCGTGATCGGCGCCGACCACGTCTACCGGATGGACTTCCGACAGATGCTCGAGGCGCACATCTCCTCGGGTGCCCGGGCGACGGTCGCCGGCATCCGGCAGCCGCTGGGGCTGGCGGGTCAGTTCGGTGTGATCGATGTCGACCTCGAGCGCGAGGGCCGCATCCGCGAGTTCCTCGAGAAGCCGCAGAATGCGACCGGGCTCGCCGACGCTCCGCACGAGGTGCTCGCATCCATGGGCAACTACATCTTCGACACCGATGCGCTGATCGAGGCGGTGACCGCCGATGGCGAGGTCGCGACGTCCAATCACGACATGGGCGGCGACATCGTGCCGTACTTCGTCGATCGCGGCGAAGCCGGCGTCTATGACATGAAGCTCAACCACGTGCCCGGCTCCACCGATCGCGACCGGTCCTACTGGCGCGACGTGGGCACGATCGACTCGTTCTACGACGCGCACATGGATCTGATCTCGACGCTGCCGATCTTCAACCTGTACAACATGGACTGGCCGATCCATTCGCAGACCGTGAACGCGCCGCCGGCGAAGTTCGTGCGCGACTCGGTGGGCCGGATCGGCAACGCGATCGACTCGATCGTCTCACTCGGCTCGGTGCTGTCGGGCACCCACCTGGAGCGCAGCGTGGTGGGCCCCTGGACCCTGGCCGCCGGCGGCTCGACGATCACCGACGCGGTGCTGCTGGACCATGTGCGGGTGGGCCAGGGCGCGCGCGTGCACCGCGCGATCCTCGACAAGAACGTCGTGCTCGACGACGGCGCGACCGTCGGTGTCGACCGCGAACGCGATCTGGAGCGCGGCTACACCGTCACCGATTCGGGCATCACGATCGTCGGCAAGGGCGTGCACGTCCCGCAGTAGCGCGCCGGTACTGTGGACGGGTGTCCGCGCGCCTGCTCGTCGTCCTCGATGCCGATTCCACACTGATTCGCAACGAGGTGATCGAGCTACTCGCCGACGAGGCCGGGCGCGGCGCCGCCGTCGCTGCGGCGACGGCGTCGGCGATGCGCGGCGAGGTGGACTTCGCCGCCAGCCTGCGCGCGCGCGTCCTGGAGCTGCAGGGTGTGCGCACGGCCGCGTTCGCCCGGGTCCTGGCGCGGATCGAGCCCACGCCGGGCGTGCGCGAGCTGATCGCGGCCGTGCACGAGCGCGGCGGCATCGTCGGGGTCGTCTCGGGCGGGTTCCACGAGATCCTCGACGCCGTGGCCGGCGAGCTCGGGGTGGACGAGTGGCGCGCGAATCGTCTCGAGGTGGCGGCGGACGCGCTGACCGGTCGGGTCGACGGTGAGATCGTGGATGCCGCGGCAAAGGCATCCACGCTCAGAGAATGGGCCGATCGGCACGGCGTGCCGCCCGAGCGCACGATCGCGATCGGCGACGGCGCGAACGACCTTCTGATGATGCAGGCGGCGGCCCTCGGGGTGGCGTTCAATGCCAAGCCCGCCGTGCGGGCGCAGGCCGACCTCGTGATCGGCCTCGTCGACCTCGCGCAGGTCATCCCGCTGCTGCCGCGCTGAGCGCGGTCGCTGCGCTGACGACGATCGCCGCGATCGAGGACTTCCTGGCCGCGTATGGCTAGTGACCCATCCCCAGTCCCCCGTCGACGGGGATGACTGCGCCCGAGATGTAGGCGGCGTCGTCCGAGGCCAGCCACGCGACCACGCCGGCGACCTCGTCGGCGGATGCGTAGCGACCCGCGGGAATGGCCTTCTTGTACTCGGCCTTCTTCTCTTCCGGCAGCTCGGCGGTCATCTCGGTCTCGATGAACCCGGGGGCCACGACGTTGGCGGTGATGCCGCGGGAGCCGAGCTCGCGGGTCAGCGACCGCGCGAAGCCGACCAGGCCCGCCTTCGAGCTCGAGTAGTTGATCTGGCCGCCCGAGCCGTACAGCCCCACTACGGACGAGATCAGGATGACCCGGCCCCACCGGGCCTTCAGCATCCCCTTCGCGGCGCGTTTGACGACGCGGAAGGTGCCGCCCAGGTTCGTGTCCACGACGCTGTCGAAATCCTCGTCGCTCATCCGCAGCAGCAGCGTGTCCTTGGTGATGCCCGCGTTGGCCACGACGATGCCCACCGGGCCCAGCGCGTTCTCGACCTCGGTGTATGCGGCATCCACGGCTGCCGAGTCGGTGACGTCCGCACGCACCGTCACAGTGCCTTCCGGCCCCTGCCCCGAGCGGGCCGTCACCGCGACGGGATAACCGGCGACGACGAAGCGCTCCGCGATGGCGCGGCCGATGCCGCGGTTGCCGCCGGTGACCAGGACGACGGGGGTGTGGTTCATGTTGGCTCCGGCGGTTCGGGGGCGGCTCGCGGGTGGATTTTCCCGCACCAGCCTACCGGCCACCGCCCGGCGCACGCGGCGTAGTCTGGAAGCATCGTGAAGAGTCTGGAAGCATCGTGAAGACCTCAGCTGAGCACCAGTCCGCCACTTCGCTGCCGCGCGCGCCGCGCGACGACGTGAGCTCGCGATCCACGCGCTATCTGATCATGATGGGCGTGCGCGTGCTGTGCTTCCTGCTCATGGTGTTCGTCCAGCCCTTCGGCTGGTACACCTGGATCTTCGGCGTCGGCGCGATCTTCCTGCCCTACATCGCCGTCGTGCTGGCCAACGCCGGCGGCGAGTCCAACACCGTGGGCGTCGTGCCGCCCGAGCGCGCCCTCGAGGCGCCGCACGCCGCTGCCGCCCCGGGGCGCCCCGAGGGCGGACACGAGGTGATCCGGGTCGCTGAGACGCACACCGCCGCAGCCGGCGGCGCGCGGGCCGCATCGAGTCGTCCGGGAATGCCGGACGACGGTAAATGAGTCTGCCGTTCTCCTCGCCGGACGCGGCCGAGGAGCCGATCTGCTCCCGCGCGGGCTGCCGGGAGCCGGCCACGATGCAGGTGGTGTGGCGCAATCCCCGCATCCACTCAGCCGACCGACGTAAGATCTGGCTGGCATGCGATGACCATGTCGGGTTCCTGCGCGAGTATCTCGCTTCGCGCGCGTTCCCGGTGGCCGTCGAACCGTTCCTGCCGCCCCCGGCAGCCGTCCCGACCGAGGAGCCCGAGTGAGCCGACGACAGTCTGCCCCGGCGGCGATGCGCTGGACGGCATACATCGGCGTGGCGATCGTGTTCGCCATCGCGTGCGCCTTCCTGTCGAACTGGCAGTTGACCAAGAACGAGCAGCGCAGTGCCCAGCTCGAGCTGATCTCGCAGAACTACGACGCCGACCCGGTGCCGCTGGACCAGCTGCTCGCGCCGGGTGCCACACTGCCCGCCGCCGACCAGTGGCGGCAGGCGACGATGACGGGCCGCTACCTGACCGACCACCAGCTGCTGGTGCGCAATCGGGTGCACGGCGGCACCGCGGCCTACGAGATCATCCTGCCGTTCCAGCTCCAGGACGGCCGTGTCTTCCTCGTCGACCGCGGCTGGGAGCTGCCCGGCAACCGGCAGCCCACGCCCGACCACATTCCGGCCGCGCCCACCGGCGAGGTGACCGTCGTCGCCCGGCTGATGCCGGGCGAGCCGCTGCCCTCGTCGGGTGCCGGCGCACCGCCCGGCCAGGTGCCGTCGGTGAACCTGCCCCTGATCGCCCAGACACTCGGTGCCGCCGGTGCCGGCCTGGACCCTGGTGCGTACGGTGAGGTCATCTCGGAGAGCCCCGCACCGGCATCCATGCCGCAGGCGTTCGAGCCCCCGTCGAGCGACCCTGGACCGTTCCTGTCCTACGGCATCCAGTGGATCCTGTTCGCCGTGATGGGCTTCATCTTCATCTGGTATGTGATCCGCTCCGAACGGCGCGCGCATCGCGAGGCCGAGGCCGATGCCGCCGCCATCGCGGCCCTCGCCGAGACCGATCCCGAAGCCGCGGCGCTGCTGCGGGCCGAGACGACCGTGCGTCGCGCGCACCAGAAGCTGCGCCGCGACCGCGATTCCGCCGACGAGGACGCGCTGCTGGACCACGCCGGGCACTGACGCGCACCGGGCGACCCCACGGCGCGATCAGGCCAGCGTGACCAGATCGATGTAGTCGCGTCCCCAGATGTCCTCGACGCCGTCGGGGAGGATGAGCACCCGTTCCGGATTCAGCGCCTGCACGGCGCCTTCGTCGTGCGAGACAAGCACGACGGCCCCCTCGTAGTGCGCGAGCGCACCGAGGATCTCTTCGCGCGAGGCGGGGTCGAGATTGTTGGTGGGCTCGTCCAGCAGCAGCACGTTCGCGCTGGAGACGACCAGCGTGGCCAGCGACAGCCGGGTCTTCTCGCCGCCGGAGAGCACCCCGGCCGGCTTGAGCACGTCATCGCCGGTGAACAGGAACGACCCGAGCACCTTGCGCGCCTCGGTCGCGGTGATGTCCGGGGCGGCCGACATCATGTTCTCCAGCACGCTGCGGCTCACGTCGAGGTTCTCGTGCTCCTGCGCGTAGTAGCCGATCCGCAGGCCGTGGCCGGGCTCGATCTGCCCGGTGTCGGGCTGATCGACGCTGGCAAGGATCCGCAGCAGCGTCGTCTTGCCCGCGCCGTTCAGGCCCAGCACGACGACCTTCGACCCGCGGTCGATGGCCAGATCCACGTCGGTGAAGATCTCCAGCGACCCGTACGACTTCGACAGCCCGGACGCCATCAGCGGCGTCTTGCCGCACGCGGCGGGCTTGGGGAAGCGCAGCTTGGCGACCCGGTCGACCTGGCGCACCTCGTCCAGCCCGGCGAGCAGCTTGTCGGCCCGCGCCATCATCTGGTGCGCCGCGGCGGCCTTGGTCGCCTTCGCACCGAAGCGGGCGGCCTGCAGCTGGAGGGCGGTGGCCTTCTTCTCGGCCCCGGCGCGCTCCTTCTTGCGGCGCTCCTCGTCGGCGACCCGCTGCCGCTGGTAGTTCTTCCAGTTCATGTTGTAGATGTCGATCACCTGGCGGTTCGCGTCCAGGTAGAACACCCGGTTGACCGTCTCGCCGACCAGCTCGACGTCGTGGCTGATCACGATCAGACCGCCGCGGTAGCTCCTCAGGAACTCGCGCAGCCACACCACGCTGTCTGCATCCAGGTGGTTGGTCGGCTCGTCCAGGATCATCGTCTCGGCGTCCGAGAACAGAATGCGCGCCAGTTCGATGCGGCGGCGCTGGCCGCCGGAGAGAGTGCGCAGCGGCTGGTCGAGGATCCGATCCGGCAGCGACAGATTGTGCGCGATCGAGGCGGCCTCCGCCTCGGCGGAATAGCCGCCGAGCGTCTCGAACCGCTCGGTGAGGTTCGCGTACCGGCGCATCGCGCGGGCCGCGACATCCGCGTCCGTCGCGCCCATCTGCTCGGATGCCTCACGCATGCCAATCGCCAAGGAGCCGAGCCCGCGGGCGTCCAGGATGCGGGTGCGGGCGAGCATGTCGGGGTCGCCGGTGCGCGGATCCTGCGGCAGATAGCCGAGTTCGCCCGATCGGTCCACCGACCCGTCGGCGGAGAGCAGGTCGCCGGCGAGCACCTTGGTCAACGTCGTCTTGCCGGCGCCGTTGCGCCCGACCAGTCCGATCTTGTCGCCGGCGCCGACGCGGAACGAGACTCCGGACATGAGTATGCGCGCTCCCACGCGGATCTCCAGGTCGTGCACGGCAAGCACAGCAAACGTCCATTCACAGGGGGTGGAAAAGATGACGGCCGGATCGGCCAGCCCCTCAGTATACGGACCCGACCTGTCCGGCCGCTGATCGTTGTGGGGTCTGCACACCGGACCGGCCCGGGCGCCCCCCTATGCTGGAGATCGGATGCCGGATCGCGCAGAGCCGGCACGCACTGCCGAAGGAGACTCATGTCCTCGATCGCCGCAACCGGACGCCGTCGTGTTCTGGCCGATGCCATCTCGCGCCCTGCCGCCCCGGCACGGGCCTTCGCCGTCGATGCCGGCCTCGTCGTCATCGGCGCCGCGCTGGTCGCGGTGCTCGCCCAGGTGCAGATCCCGATGTGGCCGGTTCCGATCACAGGGCAGACGCTGGGCGTCATCGTCGTCGGAGCGGCCCTCGGCTCGCGGCGCGGTGCGGCGGCGCTGACGACCTACCTGCTGGCGGGCCTGGCAGGTCTGCCGGTGTTCGCCGGCTTCGTCGGGACGATCGCCGCCGTGGCCATGCCGAGCTTCGGCTTCATCCTCGGGTTCATCCCCGCCGCGTTCGTCGCCGGCTGGTTCGCCGAGCGGGCCTGGGACCGCAGGCCGGTGCTGGCCTTCCTCGGCTTCGCCGCCGCGAGCGTCGTTCCGTTCCTGGTCGGCGTGCCCTACCTGGCGATGATCCTGAACGGCTTCCTGGGGATGCACCTGGGCGCCGCACAGATCCTCGCGCTGGGGGTCACCCCGTTCATCGTCGGCGGCTTCGTGAAGGCGGCCATCGCCGCCGCCGCGATCCCGCTGGCCTGGCGCGGCGTGCACGCTCTGGATGCACGCAAGAACGGCTGAGCGGGAGTACCCGCAGCAGGGCCCCGATCCTCGGATCGGGGCCCTGCTTGTGGCTCGCCGGAAGCCTCAACGGCGCGGCGCGGCCCGCGATCGCACCACTGGCCATCACCTGCGCACTGCTGCTGCCGGTGCTGGTGATCCACGCCGGCGGCCTGAGCACGCTGCGTCTGGGCGATGATTCCGCCGCCGGCCTCGGCGTGCGCGTGCAGCGCACCCGCATCAGCGTGCTGATCGCCGACCTGATCGGGCAGTTCGCGTTCGACAGCCGCTACCCGGTGGGCGTGGTCACCGGGGCGATCGGCGCGCCCTTCCTCGTGTTCCTGCTGATCAGGATGAACCGCTCCGGAGGATCCCTATGACCCGCGCACATAGTCTGCATGCGGCATCCGTCACGCTCGCGTATCGGGAGCACACCGTCGTGGCGGACCTGGACCTGCAGGTGCCGCCCGGACGGATCACCGCGATCGTCGGCGCGAACGGATGCGGCAAGTCGACGCTGCTGCGAGCCCTGGCGCGGCTGATCGCCCCGCGTCGAGGCCAGGTGCTGCTGGACGGCCATGCCCTGCGCACCCAGCCGACGAAGCAGATCGCCCGCACCCTCGGCCTGCTGCCGCAGGGCCCGGTCGCTCCCGAGGGCATCGCCGTCGCGGACCTGGTCGGCCGCGGCCGCCAGCCGCACCAGAAGCTGCTGGGGCGCTGGAGCCCGCATGACGACGAGGTCGTCGCACGGTCGCTGGAGGCGGCCGGCGTCGCCGATCTGGCCGACCGCAGCGTCGACGAACTCTCCGGAGGGCAGCGTCAACGGGTCTGGATCGCGATGGCACTGGCGCAGCAGACCGACATCCTGCTGCTGGACGAGCCGACCACCTTCCTGGATGTGGCCAATCAGGTCGAGGTGCTCGATCTGCTCACGGATCTGAACCGCGATCACGGCACCACGATCGTGATGGTGCTGCATGACATGAACCTGGCCGCCCGGTACGCCGATTACCTGTTCGCGCTGCGCGACGGGAAGATCGTGGCTGCCGGGCCGCCGCACGAGGTCATGACCCGCGAGCTCATCCACACCGTCTTCGACCTCGATGCGCTGGTCGTGGACGACCCCGTCTCCGGCTCCCCCATCGTCCTCCCCCGAGGACGCCACCACGTGCGCACCACCGGGATGACCCCCTCTGCAGGCCCAGATGCCCGTTGACACGATGCGATTCTTCCCTGTTCGGGTGCGGGCCATCAGCGACCTCACGCCGAGCCTGCGGCGATTCATGTTCACCGGCGATGACCTCGGCGAATACGGCGATACCGGGTTCGATCAACGAGTGAAGGTCGTCTTCCCGACCCCGACGGCGGGGCTGTCGGCGATGCCGCAGGGCGACGACTGGTACCCGAGGTGGCGCGAGCTGGGCCAGACCGAACGTCCGCCGTTCCGCACCTACACGACCCGGGCCGTCCGTCACGACGTGCGCGAGGTCGACATCGACATGGTCGCGCACGATGTGCGGGGACCGGCATCGGCATGGATCGCCGCTGCCGCCATCGGCGACGAGGTGCTGATCCTGGCCCCCACCACCGCACACACCGGAGTCAGCTACGGCATCGACTTCGTCCCGCCCGCGCACACCGAGAACATCCTGCTGGCCGGCGACGAGACCGCCGCACCGGCGATCGCCGTGATCCTCGAGCAGCTGCCGCCGGCGGCGCGCGGCGTCGTCGTGCTCGAGGTGCCGCAGGCGGCGGACGCAGACTACCTGCCGCACCACCCGGGCTTCGCATATCGGATCGCCGCGCGCAGCGGCGACCGGCACGCGCACCTGGTGACGGCGGTGGCCGATGTCGTCGCCGACCTGGTCCCGGCGGGGCGCGGCGGGCAGGTCGAAGAGATCGACATCGATGCCGACACCCTCTGGGAGGTGCCGCGCACGGCCAAGGGCGGTGCCGCGCTGAAGAGCGCACCGCTGTATGCGTGGCTGGCCGGTGAGGCCGGCGCCATCAAACAGCTGCGGCGCGACCTGGTCGGCGGGCATGGCGTGGACCGGCGCGCGATCGCGTTCATGGGCTACTGGCGGCTCGGCAAGGCCGAGGTCTAGCATCCGCGGCGCCCACCGATCACGCCGGGATCAGCGCGCCGATGCGCTGCACGGCCTCGCGCAGCAGCTCCGGCGAGCAGCCGAAATTGATCCGCACGTGCCCCTTGCCGGGCGCGCCGAAGTGCGGCCCGAAGTTCAGTGCGACGGATGCCTCGCGCAGGATCTTGCCGGCCGGATTGTCGCCCCAGCCGAGGGCCGACAGGTCTACCCACGCCAGGTATCCGGCATCCGGCATCCGGTAGCGCGCACCCGGCACGTGCTCGGCCAGCAGCTCGGCCAGCAGCCGGCGGTTCGCGTCGAGGGCGGCCAGCAGGCTGTTCAGCCATGGATCGCTGGCGGCGTCGAACGCGGCAACGGCCGCCATCGCGCCGAACAGGCCGGTGCGCCACTCCACCTCATCGTCCAGCGCATCGACCACCCGAGCGGTCTCGGCCGACGCGGTGATCATCAGCGCGCACTTCAGGCCGGCCAGGTTGAACGCCTTGCTCGCGCTGGTGACGGCGAAGCCCACCTGGGCGGCGGTCTCGGACGCCGCCAGGAACGGCGTGAACTGCGCCCCGGCGTGGGTCATCGGCGCGTGGATCTCGTCGCTGATCACCCGGGCGTCATGCCGCCCCGCGATCTCGGCGAGCGCGGCCAGCGCCGCCGCGGTGTGCACGGTGCCGGTGGGGTTGTGCGGGTTGCACAGCAGCAGGGCCCGGGCGCCGGCGGCGAAGGCCGCCTCGATGCCGGCCAGGTCCAGCTGCCAGCCGTCGGCGGTCGCGCTCAGCGGCACCCGCTCGACGACTCCGCCGGCCTCGGCCACGCAGTCGTAGAAGGGCGGATACACCGGCGGTGTGACGATCACCCGGTCGCCGGGTGCGATCACGCTGCGCAGGATCTCGACGACGCCCATCATCACGTCGCACGTGGTGCGCACGCGGGCGGGGTCCACGCGCCAGCCGAACCGGCGCTGCGCGAACGCCGCATAGGCGTCGCGCACGCCCGGCTCCGGCGGGGTGTACCCGGTGTCGCCGAGTGCCACCGCGCGCGCCAGCCGCTGGCTGATGGCAGGGGCGAGCGGAAAGTCCGTCTCGGCGACGAACAGCGGCAGGATGTCGGCGGGGTATTTGCGCCACTTCGTGCTCGAGCGCTGGCGCAGCTGGTCGATCGGCAGGGCTTGCAACGGGGTGGCGCTCACTCCTCGAGCCTACCGACCCGACGGTCCGGCGCCTCGCCCGCCGTCACCTGAGGTCAGATGGCGAAGCCGAGCGCGCGCATCATGTCGCGCCCGTCGTCGGTGATCTTCTCCGGGCCCCACGGCGGCATCCAGACCCAGTTGATCCGGAACCGCTCGACGACTTCATCCAGCGCCTGTGCGGTCTCTTCCTCGATCACGTCGGTGAGCGGGCAGCCGGCACTGGTGAGCGTCATGTGGATGACGAGAGCATCGTTTTCGTCATCCCATGCGAGATCGTAGATCAGGCCGAGGTCTACGACGTTGATCCCCAGTTCGGGGTCCATGACGTCCTTGAGCGCCTCGGTGACCTCGTCGAACTTTTCGGGAGTCAGAGTTGCGGTCATGGTGCGAGTCTACGCGTCGATCTCGACGGAGGGCTCGGGCTCACCGTCGAGGTAGCGGTCGTACCCCTCCTCTTCGAGACGCTCGGCCAGTTCCGGGCCGCCTTCTTCGGCGACGCGGCCCTTGACGAGCACGTGCACGAAGTCGGGGCGGATGTAGCGCAGGATGCGCGTGTAGTGCGTGATCAGCAGCACGCCGAGGTTGGTGGCGGCCTTGGCTCGGTTGACCCCTTCGGAGACGATCTTCAGCGCGTCCACGTCCAGGCCCGAGTCGGTCTCATCCAGAATCGCGATGCTGGGCTTGAGCACCTCGAGCTGCAGGATCTCGTGGCGCTTCTTCTCGCCGCCGGAGAACCCTTCGTTCACGTTGCGCTGGGCGAACTTGGGATCCATCCGCAGGTTCTTCATCGCCTGCTTGACGTCCTTCATCCAGGTGCGCACGGCGGGTGCCTCGCCGTCGATGGCGGTCTTGGCTGTGCGCAGGAAGTTCGTCACGGTGACGCCGGGGATCTCCACCGGGTACTGCATCGCCAGGAACAGACCCGCGCGGGCGCGGGCATCCACCGTCATCGCGAGGACGTCTTCCCCGTCGAGGGTGATGGCACCGCCGGTGACGGTGTACTTCGGGTGCCCGGCGATGGTGTACGCCAGGGTCGATTTGCCCGAGCCGTTGGGCCCCATGATGGCGTGGGTCTCGCCGGTGCGGATGGTGAGGGTGACGCCGTTGAGGATGGGGGTGGACCCCGCATCCGTCTCGACACTCACATGCAGGTCGCGGATTTCAAGGACTGACATCTTCAGAATTCCTTCGTAACGGTCGGATCGATGAGCACATCGTCGCCCTCGATCTGGACGACATAGACGGGTACCGGCTCGTAGGCGGGCAGATTCAGGGCCGCACCGGTGCGCAGCGAGAAGCGGGAGCCGTGCGCCCAGCATTCCAGCGTGTCGTCCTCGACGAACCCTTCGGACAGGGAGATGGCGCCGTGCGTGCAGGTGTCGCCGATGGCGTGCACCTCACCGGCCGAGTCGAGCACCACTGCGATGGGCACGTCGCCGATGACGACGCGCCGTGCGGTGTCCTGCTCCAGTTCGCTCAGTGCGCACACGCGCGTCGCGCTCACGCGGACACCTCCGCGTCCTGCAGCGCTGCACCCGCCGCGAGCTCGCGCTCGATGCCCGCGATCAGCTCCTTCTCCAGGGCGGGGATGCCGATGCGCTGCGCGATCTCGCTGAGGAAGCCCAGCACGACCAGCCGGCGCGCTTCGCGCTCGGGGATGCCGCGGGCCTGCAGGTAGAACAGCTGCTCATCGTCGAAGCGCCCTGTGGCGCTGGCGTGGCCGGCACCGCGGATCTCGCCGGTCTCGATCTCGAGGTTCGGGATCGAGTCGGCCTGGGCGCCCTCGGTGAGCACCAGGTTGCGGTTGGCCTCGTACGAGTCGGTGCCGATCGCGTCCCGGCCGATCAGCACGTCGCCGATCCATACGGTGTGCGCCGACCTGCCCTGCAGCGCGCTCTTGTACAGCACGTCGGCGCTGGTCTCGGGCCCCTCGTGGAAGATGTACACCTGGCTCTCCAGATGCTGATCGGCGTCGCAGAAGCTGATGCCGTAGATCTCGGCGCGCGAGCCCTTGCCGGACAAGCGCACGTTGGGGTTGACCCGCACGACGCGGCCGCCGAAGCTGACCACGAAGTGCCGCAGGGTGGCGTCGCGCGCGACGGTGGCCTGGTGCGCGGCCAAGTGCACCGCGTCGGGCTGCCATTCCTGGACGGTCACGACCTGCAGGTGCGCGCCGTCGCCGACGATGATCTCGACGTTCTCGGCGAGCGAGGCCGAGCCGGTGTGGCGCAGCAGCACGGTGCCGTGCGCGTTCGGGCGCGCCTCGATCACAAGGTGTTCGTGCGCCACGCCGCCGCGGCCGTCCACCGTCACCAGGATCGGCTCGGCCAGCTCGCCGTCGACGACGATGTGCCGGGCCTCGGTCGCCTGCACCCACGCGATCGCGGCGGGGAGGTCTTCGGGAACGAACGCGTCCCCGCGCGGGGACTGGCCGATCGCCAGCGGCGCGGCCGTGGCGCCGCTGATCTGCACGCTGACCGCGCCTGAGTCGCCGGCTGCGGCATCCAGCAGCGCGCCGATCCGGTTCATCGGCGTGTGCTTCCAGTTGACCTCACGGCCGGTCGGCGTGCCGAAGAAGGCCGGGTCGTAGGAGTGGGGTCGCTCGGACCGGGTCTGCACCGGCGTCTGGTAGGCCAGCAGCTTCGCCGCGGGGTCCACGTGCGCGTGGCTGTTCTCCGCCTGCGCGGCCGGGGCCTGCGCAGACGCTGTCGATAGGGCCGCCATCTAGCCGACCGATCCTTCCATGCCCATCTCGATGAGCTTGTTCAGTTCCAGTGCGTATTCCATCGGCAGCTCGCGGGCGATCGGCTCGATGAAGCCGCGCACGATCATGGCCATCGCCTCGTCCTCGGGTACGCCACGGGACTGCAGGTAGAACAGCTGCTCGGCGCTGACCCGCGACACGGTCGCCTCGTGGCCGAGTTCGACGTCGTCGACGCGGATGTCGATGGACGGGTAGGTGTCCGACCGCGACATCTTGTCGACCAGCAGCGCGTCGCAGCGCACCGTGTTGGCGGAGTGGTGCGCATTGGGCTCGACCCGCACCTCGCCGCGGTAGCCGGAGCGGCCACCGCCGCGGGCGATCGACTTCGAGACGATCGAGGACTGCGTGTACGGCGCGAGGTGGACCATCTTCGCACCGGCGTCCTGGTGCTGTCCGGGGCCGGCGAAGGCCACCGACAGCGTCTCGCCCTTGGCGTGCTCGCCGGCCAGGTAGATCGACGGGTACTTCATCGTCACCTTCGAGCCGATGTTGCCGTCGACCCATTCCATCGTGGCGCCCTCGTGGGCGATGGCTCGCTTGGTGACGAGGTTGTAGACGTTGCTCGACCAGTTCTGGATCGTCGTGTAGCGCACGCGGGCGTTCTTCTTCACGACGATCTCGACCACGGCCGAGTGCAGCGAATCGGACTTGTACACGGGGGCGGTGCAGCCCTCGATGTAGTGCACGTAGGAGTCCTCGTCGGCGATGATCAGCGTCCGCTCGAACTGGCCCATGTTCTCGGTGTTGATCCGGAAGTAGGCCTGCAGCGGTATCTCCACATGCACGCCGGGCGGCACGTAGACGAACGAGCCGCCGGACCACACCGCGGTGTTCAGCGCCGCGAACTTGTTGTCGCCGGCGGGGATGATCGTGCCGAAGTACTCCTCGAAGAACTCCGGGTGCTCGCGCAGCCCCGTGTCGGTGTCGGTGAAGATCACGCCCTGACTGGTGAGGTCGTCGCGGATCTGCCGGTAGACGACCTCGGACTCGTACTGGGCGGTGACGCCGGCCACCAGGCGCTGACGCTCGGCCTCCGGGATGCCCAGGCGCTCGTAGGTGTTGCGGATGTCTTCGGGCAGGTCTTCCCAGGTCTCGGCCTGACCCTCGGTCGACCGGACGAAGTACTTGATCTCGTCGAAGTTGATCTCGGACAGGTCGGCGCCCCAGGTCGGCATCGGCTTGCGCTGGAACAGCGTCAGGCCTTTCAGCCGGTTCTTCAGCATCCACTCAGGTTCG
Organism: Microbacterium kribbense; assembly: GCF_039537285.1. Lineage (NCBI taxonomy): Bacteria > Bacillati > Actinomycetota > Actinomycetes > Micrococcales > Microbacteriaceae > Microbacterium > Microbacterium kribbense. The sequence goes on along the minus strand of NZ_BAABAF010000008.1, from coordinate 46,474 downwards.
TCCTTGAGGTGGGAGATGCCGCGCACGACCGACTCGCTCAGACCGCGTTCCGCGATCGCGCCGGCGGCGTCGGCATCATGCCAGCCAAATTCGTATACCCCGAGACCATCGAGTTCCGGACGTTCGATCAGCACATCGGACATGACGTCACACACTCTCCTCTTTGGACCGCAACGGTGTCATCCGTCCCGGCTTCCCGGTCCTCCACGGGAGTGCTGGAGGGAAGAAGCCGCTTTCCGGGCCCGCTCTCTGGCGCGTCTGGCACGCCTAGACTGTCAGGGATGCGACCAAAGCTCGCGCCGCATCCAACCCCTCGATTCTATAGGTTCCACCCGCCCGGTGGGTCGGAGCCTCGCCCGCCGGTACGGCGGATTGCCACGGAGGCCCCATTCCGATGTCTACGGACCTGTCCAGCCGCACCCCCGCAGCCCGCGGCCGCCGCTTCTGGAGCTGGCTGCCCACCGGCGCGGACCGCCGCGTGCGCGTCGCGGGCTGGATCTCGTTCATCACCGAGCTGATGATCATCGGCACCGGCGGCGCGGTGCGCCTGACCGGGTCGGGCCTGGGCTGCGAGTGGCCGCTGTGCGCCCCGGATTCGCTGATTCCGGTGGCCGGGATGGGACTGCACTCGTACATCGAGTTCGGCAACCGGATGATGACCGGCGTGGTGGGGCTGGCCGCCCTGGCCGTGCTGATCCTGGTGCTGCGGCTGCGCAAGACCCGCCGCGATCTGTGGTGGCTCGCGGTCGTGGTGATCCTGGCGGTGCTCGCACAGGCGGTCGTCGGCGGCATCACGGTGCTGACCGGGCTGAACGCCGGGATCGTCGGCTTCCACTTCCTGGCATCCCTCGCCCTCGTGGCCACGACGGCCGCGTTCGTGGTGCGGGCCTACACCGAGCCGGGACCGCGCGCGCTCGTGGTGCCGCGCGGGCACGCCACCCTCGTGTGGGTGACAGCCGGGATGACCGTCCTGACCCTGATCGTCGGCGTGGTCACGACGGCCTCGGGCCCGCACTCCGGCGACGACTCGGTGGTGCGGCACCTGCTCAACCCCGACATCATGGCGCACGTGCACTCCGCACCGGGGTACGCGCTGCTCGCCCTGACCCTGGCGGTCGTGGCGTGGGCGTCCGCGGCGCGGCTGGCCACGCTGCGGTGGGGCATCGTGCTGCTCGCGGTGCTCGTGGTGCAGATCCCCGTCGGCATCTACCAGGCACGCGACGGACTGCCGGCGCTGGCCGTGGGCGTGCACATGATGCTGGCCGGCATGGCCGCCGCCGCGATGACGGTCCTCGTGATGCGCGTGAGCGCGCCGGTCCCCCCGGCCGCCGCGGCAGCGGGTTCCGCCGCGCCCGTGGCGGCGAAGGTCGAATAGAGTCGGCGGGCGCGCGTCAGAACGGCAGCAGCGGGTCGATCGCGACGGCCAGGAACAGCAGCGTCAGGTACGTGATCGACGCGCTGAACACGCGCATCGGGCGCACCAGCAGGCCGCGCACCGAGCGGCTGTAGAGGACATGCCCCTCGTAGATGAACCATCCGCCGAACACGACGGCCGCGACGCTGTAGACCAGGCCCATGTGCCCGACCGGGATCAGCAGCAGCGAGCAGACCACGGTCGCCCAGGCGTACAGGATGACCTGGATGCCGACCTGGGCGCCGTTGCGGGTCGCCCCCAGCATCGGCACATCCACGTCGGAGTAGTCACCCTTGTACTTCATCGACAGCGGCCAGTAGTGCGGCGGCGTCCACAGGAAGATGACCGCGAACAGCACCATCGGCGGCCACGCGACCGATCCGGTCACGGCGGTCCAGCCGATCAGCACCGGGAAGCAGCCGGCGATGCCGCCCCACACGATGTTCTGCTCGGTGCGGCGCTTCAGGATCAGCGTGTAGATGACGACGTAGAAGAAGATCGCGAACGCCGACAGCGCCGCGCTCAGCAGGTTCGTGAAGGCCCACAGCCATGCCGTCGAGACGATGGCCAGCACCCACGAGAAGATCAATGCGCCCCGCGGCGATGCCGCGCCGGTCACCAGCGGCCGGTTCTCGGTGCGGTGCATGTGCACGTCGATGTCGCGATCGATGTACATGTTGAACGACGCCGCCGACCCGGCCGACATGGCGCCGCCGATGACGGTGGCCGCCACCAGCCACAGGTTCGGCACGCCCTGCGCGGCCAGGAACATGACGGGAACAGTGCTGACCAGCAGCAGCTCCATGACGCGCGGCTTCGTCAGTTGGAAGTACGCGCGGACCTTGCGACCCAGGTACGCCGCGGAGTACGGCTGACCGAGGTGCGCCACCGCGGCACGAGACGTCGTGGTGATGACTATCGCCCCCTCTGGACCCGACCTGGGAACTCCCCAAGTCTACGGCACGAATGCTCCCGGGATCCGTCCCGGGAGCGTGTCACCGACCGCATCCTGCGCACCCCGTATCGCTATGCTGAGAACTACACGCGCGCCCTGCGCCATTGCCGCGGCGACGCGGCCGCCAGGGCTCCCCGTACTCACGAAAGGCGGCCCTGTGTCGGATCTGCGTTGGGAAGACATCGATCGGCGGGCGGTGGACACGGTACGTGTCCTCGCGGCGGATGCTGTGGAGAAGGTCGGCAACGGCCACCCCGGCACCGCGATGAGCCTCGCACCGGCGGCGTACCTGCTCTACCAGCGGGTGATGCGCCATGACCCGGCCGACACCCACTGGATCGGCCGCGACCGGTTCATCCTGTCGTGCGGGCACTCTTCGCTCACGCAGTACATCCAGCTGTACCTGGGCGGCTTCGGCCTGGAGCTGACCGACCTCGAGCAACTGCGCACGTGGGGCTCGCTGACCCCGGGACACCCGGAATACGGCCACACCAAGGGCGTCGAGATCACCACCGGCCCGCTCGGCCAGGGACTGTCCTCGGCGGTCGGCTTCGCCTATGCGGCCCGGTACGAGCGCGGCCTGCTCGACCCCGACGCCCCCGCCGGCACCTCGCCGTTCGACCACTTCGTATACGTGATCGCGTCGGACGGCGACCTGCAGGAGGGCATCACCAGCGAGGCCTCGTCGCTGGCCGGGCACCAGAAGCTGGGCAACCTCGTGGTCATCTACGACGACAACCAGATCTCGATCGAGGACGACACGAACGTGGCGTTCACCGAGGATGTCGCGGCCCGCTATGCCGCATACGGCTGGCACGTGCAGACCGTCGACTTCAAGCGCACCGGCCAGTACGTCGAGGATGTCGCCGAGCTGAACGACGCGATCACGGCGGCGCAGGGCGAGACCGACCGCCCCTCGATCATCGTTCTGAAGACGATCATCGGCTGGCCCTCCCCCGGCAAGCAGAACTCCGGCAAGATCCACGGTGCGGCACTGGGCGCCGACGAGCTGGCCGCCACCAAGCGCGTGCTCGGCTTCGACCCGGACAAGTCCTTCGTCGTGGCCGACGACGTCATCGCACACACCCGCGAGCTGGGCGAGCGAGGCGCCGCCGCGCACCGCGAATGGCAGGTGTCGTTCGACGCCTGGGCGGCCGCCCACTCGGACCGCAAGGCGCTGCTGGACCGGCTTGAAGCCCAGGAGCTGCCGGTCGGCTTCGACGCGGCGATCCCGGAGTTCGCCGCCGGCAAGGACGTCTCCACCCGTTCCGCATCCGGTCAGGTCATCAACGCCCTGGCCGAGGTGCTGCCGGAGCTGTGGGGCGGCTCGGCCGATCTCGCCGAGTCGAACCTGACCACGATCAAGAGCGCCCCGTCGTTCAACCCCGGCGGCTGGTCGACCCACGAGTGGACCGCGAGCCCGTACGGGCGGGTGCTGCACTTCGGCATCCGTGAGCACGCGATGGCCGCCATCGTCAACGGCATCGTGCTGCACGGGCCGACGCGCGCCTTCGGCGGCACGTTCCTGATCTTCTCGGACTACATGCGCCCGGCCGTGCGACTGGCCGCGCTGATGAACATCCCGTCGATCTTCGTGTGGACGCACGACTCGGTGGCGCTGGGCGAGGACGGCCCCACGCACCAGCCGATCGAGCAGCTGGCGGCACTGCGCGCCATCCCGAACCTCACCGTCGTGCGCCCCGCCGACGCCAACGAGACCGCACACGCCTGGGCCGAGCTGCTGCGCCGGCACGCCGGACCCGCAGGGCTGGCGCTGACCCGGCAGAACCTGCCGACGTTCGCGCGCGGCGACGGCGAGGCATCCGGCGACACGCTCGCCTCGGCCGAGTACACCACCAAGGGCGCGTACATCCTCGCCGAGGCCGAGGACGGCACGCCCGATGTGATCCTGATCGCGACCGGCTCCGAGGTGCAGCTCGCACTGGCCGCCCGCGAGCAGCTGAAGGCCGAGGGGGTGGCCGCCCGCGTCGTCTCGGCGCCGTCGCTGGAATGGTTCGCCGAGCAGGATGCCGCCTACCGGGAGCACGTGCTCCCCAAGGCCCTGACCGCGCGCGTGTCGGTCGAGGCGGGCGTGGCGCTGTCGTGGCACGGCATCGTCGGCGACCGCGGCCGCTCGGTCTCGATCGAGCACTTCGGCGCCTCGGCCGATTACAAGACGCTGTTCGAGAAGTTCGGCATCACCGCCGACGCCGTCGCCGAGGCGGCGCGACAGACTCTGAAGGAGAACGCATGAGCAATCCCACCCAGCAGCTGACCGACCAGGGCGTGAGCATCTGGCTGGACGACCTGTCCCGTCGCCGCATCACGACCGGCAATCTCGCCGACCTGATCGCGAACCACAACGTCACCGGCATCACCACCAACCCGACCATCTTCGCCGGCGCGATCAGCCACGGCGAGGGCTACCAGGACCAGGTGGCCGAGCTGGCCGGCCGCGGCGCGGACGCCGACCAGGCGATCTTCGAGATCACCACGACGGATGTCCGCGACGCGTGCGACATCATGAACGGCGTCTACGAGTCCACCGGCCACGTCGACGGGCGCGTCTCGATCGAGGTGTCCCCCGATCTGTCCGACGACACGGCAGCCACGACGGCGCAGGCCGCGCTGCTGTGGAAGACGGTCGATCGCCGCAACGCCTACATCAAGATCCCGGCGACCCGCGCCAGCCTGCCGTCGATCACGGCGTCCATCGCCGCCGGCATCTCGGTCAATGTCACCCTGATCTTCTCGCTGGACCGCTACGCCGAGGTGGTCGAGGCGTACCTGGCCGGCCTTGAGCAGGCGCGGGCCGCGGGCCTGGACCTGTCGGAGATCTTCTCGGTCGCGTCGTTCTTCGTCTCCCGCGTGGACACCGAGGTCGACAAGCGCATCGCCGCCCTGGGCACCGACGCCGCCACCGCACTGAAGTCCAAGGCCGGCATCGCGAACGCGCGGCTGGCCTACGAGCTGTTCGAGACCAGCTTCGCGACCGACCGCGCGAAGGCGCTGCTGGCCGCCGGCGCGCACCTGCAGCGCCCGCTGTGGGCCTCCACCGGCGTCAAGGACCCGTCGCTGCCCGACACGCTGTACGTGACCGAGCTGGTCGCCCCGGGCGTGGTCAACACGATGCCGGAGAAGACGCTGGATGCCGTCGCCGACCACGGTGTGATCACCGGCGACACGGTGACCGGCAACTACGCCGACGCGCACGCGGTCCTCGACTCGCTCGCCGACGTGGGCATCGACTTCGCCGACGTGACGCAGCTGCTCGAGGAGGAGGGCGTCAGCAAGTTCGTCGCCTCCTGGCACCAGCTGGCCGACACCGTGACCGAGGCGCTGTCCGCCGCGGCGGGCGCTGACAAGTGAGCTTCGAGGTCCGCGTCAGCGGTGCGGTCCGGGACATCGCCGAGGCGATCGTCCCGGGCCTGGTCGCGGACCTCGTGGCCTCGGGCATCACCGCCCAGGACGCCACGCTGTGGGGTCCCGCCGCCCAGGACGAGGCGTCGCGCCGTCTGGGCTGGGTGCAAGCCGTGTCCGTCTCGCGGCCGCTGGTGGATGAGATCGTCGCGCTGCGCGAGGAGTTCGTCGCCGCCGGCCTGACCCGCATCGTGCTCGCGGGCATGGGCGGCTCGTCGCTGGCGCCGGAGGTGATCGCCCGCACCGCCGGCGTCCCGCTCGTGATCGTGGACACCACGGCACCCGGCGAGGTGCTGGCCGCACTGGATGGCGACGAGGACGGCGACCTGGCGCAGACCGTGCTGGTCGTCTCATCCAAGTCCGGATCCACGGTCGAGACCGACGCGCTCCGCCGCGTGTTCGAGACGTCGTTCCGCGACCTGGGCATCGACCCGGCCCAGCGCATCGTCGTGGTCACCGACCCCGGTTCGCCGCTGGCCGAGTCGGCCGCCGTCGCCGGCTACCGCGTGTTCGAGGCCGATCCCGCCGTGGGCGGCCGCTACTCGGCGCTGACCGCGTTCGGGCTGGTGCCGGCAGGACTCGCGGGTGCGGACCTGACCGAACTGCTCGATGAAGCGGATGCCACGCTGCTGGAAGTCGCCATCGACGGCCCGCAGAACCCGGCGCTGACCCTGGCCGCCGCGATCGCCGGCGGCGCGCCGGTGCGCGACAAGCTGGGCCTGATCGCGGACGGCACCCACATCGTGGGACTGCCGGACTGGATCGAGCAGCTGCTGGCCGAATCGAGCGGCAAGGACGGCACGGGCATCCTGCCCGTCGTCCTCCTGCCGGTCTCGCCTGAGCTGGATGCCCGCCCCGCTGACCTGCAGGTGCTGCGCCTGGTCGATGAGGCGGCGCAGTTCCATCTGTTCGGCCGGCACGAGGGCGAGATCCTGGTCAGCGGGTCGCTGGGCGCCCAGTTCGTGGCGTGGGAGTACGCCACCGCGATCGCCGGCCGCATCCTCGGCATCGACCCGTTCGACCAGCCGGATGTGGAAGGCGCCAAGGCCGCCACCCGCGCGCTGCTGCAATCGCGTCCCGAGCCGGTGCCGGCGGCGTTCACAGCGACCGGCGTCGAGGTGCGCGCGAGCGAGGCCGAACTGACCAGATCGGGCACCCTCGCCGGCGTGCTGGACGCACTGTGGGCGCGGCTGGGTCCGAACGGCTACGTCAGCGTGCAGGCCTATGTCGACCGGCAGCAGCTGGGCGAGCTGGCCGGTCTGCGCGAGATGGTCGCGGCCGATTCCGGCCGCCCCACCACGTTCGGCTGGGGCCCGCGCTTCCTGCACTCGACCGGGCAGTTCCACAAGGGCGGACCCGCCACCGGCGTGTTCCTGCAGATCACCGAGCGCACCGAGGTCGATGTGCAGATCCCCGGCCGCCCGTTCACCTTCGGCCAGCTCATCGCCGCGCAGGCCGCCGGCGACGCCGCGGTCCTGGCCGCGCACGGCCGCCCCGTCCTCACCCTCACCCTCACCGATTCCCCGGCCGAAGTGCTCTCGCTCTTCGAAGCCGCCCTGTAGGAGCTCATCGATTCATGACAGTGGAGATCACCCGGGATCACAACCCGTTGCGCGACCCGGAAGATCGTCGGCTGAACCGGATCGCCGGTCCCAGCGCGCTGGTCATCTTCGGCGTCACCGGGGACCTGTCCCGCAAGAAGCTGATGCCGGCCGTGTACGACCTCGCCAACCGCGGCCTGCTGCCGCCCGGGTTCGCCCTGGTCGGCTTCGCCCGGCGGGACTGGCAGGACCAGGATTTCGCCGAGGTCGTCTACCAGGCCGTCAAGGCGCACGCCCGCACCCCGTTCCGCGACGAGACCTGGCAGCAGCTGCTGCAGGGCATCCGGTTCGTCTCGGGTGAGTTCGGCGATCCGGCGGCGTTCGCGCGGCTGCGCGACACGGTCGAGAGGCTCGACGTGGAGCGCGGCACGATGGGCAACCACGCGTACTACCTCTCGATCCCGCCCAAGGCCTTCGCCGAGGTGGCCGAGCAGCTGAAGAGCTCGGGACTGGTCGATGACACCGCCGACCAGCCTGACCGCTGGCGGCGCGTCGTGATCGAGAAGCCGTTCGGCCACGACCTGGCCTCGGCGCGCGAGCTCAACAGCGCGCTGCGCTCCGCGTTCCCCGCCGACTCGATCTTCCGCATCGACCACTACCTCGGCAAGGAGACGGTGCAGAACATCCTGGCGCTGCGGTTCGCGAATGAGCTGTACGAGCCGATCTGGAACCGCAACTACGTCGACCATGTGCAGATCACGATGGCCGAGGACATCGGCGTGGGCGGGCGTGCCGGCTACTACGACGGCATCGGCGCCGCCCGCGACGTCATCCAGAACCATCTGCTGCAGCTGCTGGCGCTGACCGCGATGGAAGAGCCGATCTCGTTCAATGCGCACGACCTGCGCACCGAGAAGGAGAAGGTGCTGGCCGCGGTCACGCTGCCCGAGGACCTGTCGCTGGCCACCGCCCGGGGTCAGTACGGCGGCGGTTGGCAGGGCGGCGAGCAGGTGCACAGCTTCCTCGACGAGGACGGCATGGACCCGCAGTCCACGACCGAGACGTATGCGGCGGTGAAGCTGAACATCAACACCCGCCGCTGGGCCGACGTGCCGTTCTATCTGCGCACCGGCAAGCGGCTCGGCCGCCGGGTGACCGAGATAGCCGTCGTGTTCAAGCGCGCGCCCGAGCACCTGTTCACCCGCAACCAGACGTCGGGTCTGGGCCAGAACGCGCTGGTCATCCGAGTGCAGCCCGACGAGGGCGTGACGATCCGGTTCGGCTCGAAGGTGCCCGGCGGCAGCACCCAGGTGCGCGACGTGACGATGGACTTCGGCTACGGGCACGCCTTCACCGAGGCGAGCCCGGAAGCGTACGAGCGACTGATCCTGGACGTGCTGCTGGGCGACCCGCCGCTGTTCCCGCGGCATGAGGAGGTCGAGCTCAGCTGGAAGATCCTCGACCCGATCGAGCAGTACTGGGCCGGGCTGGATGCCTCCCCGCACCGCCGGCCGCTCGAACAGTACACCCCCGGCGGCTGGGGCCCGCGCTCGGCCGACGAGCTGCTGGCCCGCGACGGCCGGATGTGGAGACGCCCATGATCATCGACCTGCCCGACACCACCGTCAGCAAGATCGCGAAAGCCCTCGTCAACGTCCGCGAAGAGGGCGGCGCGGTCGCCCTCGGCCGAGTGCTGACGCTCATCATCCTGGTGCGCCACGGCGCCGAGGAGGAGGGCATCGAGGCGGCCAATGACGCCTCCCGCGAGCATCCCATGCGCGTCATCGTGCTGATGAGCGATCCGCACGGTGCCGACGCGGATGCCGACCCCCGCCTGGACGCGCAGATCCGGGTCGGCGGCGACGCCGGCGCCAGCGAGGTCATCGTGCTGCGCGCGTACGGTGCCGCCGGCAACAATTCCGAGAGCCTCGTGACGGGTCTGCTGCTGCCGGACGCCCCGGTGGTGGCGTGGTGGCCGCGCAACGCCCCGAAGCGCCCGTCGCGGACCTCGATCGGCAAGATCGCGCAGCGGCGCATCACGGATGCCGCGACCCAGGCCGACCCGGGGGCGTGGGTGGCCGGCCTCGGCGAGCACCATGCGCCGGGTGACACGGATCTGGCGTGGACGCGCCTGACGCACTGGCGCGAACAGCTCGCTGCGGTGCTCGACCAGCCGCCCTACGAACCCGTCACCGCCGTCGAGGTGTCCGGCGCCGGCGACTCGCCGTCCACCGGCATGCTGGCGGCCTGGCTGCGGCTGGCGCTGGATGTGCCGGTGCGCTGGAACTATCTGCCTCCCGAGGAGTGGGCCGCCGGGATCAAGTCGGTGCGCCTGGTGCGCCCCTCCGGCGACACCCTGCTGGAGCGACCCGTCTCCGGCGAGGCCGTGCTCACCCAGCCCGGTCAGCCCTCGCACGAGCTGGCCTTCCCCCGCCGCACGCTGCGGGAGTGCCTGGCCGAAGAGCTGCGGAGCCTCGATCCGGACCTGCTGTATGGTCGAGTGATCACGGAGGGCTGGACGCTTCTGGAAGGCGGCGACGACGATGGCTGAGGGTTCCACGGCCAAGCGCGTTCTGGTCCGATCCGACCCGCAGACGCTGGCCGACGCCGTCGCGAAGCGGTTCTACAGCCGAATCGGCAAGCGGGTGCAGGGCGGTGGGGTCGCGCACATCTCGCTGACCGGCGGCGGTATGGGCACCGCTGTGCTGCGCGCCGCGGCGGCCCGCCCGGAGCGGGACCAGATCGACTGGTCGAAGGTGCATTTCTGGTGGAGCGACGAGCGATTCGTGCCGTCCGACTCCCCCGAGCGCAACGACGTGGGCGCGGACGGCGCACTACTGGATCTGCTGGACATCCCGCCGGCGAACATCCACCGCATGGCCGCGAGCGACGACGGCATCGACATCGAGGCCGGCGCGGCCGCCTATGCGGCCGAGCTGGCCCGGTTCGGCCCGGCCGAGAGCACCGCGACCGGGGTGCTCAGCGGGCCGTGGCCGTCGTTCGACATCTGCTTTCTGGGCGTCGGACCCGACGCGCACATCGCGTCGCTGTTCCCGGACCGGCCCGAGATCCGGATCACCGATCGCACCGCGGTCCCGGTGCTGGGCTCGCCCAAACCGCCGCCGAACCGGATCACGCTGACCCGGCCGGTGATCAATTCATCGCAGCGGGTGTGGCTGGTCCTGGCCGGCGCCGACAAGGCGTCCGCGCTGGGCCTGGCGCTGGCCGGCGCCAGCTATCACAGCGTGCCGGCGGCGGGGGCCAAGGGGCGCCGCCGCACGGTCTTCTTCGTCGACGCGGCAGCGGCTGCGGCCGTGCCGCCCGAGCTCATCGACGGGGACTACTAGAGCGCGACCGGCCGCGATCAGTGCTGGCCGCGTCGTTCGCGCAGCTGGCTGAGGGCGTCCGCCAGCAGCGTCTGGGCCTCTTCGTCGGTGCGGCGCTCCTTCACATAGGCCAGGTGCGTCTTGTACGGCTCGGGCTTGGCCATCTCGGGCGGGTTCTTCTGATCGCGCCCGGCCGGCAGGCCGGAGTGCGGAGAGTCGATGGTCTCGGGGATCTCTTCGGCCGGGATGTCCGCGGCGAAGTATCGGACGGTCTCGTTGCCCAGCGCGTCCCAGTAGGAGACCGCGACCCGCTCGGCGTGGTAGCCGTGGTCCTGCTCGCCCATGGGGCCGGCACCCACCCGGGTGCCGCGGATCGCGTTGCCGCCGGTGGCCATCTCACAGACCCCCGACCTTGGTCAGCAGTCCGAGCGCGACGATCGTGACGAACCACGCGAGCCCCAGCACCACGGTGAAGCGATTCAGGTTGCGTTCGGCCAGTCCCGACGATCCCAGTGACGAGCCCATGCCGCCGCCGAACATGTCGGACAGGCCGCCGCCGCGTCCCTTGTGCAGCAGGATCAGCAACGTCAGCAGGAGACTGGTCAGCCCCAGGATCACCTGCAGCACGAACTCGAGGATTTCCACGCTATGCGCCTTTCGCGGCGGCCGTTCGGCCGTACCGGGTCAAGTATACGGGAGGGGATGCCGGGGGCTGGATCGGACGCCCGGCCCCCGCTTCGACTCAGACGCCGACGTGCTTCTGGTAGCGGATGATGGCGGCGAACTCGTCCGCCACGAGGCTCGCACCGCCCACCAGCGCGCCGTCCACATCGGGTTCGCGCATGAATGCGGCGATGTTGCCGGATTTCACCGATCCGCCGTACAGCACCCGGGTGCGCGCGGCCGCGTCGGCGCCGATCGCTGCGGCGACGACGTCGCGCAGCGTGGCGCACACCTCCTGCGCCTGGTCGGGGGTGGCCGCCTGCCCCGATCCGATCGCCCAGACCGGTTCGTAGGCCACCACGACCTCGGCCCCGGAGGCAACGCCGGCGAGGGCGGCCTGCAGCTGGCCGACCGGCACGGCGCTGGCGCCGTGGGTCTGCAGGTCTTCGGCGGTCTCGCCGACGCAGATCACCGGCACCAGCGAGTGCCGCAGCGCCGCCTGCACCTTGGCGGCGACGACCTCGTCGGTCTCGTCGTGGTAGGCGCGGCGCTCGGAGTGCCCGATGATGACGTACCGGCAGTCCAGGCGCGCCAGGAACGCGCCGGAGACCTCGCCGGTATAGGCACCGGACTCGTGCGCGGACAGGTCCTGCGCGCCCAGGGCGAACGGGATCTTGTCGGCGTCGAGCAGCGTCTGCACGGTGCGCAGGTCGGTGAACGGCGGGAACAGCGCGACCTCGACCGAGCCGGGCTCGTGCCGGGCATCCTTCAGCGCCCAGTGCAGCTTCTGCACCAGCGCCACCGCTTGCAGATGGTCGAGGTTCATCTTCCAGTTGCCGGCGATCATCGGCGTGCGGCGGGCGTCGCCGCCTGCGGTCACTGCTCCCATCCGAGCACCTCCAGTCCGGGCAGCTTCTTGCCCTCCAGAAACTCCAGACTCGCGCCGCCTCCGGTGGAGATGTGCCCGAATCGATCATCCGTGAAGCCGAGCTGGCGCACTGCGGCGGCGGAGTCTCCGCCACCGACCACGCTGAGCCCGGCGACCTCGGTCAGCGCCTGCGCGACGGCCTGGGTGCCGGCGGCGAACGCCGGCATCTCGAACACGCCCATCGGGCCGTTCCAGAACACCGTCGTGCTGCTGCGGATCGCCGCGGCGAACTGCTGCGCCGTCGCGGGACCGATGTCCAGGCCGAGCCCGGACGCCCCGAACGGAGTGTCCTCCAGCGCGTCGGCGGCGGCGACCACGTGCTCGGCATCGGCGGCGAAGGATGCCGCAACCACGGCATCCACCGGCAATACCAGCTCGATGCCGCGCTCGGCCGCCGTCTGCAGGTAGCCGCGCACCCGATCCAGCTGGTCCTGCTCGAGCAGGCTCGCGCCGACCTTGTGCCCTTGCGCAGCCAGGAACGTGAACATCATCCCGCCGCCGACCAGCAGCTTGTCAACGCGCGGCAGCAGGTGCTCGATGACGCCCAGCTTGTCGCTGACCTTGGAACCGCCCAGGACGACCGTGTACGGGCGCTCGGGGTTCTCGGTGAGCCGGTCCAGCACGTCGACCTCGGTCGCGATCAGCAGCCCCGCCGCGGACGGCAGCAGCTGTGCCAGCTCATAGACGCTGGCCTGCTTGCGATGCACGACGCCGAACCCGTCTGAGACCAGCGCGTCGCCGAGGTCCGCCAACTGTGCGGCGAACGCCGCACGGTCGGCGCCATCGGATGCCGTCTCGCCCGGCTGGAAACGGAGGTTCTCGAGCACCGCGACGTCGCCGTCGCCGAGGGCGGCCACGGCCTCCTGCGCCGAGGCCGCCACCGTGTCGCGCGCGAACGCGACCGGCTTGCCGAGCAGTTCGCTCAGCCGCTGCGCCACCGGCGCGAGTGAGAGCGTCGTAACGTCACCGGCGACGGGGCGGCCCAGGTGCGAGCACACCACGACGCGGGCGCCCTGGTGGATCAGCGCGTTCAGGGTCGGCAACGACGCGCGCACGCGGCCGTCATCGGTGATCTGGCCGTCCTTGAGGGGGACGTTCAGATCGCAGCGGACGACGACCCGCCGGCCCGCGAGGGAACCGCCCAGGCGCGCCGGCAGGGTGTCGAGGGTGCGCAGAGCCACGGGCGACTCAGAGCCGCTCGGCGACGTACTCGGTCAGGTCGACGAGACGGTTGGAGTAGCCCCACTCGTTGTCGTACCAGCTGGAGACCTTGACCAGGTTTCCGCTGACGTTGGTCAGCAGGGAGTCGAAGATCGACGAGTGCGGGTCCAGCTGCACGTCGCTGGAGACGATCGGGTCTGCCGTGTACTTCAGGATGCCCTGCAGCGGCCCGGACTCGGCGGCCGCGCGGTAGACCGCGTTGATCTGGTCGACGGTCAGGTTGTCGGTTCCCACGACCGCGGTCAGGTCGACGATCGAGCCGGTGGGCACCGGCACCCGGTACGACGAGCCGCTCAGCTTGCCGTTGAGCTCGGGCAGCACCAGGCCGATGGCCTTGGCGGCACCGGTCGAGGCCGGGACGATGTTGATGGCGGCCGCGCGGGCACGGCGCAGATCGGCGTGCGGGCCGTCCTGCAGGTTCTGGTCCGCGGTGTAGGCGTGCGCGGTCATCATGAAGCCGCGCTCGATGCCGAACGCGTCGTTGAGGACCTTGGCCAGCGGGGCCAGACAGTTGGTGGTGCAGCTCGCGTTGGAGAGGATGTTCATCGTCGCGGGGTCGTAGGTCTGCTCGTTCACACCCATCACGAACGTGCCGTCCGAATCGGAACCCGGTGCCGAGATGATGACCTTCTTGGCGCCGCCGGCGAGGTGCTTGCTCGCATCTGCGGCCTTGGTGAACCGGCCGGTGGACTCGATGACGATATCGGCGCCCAGTTCGCCCCAGGGCAGCGCACCCGGGTCGCGCTCGGCGAAGACCTTGATGGTGTTCTCGCCGACCGTGATCGCGTCGCCGTCGTAGCTGACCGGCGCACCGAGGCGGCCGCCGACCGAGTCGTAGGTGAGCAGGTGTGCCAGCGTCTTGTTGTCGGTCAGATCGTTGACGGCGACGATGTCGAGGTCAGCGCCCTGCGCGAGTGCCGCGCGCAGGAAATTGCGGCCGATGCGGCCGAAGCCGTTGATTCCGATCTTGACGGTCACGGAGATTCTCCCAGTTGTTGTGTCGTGCGCGAGTGCGCGGGATTCCTTCACGGACAACGGCGTCCCGGCGGGCATCCCGCCGGGACGTCCGCACCTGCTACGACAGTACCAGCAGCCCCGCGGTCTTCTCCCGCGCTGCGGCCAACCGGTCCGCGACGTTCTGCCAGTTGGCGATGTTCCAGACGGCCTTGATGTAGTCGCCCTTCACGTTCAGGTAGTCCAGGTAGAAGGCGTGCTCCCACATGTCCAGCTGGAACAGCGGGATGGTGCCCTGGGCAGTGTTGCCCTGCTGGTCGAACAGCTGCTGGATGATCAGCTGCTGGCCCATCGGATCCCAGCTGAGCACTGCCCAGCCGGAGCCCTGGATGCCGGTGGCGGCCGCCGTGAAGTGGGCTTGGAACTTCTCGAACCCGCCGAAGAACTCGTCGATGGCCGCCTTCAGCTCGCCCTCGGGCTGCCCGCCGCCGTCCGGCGACAGGTTGGTCCAGAAGATCGAGTGGTTGACGTGGCCGCCGAGGTTGAACGCGAGGTCCTTCTCGAGCTTGTTGACATTGGCCAGGTCGCCCGCGTCACGGGCGGCGGCGAGGCCCGCCAGCGCGTTGTTGGCGCCGGTGACATAAGCCCCGTGGTGCTTGTCATGGTGGAGCTGCATGATCTTCCCGCTGATATGCGGCTCCAGCGCGGCGTAATCGTAGGGGAGGTCGGGCAACGTGTAGTTCGCCATATTCTCTTCTTCCTATCGGCGCCGCGCCGAACACGGCAGCGAAGAGGCTCCCGGACGCAGCGAAGGTGACACCTTCATCCTACCGAGGCCGGACCCACCGGTGGTGGTGCCCTCAGCCCTCGACGCCGGCGGGCACCGCCGACTCGGTGCCGGGGATGCCCTCGATCTCGGCCTTCTTGTCGGCCATCGCCAGCAGCCGCCGGATCCGGCCGGCCACGGCATCCTTGGTCAGCGGCGGCTGCGCGTGGTGGCCCAGCTCGTCCAGGCTCGCGTCGCGATGGGCCAGGCGCAGCGCGCCCGCCTCGTGCAGGTGCTCGGGCACCTCGTCGCCGAGGATCTCCAGCGCGCGCTCCACACGGGCGCAGGCGGCGACGGCGGCCTGCGCCGAGCGGCGCAGGTTCGCGTCGTCGAAGTTCACCAGCCGGTTCACTCCGGCACGCACCTCGCGGCGCTGACGCAGCTGCTCCCACGCGGCGGCAGCGCGGGCGGCGCCCATGACCGCCAGGACGGAGCGGATGGCTTCGCCGTCGCGGACCACGACCCGCGGCATCCCGCGCACTTCGCGTGCCTTCGCGGCCACGCCGAGGCGGTGCGCGGCCCCGACGAGTGCCATCGCGGCTTCGGATGACGGGCAGGCCACCTCGAGGGCGGCGGATCGGCCTGGATCGCTGAGCGTGCCGGCGGCCAGGAAGGCGCCGCGCCACACCGCGGCAAGATCGGGCCGGGCGCCGGTGGTGAGCGCGTTCGGCAGCCCGCGCACCGGGCGACGCCGCTGGTCGAGCAGCCCGGTCTGGCGGGCCAGAGTCTCCCCCGCTTCGATCACGCGCACGGCGTATCGCGCGCCGCCGGTCGAGCCCGCGCTCTGCACCTGCACCAGCTCGGGCCGCACGCCGTAGATCTCGGCCAGCTCGCGGGCGGTGCGGCGCGCGACCTGCTCGGAGTCGACCTCCGCCTCGACCGCGACTCGCCCCGCGATCGAGTGCAGCCCGCCCGAGAAACGCAGCAGCGCCGTCAGCTCGGCCACGCGCGCCGTCGGTCGCGTATCGCGCAGGGTGACGAGCTCTGCCTTCACATCGGCGGTCAGCGGCACGGTGCTCCTCGGGAATGGGTTCGAAACAGACAGGGACGGCGATCCAGCCTACCCGGGCTTACTCCCGGCCCAGATCGCGGTGCGCGACGCGCACCGCGACACCGGGCGCCTCGGTCAGGCGACGGGCGAGCTCGACGGCCATCACCACCGAGCGGTGCTTGCCGCCGGTGCAGCCGATCGCGATCACGCTGTGGCGCTTGTTCTCGCGCTGGTAGCCGGCCAGCACGGGCATGGCGACGGCGGTATAGGCGTCCAGGAACTCGCTCGCGCCGGGCTGGGCCAGCACGAATTGCCTTACCGGCTCGTCTTCGCCGGTGAGGGAGCGCATCGACTCGTCCCAGAACGGGTTGGGCAGGAACCTCATGTCGGCGACCATGTCGGCGTCCACCGGCAGACCGTATTTGAAACCGAAGCTGAGGATCGTCAGGGTGTGCTGCGCGGCCCCGCGCTCGCCGAACAGGTCCACGACGTGGGTCGCGAGCTGGTGGATGTTGAAGTCGGTCGTGTCGATGACGATGTCGGCGGTCTCACGGATGCTCTTCAGCCGCTCGCGCTCGCGGCGGATGCCGTCGAGGATGGTGCCGTCGCCCTGCAGCGGATGCGGCCGGCGCACCGCCTCGTAGCGGCGCACCAAGACATCGTCGGAGGCGTTCAGGAACACCACGCGCAGCTGCTCGCGCGCACTGCGCAGCGCGCGGGTGACCTGGGGCAGCTCGGCGAACAGGCTGCCGCCGCGCACGTCGACGACGGCGGCCACGCGCGGCAGCGCACTGGCGGCCAGGCCCGACAGATCCAGCAGCGGCCCGAGCATCTGCGGCGGCAGATTGTCGACGACGTACCAGCCCATGTCCTCCAGCGCGTTGGCGGCCGTGGATCTGCCGGCACCGGACATCCCCGTCACGATGAGGATCTCGCTCGCCGGCTGCTGTTCGGACTCCGCCACTGGTGTTCCCCCGATCACGAGCTCCCAGCCTACCCAGCCCCGCTATGGCCTCGCCAGGTGCTGATGCACGGCGGCGGCCAGCTTCGGCCCGATCCCCGGCAGCGCGGTGATCTCCTCGGGCGTGGCCTGGCGCAGCCGGGCTACCGAGCCGAAATGGCGCAGCAGCGCCTTGATGCGCGCCTGGCCGAGCCCGGGGACCTCGGACAGCACGGTCGTGATGTCGCGCCGCCGGCGGGTGCGCTGGTGGGTGATGGCGAACCGGTGCGCCTCATCGCGCAGGCGCTGCAGCAGATAGAGCGCCTCGGAGGTGCGGGGCAGGATCACCGGGAAGTCCTGTCCGGGCAGCCACACCTCCTCCAGCCGCTTGGCGATGCCCGCCAGGGCGATCTCACGATGACCCGATTCGGCCAGCGCCGCAGCCGCCGCGGCCACCTGCGGCTGGCCGCCGTCGACCAGCAGCAGCTGCGGCGGGTAGGCGAACCGGCGCTTGCGGGTGCCCGCTTCGGCATCGTCGGGCGGGTCGGGCTGGTCGAGGTAGGCGAGCCGGCGCATCAGCACCTGGTGCATCGAGTCGGTGTCGTCGGTGGTCTCGGGGATGTGGAACGAGCGGTACTGGTCCTTGCGGGGCAGTCCGTCTTCGAACACCACCATCGAGGCGACCACGTTCGTGCCGCCCAGGTGCGAGATGTCGTAGCACTCGATGCGCAGCGGCGCCTCGGTCATGCCCAGGGCCTCCTGCAGGTCGGTCAGCGCCTGCGTGCGCGCGACGTAGTCGCTGGTGCGCCGGGTCTTGTGCAGCATCAGCGCCTGCTGGGCATTGCGGGTGGCGGTCTTCATCAGCTCGGCCTTGCGCCCGCGCCGGGCCACCGAGATGTCGACCTTGCGGCCGCGGCGCTCGCGCAGCCAGAGCTGCAGCTCCTCGGCATCCTCGGGCAGCTGGGGCACGATGATCTGGCGCGGGATGTCGGAGGGTGCGGCCCCGCCGTAGACGCGCTGGAGCACTTGGTCGATCAGCTCGCCGCCGCCGATCTCGAGCTCTTTGTCGATCGTCGTCGCCCGCACGCCGCGCACCCGCCCGCCGCGCACGATGAAGTGCTGCACGGCCGCGGACAGCTCATCCTCGGCGATGCCGAACAGGTCGGCGTTCATGTCGGCCGCCAGTACGAGGGCGCTCTTGCTGAGCACGGCGTCGATGGCCGCCAGCTTGTCGCGATAGCCCGCCGCGGCCTCGTAGTCCATCGCGGCCGCCGCGGCCCGCATCCGACCGGTCAGCTGGACGCGGAACCGCTCGTCGCCGCCGGAGAGGAAAGCGACGAAGTCGTCGACCATCTGTCGGTGCTCGGCGATGGACACCGTCATCGAGCAGGGCCCGCCGCAGCGGCCGATCTGACCCGGGAAGCACGGCCGGCCGGTCGCCATCGCCTTCTTGTACGACGCGTCGCTGCAGGTGCGGATCGGGAACACCTTGATCATCAGATCGATCGTGTCGTGCACCGCCCACACCTTCGGATAGGGACCGAAGTACCTGGCACCAGGGATCTTGTGGTTTCGGGTGACGATCACCCGCGGCGCCTCGTCGGCGAGGGTCACGGCCAGGTAGGGGTAGGACTTGTCGTCCTTGTAGCGCACGTTGAACTGCGGCTTGAACTCCTGGATCCACATGAACTCCAGCTGCAGCGCCTCGACGTCGCTGCCGACCGTCGTCCATTCCACCGAGGCCGCCGTGGTCACCATCCGCCGCGTGCGCTCGTGCAGCGTGCGCAGCGGCGCGAAGTAGTTCGACAGCCGGGCGCGCAGATTCTTCGCCTTGCCGACGTAGAGGATGCGCCCCTGTGCGTCGCGGAACCGGTACACCCCCGGCTCGGTGGGGATCTCGCCCTGCTTCGGCTTGTAGGAGAGCTCTTCGGCCATCGCGCCTAGCCGGCCTTACGCCGCTGCGCGGCGGTGCCCAGCACCTCGGCGAGGAACGCACCGGTGTACGACGCCTCGACCCGGGCGATCTGCTCGGGCGTGCCGGTCGCGATCACGGTGCCGCCGCCGGCGCCGCCCTCGGGGCCGAGGTCGATGACCCAGTCCGCCGACTTGATCACGTCGAGGTTGTGCTCGATGACGATCACCGTGTTGCCCTTGTCGACCAGCCCCGACAGCACGCCCAGCAGCAGCTTGACGTCTTCGAAGTGCAGGCCGGTGGTGGGCTCGTCCAGCACGTACACGCTGCGTCCGTTCGACCGGCGCTGCAGCTCGGTGGCCAGCTTCACCCGCTGCGCCTCACCGCCCGAGAGCGTCGTGGCGGCCTGGCCGAGTCGCACGTATCCCAGACCGACATCCACCAGGGTCTTCAGGTAGCGGTGGATCGCCTGGATCGGCTCGAAGAAGTCCGCCGCCTCGGCTATCGGCATCTCGAGCACCTCGGCGATGTTCTTGCCCTTGTAGTGCACCGAGAGCGTGTCGCGGTTGTACCGCTTGCCGTGGCAGACCTCGCAGTCGACGTAGACGTCGGGCAGGAAGTTCATCTCGATCTTGATCGTGCCGTCGCCCGAGCACGCCTCGCAGCGCCCGCCCTTGACGTTGAAGCTGAACCGGCCGGGCCGGTAGCCGCGCACCTTGGCGTCGGGCGTCTCGCTGAACAGCGTGCGGATGCGGTCGAACACCCCGGTGTAGGTGGCGGGGTTGGACCGCGGCGTGCGGCCGATCGGCGCCTGGTCGACGTGCACGACCTTGTCGAGGTCGTCGGTGCCGGTGACCCGGGTGTGCTTGCCCGGCACCGTGCGGGCACCGTTGAGCCGAGAGGCCAGCACCTGGTACAGGATGTCGTTGACCAGCGACGACTTGCCCGAGCCGCTGACACCGGTCACGGCCGTCATGACGCCGAGCGGGAAGTCGACGGTCACGTTCTGCAGGTTGTTCTCGCGCGCGCCGACGACGCTGAGCATCCGCTTCTTGTCGACCTTGCGGCGGCGTGCGGGGGTCGCGATCTCGCGACGGCCGGCGAGGTAGTCGGCGGTCAGCGACGCGGGCTCTTCCAGCAGCTGCGCGAGCGGTCCGGAGTGCACCACGGTGCCGCCGTCCACACCCGCGCGCGGGCCGATGTCGACGATCCAGTCGGCCGCGTGGATGGTCTCTTCGTCGTGCTCGACGACGATCAGCGTGTTGCCCAGGTCGCGCAGCGTCAGCAGCGTCTCGATGAGCCGCCGGTTGTCGCGCTGGTGCAGGCCGATCGAGGGCTCGTCGAGCACGTACAGCACACCGGTCAGGCCCGAGCCGATCTGGGTCGCCAGCCGGATGCGCTGCGCCTCACCGCCGGAGAGCGAGCCGGCCGCGCGGCCGAGGTTCAGATAGTTCAGCCCGACCTGGATGAGGAAGTCCAGCCGCAGCCGGATCTCACGCAGCACCTGCGCGGCGATCTTGGCCTCGCGGTCGGTGAGCTTCAGGTTCTGGAAGTATTTCTGCGCGTCGGCCAGGCTCATCCGCGACGCGTCGGCGATCGAGTGCCCGTGCACCTGGACGGCCAGCACCTCGGGTTTGAGCCGGTCGCCGTGGCACGCCGCGCACGGCACCTCGCGCAGGAACTCCGACCAGCGGTGCCGCGCGCTGTCGGACTCGGCCTGCAGATACTGCCGCTCGATGTAGGGCACGACGCCCTCGAACCCCGAGGTGTACCGCATCTCGCGCCCGTAGCGGTTGCGCCACTTCACAGTCACCTTGAAGTTCTCGCCGCGCAGCACGGCCTCGCGCACCCGCTCGGGCAGCATCCGCCAGGGGGTGTCCAGCGAAAACGACAGGTCGTCGGCCAGCCCCTCCAGCAGCCGCTCGTAGTACTGGAAGAGCCCCTTGCCCTGCGTCGTCCAAGGGATGATGACGCCCTCGCGGAGGGACAGGTCCTCGTCGCCGAGCATCAGGTCGACGTCCACCGACATCCGGGTGCCCAGGCCCGAGCAGGTGGGGCACGCGCCGAACGGCGCGTTGAACGAGAACGTGCGCGGCTCGATCTCGGTCAGCGCCAGCGGATGCCCGTTGGGGCAGGACAGCTTCTCGGAGAAGCTCTGCCAGGCGGCATCCCCGGTCTCGTCGACGAAGTTGACCTGCATCAGCCCGTCGGCCAGACCCAGTGCCGTCTCGACCGAGTCGGTGATGCGGCCCAGGATGTCGGGGGCGGCCACCAGCCGGTCGACGACGACCGCGATGTCGTGCTTGTAGCTCTTCTTCAGCTTCGGCGGGTCGCTCAGCGGGGCGAGCTCACCGTCGACCACGGCACGCGCGTAGCCCTTGGCGCTGAGCTCGGCGAACAGGTCGACGAACTCGCCCTTCTTCTGCGTGACCACCGGCGCGACGATCTGATAGCGGGTGCGCTCGGGTAGCTCGAGGAGCCGGTCGGCGATCTGCTGCACGGTCTGGCGCTGGATGACGTGCCCGCATTCGGGGCAGTGCGGCACCCCGATGCGCGCCCAGAGCAGTCGCATGTAGTCGTGGATCTCGGTGATCGTGCCGACCGTGGAGCGCGGGTTGCGGTTGGTCGACTTCTGGTCGATCGACACGGCCGGGCTGAGCCCCTCGATGAAGTCGACATCGGGGCGGTCGACCTGGCCGAGGAACTGGCGGGCGTAGGCGCTCAGCGACTCGACGTAGCGGCGCTGCCCTTCGGCGAAGATCGTGTCGAACGCCAGGCTCGACTTGCCCGAACCGGACAGCCCGGTGAACACGACCAGGGCGTCGCGCGGGATGTCGAGGTCGACGTTGCGCAGGTTGTGCACGCGGGCACCACGGACACTGAGCTTTCCGGACGAGTTTCCAAACGCGGCGACAGGGATGATGGGCACCGGACAAGTCTATTTGCGACCTCGGACATCGGCCCGCCGTTCGCCCTGGGCACCGGCACGCGCGGCCGGGCCGCGCTCAGCGGCGCGGTGCCAGCGCACGCAGCAGCACGGCGATCGCGACCGCGCACACTGCCGCGGCCACCGCGACGAGGCCGGCCGGGACGAGCCCTTCCCGCGGCATCCGCTGCGCCAGCAGCCCCACCACCAGCAGCACCTGCGCGGGGACCTGCACGAGCAGCCAGCGTCGTGCCGGCCGCGCCAGCGCGCGCAGCTGCAGCACGCCGCGGGCGGGCAATGCCAAGGTCAGCGAGCCGAGGGCGTGCAGCAGGTGCACGACGACGAGCGCGAGATACGGATGCCAGTCCCCTGCGGTCGGCAGATGGCCGAGCTGGGCGAGGGCCACCACCAGCAGCGCCCCCCAGGTCAGCAGCGAGGTCGGCCAGATCGCGCCCGCCAGCGCCATCACCAGGGCGGCGATCGCGTACGGCGGCGGCGCCAGCGCGAACGCCGCGCCGGCGACGACGACCACGGCCGCCCGCAGCGCCATCAGCGGCACGCTCGCGGCGGCCGGGCGCCGGGTGCCCGCGCCGCTCATCGCCGCCGCCGCATCCGCGTCATCGACCGCAGCGCCGCGGTGCGCAGTCCGGGGTCCGTGTCCCACTGCAGCACGTCGGCGCCGACCGCCCGCAGCTCGGCCAATCGGTCCGAGCGCGCACCCAGCACTATCCGGGAGGCGACCAGTTCGGGGGCCGTCAGGCGCTCACTGCGCAGCTGCGGCAGCGTGTCCACGGCCAGCACGCGGTGCCCCGCAGCCCGCCACAACCCGATCAGGCGCACCGTCTCGTCGTCGAGGAACGTGGACAGCAGCACGACGAGCGCGCCGCGCGGCACCAGCGGCGTGCGGCTGCGGCTGAGCCGCTGCTGCGGGGTGACCGCGCAGATCGCGGCGCGCAGCCGCTCGCGGTGGCGGGCGCCGGAGCCGCGCGGCACGGCGCTGCCGGCACGCGAGAGCACCTGGAACGACACCTGGTCGGCGGTGCCCAGGTAGGCGCATGCCAGGCTCCACGCCGCCTCGCGGGCGACATCCATCGAGGTCGGCGCCTGCCGCGATCGGTCGCCGCGCACCCAGTCCCCCACCATTCCGGTGATGTCGTCGCCGTCGTCGAGCACGAGCGCCAGGTCGATGTCGCTGGTGGCCTGCGTGCGCCGCACGAACAGGTCGCCGGGCCTTCGGGCCAGCCGCGCCGTGGCCTTCCAGTCGATGCGCGCCGGCCGGTCGCCGGAGGCGAACGGGTGGATGTCGCGGAACTCGCCGCCGTCGCCCGGCCGCGGTGCGTCGTGCGCGCCGGTCAGCCCGGTGGGCACCCGCGACAGCGGCAGGAACGGCAGCGCACGGGCACGGGGTTCGATGACCGCCCGGGTGCGCCCCGGATAGGTGTCGGTCCAGGTGCCGTCGGCGCGGATCGCGACGGCGCGCAGGCGCAGCAGTTCCTGGTCGCCGGTGTGCACCGTGTCCAGGTCGAACGTCGCCTGCCCGTGGCCGGGCACCGCCACAGCCCGAGTGCGCGCGCCCAGTTCGACTGCGCTCAGCAGCACCAGATCGGCTCCGGGTGCGCGCACCGCCGCCCGCACCCCGATCGCGGTGGAGCGGGTGCCGGGCTCGCCCGGCAGCACGTCGACGGTCACCTCCGGGTCAGCCGCCGCCGCGGTCGCGGCGTAGCCGAGGGCCACGGCGCACAGCAGTGCGACGCCTGTCACCGCCAGGTCGACCCGGCCGAAGCCCAGCGCGACCGCGAGCAGGATCAGCCCGCAGCCCGCCCCCGCCGCTGCCGCCGGGGTGATCCCGGGCCGCATCAGGGCTCGGCGCTCGCGCGCGCCAGGGTCGGTGGGCCGGCGACCCTCGACGCGATTGCCTCGACCACCCGCGCCGGCACGACCCCGGCCGCCCACGCCGCCGGTGTCAGCGTCAGCCGGTGCGCCAGCACCGGCACCGCCACCCGTTTGACGTCGTCGGGGGTCACGTAGTCGCGCCCGTCGATGACCGCGAGGGCGCGCGCGACCAGCATCAGCGCCTGCGACCCGCGCGGCGAAGCGCCCACTTCGACGGAGCCGTCGGCGCGGGTGGCGGCCGCCAGGTCGACGCAGTAGCGGATGATGTCGGGATCGGTGTGCACGCGCTCCACACCCGCCTGCATCCGCAGCAGCTGCGCGGGATCGATCACCCGGCGCACGTGCGCGACCTCGGTGCGGCGCGCGATGCGCCCGGCGAGGATGCGCTCCTCGTCGGCACGGTCCGGGTAGCCGACGCTCAGCCGCACCAGGAAGCGGTCCAGCTGGGCTTCGGGCAGCGCATAGGTGCCCTCGTACTCGATCGGGTTGGCGGTGGCGATCAGGTGGAACGGCTGCGGCAGCGGGTAGCTGACCCCTTCGACCGTGACCTGTCCCTCGGCCATCGCCTCCAGCAGCGCGGACTGCGTCTTGGGGGCGGTGCGGTTGAGCTCGTCGGCCAGCAGCAGACCCGTGAACACCGGTCCGGGCCGGAATTCGAACTTCCCGGAATCGGGGGCGTACACGAACGAGCCGGTGATATCGGCCGGCAGCAGGTCGGGGGTGCACTGCAGTCGCCGGAAGGCGAGCCCGGATGCCTCGGCGAGGCACCGTGCGGCGAGGGTCTTGCCGAGCCCCGGCACGTCTTCGAAGAGCACATGCCCGCCGGCGAGCATCGCCGCCAGCGCAAGGCGCAGCGGTTCGGCCTGGCCGACCACGACCGTCCCGATCTCGTCGAGGATGGCCCGCGCCGTCTCGCCGACGCGTTCCGGCGGATAGGCGTCGGGGGCGTCGGGGCGGGCGGGATCGGTGCTGGGTTCGGGCACGGTCACGGATCAGTCCTCTCTGGCGCGGGAGCCGGGGCGGGTGGAGTCGATGGCTTCGAGCGCTGTCAGGCAATCGGCCACCATGCGCAGCGACACCGGGCTGCGACCGGTGAGGGTCAGGTAGGGGCGATCGCCGAGCAGGGCGCGGATGGGTTCGGCGGCGGCCGGGTCGTCCAGGTCGAGTCCGGATCGGGCCAGGCGGGTCCGGGCGAAGGCGTACAGGTGCTTGCGGCCGGACTCGCCGATCTGGCCGTGCCTGCTGTGCAGCGACCAGGACACCCGGGCCAGGTCGGAGCGGGTGCCCGGCCGCGGCGACGGATCCGCCCGATGGTAGCCGGGGCTGTCGGTGTCGGCGAATGCCGTCCAGGCGATGCCGCCGGCGAGCACGAGGGCACCAGCGGCGACGGCGAACGGCGCCGTCACGCCGACGAACCAGAGCAGGAGCGCGACGACGGCCCCGAGCGCGGCGCCGCCGGCGATCGGCGCCAGCAGGTGCCGCCGCATGCTTTGGGTGCCGGCGCTCATCGGGCCCTCAGCTCTCCGCCTTCGGCCGGAGCGGCATCATGCCAGGATGCCTGCAGCCGCAGCAGGCAGCCGCGGGCGTCGGCCACTGCGGCGGCCGTGGCGCTCTGGCCGCCGAAGCGCACGTCCTGATACAGGTGCAGCAGCGTGTCGGCCGCGTCGCGGTCGGTCTCGAAGCGCCGGATGATGCGCGCGGCGTATTCGGCGGGCGTCTCGGACGGCCGGCGTTCGGCACCGGCCTGCACCGCGGCGTCCTCCAGGCCCAGCCACGCCTGCACGACGGCATCCGACGGCGCTCTGGGCATGTCCAGCAGCGCCAGCGCCCGCGCGATGCCCCGCTGCATCACCGGAGCCGGCACACTCTCGCCCGGCCGCACTCCCGCACCGCCGCCGACGTCGGTGCGGCCGCCACGACGGCGCAGCAGCCGGCGTCGGGCGCGCCACAGGCGCACCAGATACCCGGCCAGTGCCGCGACGATCGCGGCGGCGCCGAGGATCAGCAGGATCTCGAAGATGATCCCGAACACCTCGGCACCGGCCCCGGGCCCCTGGTCGAGTCCGGCCGGCGGATTGCCGCTGGAGGTCGGCAGCGGCCGCGCGATCGGCGTGACCTGCGGGACCCACCGCGGCGGCCCCACCTGCACGGGCCCGGCGGCCAGCACGCCGAGGACGGCGACGAAGCCGGCCGCGACGACCGCCGCCACGAGCAGCCCGCGGCCGTTGGGGTTGTCCACACGCTCACGCTACCGCCGCTACGCGTGGCCGGCCCGCTCCATCGCCCGCAGCTCCTTCTTCAGGTCGGCCACCTCGTCACGCAGCCGTGCCGCCAGCTCGAACTTGAGCTCGCCCGCGGCGGCGAGCATCTGCGCGTTCAGGTCGGCGATGGTGTCTTCCAGCTGCTCGGCGCCTTCGGCCGCGATGCCCTCGCGACGCAGTCGCGGTGTCGGACTCTTGCCCTTGCCGCTGCGCGACCTGGCGGCATCCCGCTTCGACATCATCGCCGCGGTGTCGGCGCCTTCGCGCGCGAGCACTTCGGTGATGTCGGCGATGCGCTTGCGCAGCGGCTGCGGGTCGATGCCGTGCGCGAGGTTGTAGGCGACCTGCTTCTCGCGCCGGCGGGTGGTCTCCTCGATGGCGGTGCGCATCGAGTCGGTCATCTTGTCGGCGTACATGTGCACTTCACCGGACACGTTGCGCGCGGCGCGGCCGATGGTCTGGATCAGCGAGGTGCCGCTGCGCAGGAAGCCCTCCTTGTCGGCGTCGAGGATGGCCACCAGCGACACCTCGGGCAGGTCCAGGCCCTCGCGCAGCAGGTTGATGCCGATCAGCACGTCGTACACGCCCGCCCGCAGCTCGGTGAGCAGCTCGACGCGCCGCAGCGTGTCGACGTCGGAGTGCAGGTAGCGCACCCGAACGCCGTGCTCGCCGAGGAAGTCGGTGAGCTCTTCGGCCATCTTCTTGGTCAGCGTGGTCACCAGCACCCGCTCGCCTCGCTCGGACCGGCGCCGGATCTCTTCGAGCAGGTCGTCGATCTGCCCCTTCGAGGGTTTGACCACGATCTGGGGATCGACCAGGCCGGTCGGGCGGATGATCTGCTCGACGACGCCGTCGGCGATGCCCATCTCGTACCTGCCCGGGGTGGCGGACAGGTACACGGTCTGGCCGATCCGCGCCTTGAACTCGTCAAAGCGCAGCGGCCGGTTGTCCAGCGCCGACGGCAGCCGGAAGCCGTGCTCGACGAGGGTGCGCTTGCGCGAGGCATCCCCCTCGTACATCGCACCGATCTGCGGCACCGTCACGTGCGACTCGTCGATGACCATCAGGAAGTCGTCGGGGAAGAAGTCCAGCAGCGTGTGCGGCGGCTCGCCCGGCTCGCGCCCGTCCAGGTGCCGCGAATAGTTCTCGATGCCCGAGCAGAAGCCCAGCTGCTGCAGCATCTCGAGGTCGAACGTCGTGCGCATCCGCAGCCGCTGCGCCTCGAGCAGCTTGCCCTGGCGCTCGAGTTCGCCGAGCCGCTCGCCCAGCTCGGTCTCGATCGTGCCGATGGCCCGCTGGATGACGTCGGCGCCGGCGACATAGTGCGAGGCCGGGAAGATCGGCACCGACTGCAGCTTCTGGACGATTTCGCCGGTGAGCGGGTGCAGCATGTACAGCGCCTCGATCTCGTCGCCGAACAGCTCGATGCGGATCGCGTACTCCTCGTAGACCGGGATGATCTCGATCGTGTCGCCGCGCACCCGGAAGTTGCCGCGCGAGAAGTCGATGTCGTTGCGGTTGTACTGCATCGCGATGAACTGCCGGATCAGCGCGTCGCGGTCATAGCGCTCCCCCACCTGCAGCGCGACCATGGCACGCAGGTACTCTTCCGGCGCGCCCAGGCCGTAGATGCAGGACACCGTGGAGACGACGACCACGTCGCGCCGGCTCAGCAGCGAGTTGGTCGTGGAGTGCCGCAGCCGCTCGACCTCGGCATTGATCGACGAGTCCTTCTCAATGAAGGTGTCGGTCTGCGGCACGTATGCCTCGGGCTGGTAGTAGTCGTAATAGCTGACGAAGTACTCCACCGCGTTGTTCGGCATCAGCTCGCGGAACTCATTGGCCAGCTGTGCGGCCAGCGTCTTGTTGTGCGCGAGCACGAGCGTCGGGCGCTGCACCTGCTCGATCAGCCACGCCGTGGTGGCGGACTTGCCGGTGCCGGTCGCGCCCAGCAGCACCACGTCGGTCTCGCCCGCGGTGATCCGCGCCGCCAGCTCGCGGATGGCCTGCGGCTGATCGCCGCTGGGCTGATACTCGCTGACGACCTCGAAGGGACGGACTGATCGGGTGGTCTGCATCCCTCCAGGCTACGTCGGGGTTCCGACACTTCGGCAGGCTCAGTGCATTGCACTCCGGCAGGCTCAGTGCATCGGGCCGTGCCCGGCGTCCCCGGCCGTGATCCGCGCCCACAGTGCGTCGGTCTGCGCGAGGGTGTGCTCGAGCGTGCCGGATGTGTCGATCACGACGTCCGCGAGCTCCCGGCGTGCCTGATCGGACGCCTGGGACGCTATCCGCGCGGACGCATCGGCGGGGGTCATCCCGCGCAGATCGATCAGCCGCTGCCGCCGCACGGCGGCGGGCGCCTCGGCGACCACGACCAGGTCCCACCGGTCTCCGGCGCCGCCGCGCGCCTCGGCCAGCAGGGGCACGTCGTACACGACGACCGCATCCGGGTCGGCGCCCCACGCCGCGGCGAACCGGCGCTGGGATTCGGCGCGGACGGCGGGGTGCACGATGGCGTTCAGCCGCGCGACCCGGTCGGGGTCGCCGAACACGTGGGCACCCAGACTGCTGCGATCGAGCGACCCGTCGGGGCGCAGCATCCCGGCGCCGAAGGCCTCGGCGATGCGACCCAGCACCGGCGAGCCGGGCTGCTGCACGTCGCGGACGATCGCGTCGGCGTCGACCACCACCGCGCCGTGCGCCGCCAGGCGCTGCGAGATGGTGGACTTGCCGGCGGCGATTCCGCCGGTCAGGGCGATGAGGGGCATGGTTTCGAGGATGCCACGAACCGGCCCCGGCGCAACGTCCGCTAGTGTGAAAAGCGCCGGTGCTGCTGTGGGGCGGCGCCGTAACGGCCCGGGGGTATCGTCGTGCAAGAGGCTCGCAGTGCTGTCGTGATCGAAGACGACGATGACATCTGCGCGCTGCTGGCCACGGTCCTCGAGCAGGCGGGTTTTGTGGTGCACACCGCGAGTACGGGCCTGCATGGGCTGAACCTGGTGCGCGAGCAGAACCCGCTGGTGACCACGCTCGATGTCAACATGCCCGGTATGGACGGATTCGAGACGGCGCGGCGCATCCGCGCCATCAGTCCGACCTACCTGGTCATGCTCAGCGCGCGCGGTGAGGAGATCGACACGCTGCAGGGTCTGGAGGCCGGTGCCGATGACTACATCACCAAACCGTTCCGCACCCGCGAGCTGCGCGCGCGCATCGACGCCATGCTGCGTCGGCCGCGCAACCATGTGCTGGCGCCAGATCCCGATCCCATGCCCGCGGCGGCGACCGATGCACCGGGGTGGGTCGAGCACCGGGGGCTCCGGCTCAATCGCCTGATGCGCATCGCCACGGTCGACGGCAGCGAGCTGGAGCTGACCCGCAGCGAGTTCGAGATCCTCGCCGCACTGCTGGCGTCCGGCCGGCGCGTGCTCGGCAAGAGCGACCTCGCGTTGATGCTGCGCGGCGAGCGGCACAGCGGCGTCGAATTCGTCAGCGAAAGCGACGCGCGCGCGATAGAGGTGCACATGGCGAACCTGCGCCGCAAGCTCGGCGAGACCGCGTCACGCCCCCGCTGGATCGAGACCGTGCGCGGAGTGGGCTACCGGCTCACGGCGGGCTGACTCGCGTCGAGCGGCAACCAGCAGCGCATCGGCGTCATTGCCGTCCACGTCGGTCAGCGCGACCCCAACGCCGATCACCGGGAGCACCGAACCAGGCACCGCACGCAGATCCTCGAACAGGCCCCGGGCCAGCCGCGTGCCGATCCGGTGCGCCTCGGCGGGGCTGGCGACGACCGTCGCCGCGACCAGACGGTGCGCGCCGTCGCCGCCGATGCGCGCTGCAGCCGGAAGATGCCGGCGCACACCGGCACGCCAGGCGTCCGAGATGTCCCGCGCCACCTCACCGCCGAACGCCGACGCGATCTGGTCCAGGTCTTCGATCGCGACGGCCAGCACCGCCACCAGCTCATCCCGCCACGCCGCTCGCGTCAGCAGTCCGCGCAGGGCGACGTCGAACTGCGCGGCCGGCACGATGCCGCCGTCCGCGCGCACCGCGCGCCCGAGTTCGGCCAGTCCTCGCACCGGCGTGCGACCGGCGCGCAGCACCGACGCGGCCACCAACGAGACCACCGTGAAGGTGACGGTCAGGAAGCTCGCCGTGACGGTCGAGAACCACGTCTGGAAGATCACCGAATCCGGACCTGCCGTGACCAGGGCGATCGTGCGCAGCAGGAAGTAGCCGCTCTGCAGTCCGAGCACCGCCGCCAGTGCCCCTGCGATGCGCGCGGCGCGCATCGCGCCGCGCAGGCATTCCGCACAGCCCAGCCCGGCCACGATCACTATCGCCATGAACATCACCGCCGCTCCGGCCCAGTCGCCGCCATCCGGGCCGGCCGCCAGCGCCGCACCAGCCGTGGCCAGCACGCCCACACCCACGGCAGCCGGAGCCCACACTCCGCGGCGCCCGTTGAACGTGCGGCTGCCCAGCCACATCAGGGCGGTCGCCGCGACGAACGCGGCATTGCCGGTAGCGACGGCCCACCACTGGCTGCGGTCGTAGGCCCACGCGACATAGGCGATCGACGCGACCATGCCCGCTAGGAACGCCAGCGTCCATACTCTGCTCGCGCCCTCGTCGCGACGGATGACGGTCTCGAGGATGAAGACGACAGCACTGACATTGACCACCAGTGCCGCCATCACCGTCACGGAGTACAGGTCCATCGCCATGCGTCACTCGCGCGATGCTGCGGCGGGCAGCCGGACAGTGAACGTCGACCCGACACCCAGCTCACTGCACACCGTGATGTCTCCGCCGTGCGCGCGGACGATCTCCCGGCTGATCGCCAGTCCCAGGCCCGTGCCGGTCATGCCCGTGCCACGCACGGCCCGACCCCGGTAGAAGCGCTGGAACAGTCGCTCGCGGTCGGACGCGGCAAGGCCCACTCCGGTGTCGTGCACGTCGATGACCACCTCATCCGCGGGCCGTGCGGTGGTGATCACCACTGCACCATCAGGATGATTGTACTTGATCGCATTCGCGATCAGATTGTCCATCACCTGCCGCAGTCGAAGCGGATCGACTCGCGCGTGCACCGAGGTCACCCCGCTGCTGTCGATGCGCACACCGCGCTCGGCCGAGCCCGGCTGCAACGACTCGACCGCGGCGCGGACCACCGTGGCGACGTCGACATAGACGGGGTTGATCGGTAGCTGTGCCGAGAGGTCTCGGTGCGCCCGGGACGCGGCCAGAATGTCGGCGATGATCCCCAGCAGCCGCTCGGCGTTGCGCTCGGCGATCTCCAGCCGGTGCCGGGCGCCCTCCGGCACGGTCGGGTCGTCCACGACCAGATCCAGGTACCCCAGGATCGAGGTCAGCGGCGTGCGCAGCTCATGCGAGACCGAGGCGACCAGCTCGTCGCGGGCGCGCAGCGCGGTCATCTCGGCCGTGACCTCTCGGGAGACCACGATCGCGCCGATGTCGTCGCCGCTGGATGCCGTCAGCCGGCGGGCCGTCACGCTGAGCACCCGGCGGGGACCGGACGGATCGCCGAACCACACCAGCTGGCCGTCGAACGCCTCGCCGCGCAGCGCCCGCGCCAGCGGCAACTCCCCTGGCGGCAGAGGGGTGACGCCGTCGTCCTGGTAGGCCACCGCGCCCGCCGCGCCCTGCCCTCGGTCCAGCGACTGCTGCAGTCGGCCGTGGGCCTCGTTCGTGACCGCGATGGTGCCGTCGACGTCGATGCGCATGACGCCGAAGTCGACGGCATCCAGCACTTCGGTGACCTCCTGCTCCTGCCGGCGGGTGCGCTCCAGCGCGTTGGCGAGCACATCGGCCTGCTTGTCCAGCAACGATCGCTGCGCGGCCGACCTGCGGGCGACCAGATACACGGTGGCCGAGACGGCCAGCACGACCATCGGAAACAGGAAGGTGATGTACGAGTCGTTATGCATCGGGTCGGCAAGCACCATCAGCGCGAACAGCCCGAGCATCGTAGCCACACCGGTGAGCAGGCCGATCGCCCCGAAGGTGCCTGCCAACCACATCGCCGGGAAGATCCACAGCAGCGCGAACCCCGCGTATGGGGACGACATCCGCAGCACGGCCACCGCCACCATGTCCGCGAGCGGGATCAGTGCCATCCACCACAGCGCGATGCGGTTCCACGGCACGACCAGTGTGACGCCGGCGACGAAGAGGGTGCCCAGCGCGCCGGCGAAGAACAGCCCGTAGCTCCCGGGGAACGGGGTGACCGCGACGATCACGGTCAGCGCGAGCACCACGGCGGACAGCATCAGCTGGTTGAGCACGGCGGTGCGATCGCGGATGCGGTCGAAAGCCGGTGGTCCGTGCGGTGCGGGCGGCTCCTGCATACTGTGACGCTATACCGCGGCCGGGCGAATGCGGAAAAGGCCGGGACCCTCGGGTCCCGGCCTTTTCGTGTCGGTCAGATCGATACCGCTGCGATCAGTTGCCGGACAGCTTCTCACGCAGCGCGGCGAGCGCCTCGTCGTCGGCCAGCGTGCCGCCCAGCGACGAGTCGCTGGAGAAGGACGACGACGGTGCGGCGCCCGAGCCGGTGCCGGCGGCCTCGGCCTCGGCCGCCTTGGCGACCTGGGCCTTGTGCGCCTCCCAGCGGGCCTGGGCGGCAGCGTATTCCTGCTCCCACTTCTCGCGCTGGGCGTCGAAGCCTTCCTTCCACTGGTTGGTCTCGGAGTCGAAGCCCTCCGGGTACTTGTACTCGCCGTTCTCGTCGTACTCGGTGGCCATGCCGTACAGCGCCGGGTCGAACTCGGTGCCGAACGGGTCGACCGCGTCGTTGGCCTGCTTGAGCGAGAGCGAGATGCGGCGACGCTCGAGGTCGATGTCGATGACCTTGACGAAGACCTCTTCGCCCACCGAGACGACCTGCTCGGCCAGCTCGACGTGCTTGCCGGACAGCTCGGAGATGTGCACCAGGCCCTCGATGCCGTCTGCGACGCGGACGAACGCGCCGAACGGCACGAGCTTGGTGACCTTGCCCGGTGCGATCTGGCCGATCGCGTGCGTGCGGGCGAAGACCTGCCACGGGTCCTCCTGGGTCGCCTTCAGCGACAGCGAGACCCGCTCGCGGTCCAAATCGACCTCGAGCACCTCGACGGTGACCTCCTGGCCGACCTCGACGACCTCGGACGCGTGCTCGATGTGCTTCCAGCTGAGCTCGGACACGTGCACCAGGCCGTCCACGCCGCCCAGGTCGACGAAGGCGCCGAAGTTGACGATCGAGGACACCGTGCCCTTGCGGACCTGGCCCTTGTGCAGGTTGTTGAGGAAGTTCGAACGCGACTCGGACTGGGTCTGCTCCAGCAGCGCGCGGCGTGAGAGCACCACGTTGTTGCGGTTCTTGTCCAGCTCGAGGATCTTCGCCTCGATCTCCTGACCGAGGTAGGGGGTCAGGTCGCGGACCCGACGCAGCTCGATCAGCGATGCCGGCAGGAAGCCGCGCAGGCCGATGTCGACGATCAAGCCGCCCTTGACGACCTCGATCACCTGGCCGGTCACGACGCCGTCGGTCTCCTTGATCTTCTCCACATCGCCCCAGGCGCGCTCGTACTGGGCGCGCTTCTTGGACAGGATCAGACGGCCTTCCTTGTCCTCCTTCTGGAGAACGAGTGCCTCGACCTGGTCGCCGACCTTGACGACCTCGTTCGGGTCGACGTCGTGCTTGATGGAGAGCTCGCGCGAGGGGATGACGCCCTCGGTCTTGTAGCCGACGTCGAGGAGCACCTCGTCGCGGTCGATCTTGACGACGGTGCCTTCGATGAGGTCTCCGTCGTTGAAGAACTTCAGCGTCTTCTCGACCGCGGCCAGGAAGTCCTCGGCAGATCCGATGTCGTTGATCGCGACCTGCTTGGTGGCCGGGGCGGTCGTTGCGGTAGTCATGTAGTGGGTTGTCCTTGTTGGGTTGGGATGTCGGGCCCCGCACGCCCTCGTCGGCCCGGGGCGGGACGGCGAAAAGCGGATCGGAGCGATGCGGATTTCGTTCGAATCACCGCGCACGCGGGATCCCCGCCACACGAATGACACTCCAGGGTATCAGAACGGCCCGTGCGGCATCCGCCCGCACTGCGGCCGTCTACCGTGGAAGCATGACCGAGTCCGCACCCGTCGTGAAGATCGTCTCGCCGCGCCGTGCGCTGGTGTTCCTGGGCATCGTGTGCATGCTGTTCGCGGCAATGGGCGTCGTGATCATCGCCCTCGCACCGACGCAGGAGATGAACCTGATCGTGGGCACCCTGGCGATCGGGTTCTTCGGCG
The DNA here is from genome assembly GCF_039537285.1 of Microbacterium kribbense. Classification (NCBI taxonomy): domain Bacteria; kingdom Bacillati; phylum Actinomycetota; class Actinomycetes; order Micrococcales; family Microbacteriaceae; genus Microbacterium; species Microbacterium kribbense. The sequence continues at coordinate 12,002 of NZ_BAABAF010000008.1, read as the reverse complement.
TCGGCGGGGGCATCGCACTGGTCGGGCAGCTGCGCAAGTCGGTGCCGCTGCGCGCCGACGACGAGGGCCTGCGCCTGGGCGGCGGCGGGCGCATCCCGTGGGAGGACGTCGACCGGATCGGCGCCACGACGACGGCCCTCGGCGTGCGGATGCGCCGGTTCGACACGTTCCTGGCGACCGTGCCCAAGAGCGCCGGGCACACCGCCGAGAGCCTGCGCGCCGCTCGGGCGCAGACCGGCTGGGATCTCGCGTGGGAGTCGCGCCTGCTCGACCGCAGCCCCGGCGACGCCGCGCGCGATCTGCAGCGCCGCCGCCGCTCCTCCTGAGCTCAGCGCTCGAACCGCTCGGCGCACGGCACGCAGCGCGTGGCCATCGGGCGCACCCGCAGGCGGGCCAGCGGGATCGGCCGGCCGCAGCCGACGCAGGTGCCGTAGTCACCGGCATCCCACCGCGCCACGGCGGCGTCCACCAGCTCGCGCTCCTGCTCCTGCTGCGCGCGCAGCCCCTCCAGTCGCGACCACTCCGCAGAGAGGGTCACGCCCTCGGGGTCGTGCTCGTCGTCGGCGGTGGAATCGCCGCGGGCCACGGCGAGGCCGTCCAGGTCGGCCTGCAGCACCGCCAGGGTCTGGTCGACCTCGGCGCGGCGCCGATCCAGCAGGGTCTTGAAGGCGGCCCGATGCGCGTCATCCATGGTGCACGCCAGCCTAAGCGCAGAATCGGCCGCGCGGCCTAGCGTGGACCCATGCGCATGATCGCCGCGTTCCGCGCCAGCAGACGAGCCCCGCTGCTGCAGGTGCTCAAGTCCGCCGTCGCGACGGTGGCCGCCTGGCTGCTGTCGGCCTGGCTGATCCCCGGGCCGCTGCCGGTGTTCGCCGCGATCGCGGCGCTGCTGGTGGTGCAGCCGAGCCTGAATCAGTCCTTCGCCAAGGCCATCGAGCGCACCGTCGGCGTGATCATCGGCGTCGCCGTGGCCGGCGTCCTGGACACGCTGCTGGGCTCGGGGACCTGGATCATCATGCTCGCCATCGTCGTGGCGCTGCTGCTGGCCTGGTCGCTGCGGATGACGGCCGGCACCGCCAACCAGGTCGCCATCAGCGCGATGCTGGTGCTGGCGCTGGGCACCGGCACGCCCGGCTACGCCGTGGACCGCATCATCGAGACGATGATCGGCGCGGTGATCGGCTTCATCGTCAACATCCTGATCGTGCCGCCCACCGCCATCGCCCCCGCCCACGCGCGGCTGGAGCAGCTGGGCACCGAGCTGGCCGGGAGCCTGGATCGCCTGGCCGGGGCGCTGCAGCGGCCGCAGACGGCGCAGAGCCTGACCGAGCTGATCGTCACGGCGCGGCTGCTGCGCCCGATGCGCGACGCCGCCGAGTCGGCCATCGTCACGGCCACCGAGTCGCTCACGCTGAACCCGCGCGCCGGCGGTCACCGCGCCGAGCTGGCGGAGCTGCGCCGGGTGCTGGATCTGCTCTCGACGATCGTGACGCAGACGATCGGGATGACCCGCGCGGTGCACGACCGGTGGGATCCGTCGCTGCCGGACGAGTCCACTGTGACGGCCATCGCCGAGCAGCTGCGGCGCGCCGCGCACGACATCCGGCTGATGATCCACCGCGCCGACGCGGCCGCGGCCGTCCCCGACGAAGGGGACGAACCCGCGCTGACCCGGCCGCTGATGGTGGGCGCCCCCCGCTCCGGGCACTGGGTGCTGGTCGGCTCGCTGCTGGTGGACCTGCACCGGATCCACCTGACCCTGACCGAGGATGCCTGAGCCGCGGCCTCCCTCGTCGCCCGGCCTCGTGGCACACTGAGCGGATGAGCACCGCCCCCGCGCAGCTGATGCTGCTGGATTCCGCGTCGCTGTACTTCCGGGCGTTCTTCGGGGTGCCCGACACCGTCAGATCCCCCGCCGGCGCGCCGATCAACGCCGTGCGGGGGTTCCTGGACATCATCACGAAGCTCGTGACGACCTACCGGCCGACCCACCTGGTCGCGTGCTGGGACGACGACTGGCGCCCGCAGTGGCGGGTCGACCTGATCCCGACCTACAAGGCGCACCGCGTCGCCCGCACCGTCGAGGGCGGCTCCGACATCGAAGAGGTGCCGGAAGCCCTCGTCGCGCAGGTGCCCCTGATCCGCGAGGCGTTGGGCGCCCTCGGCCTGCCGATCGTCGGCGCGCCCGGATACGAGGCCGACGACATCATCGGCACCCTCGCGGCGCGCGCCGACATGCCCGTGGACGTGGTCACCGGCGACCGCGATCTGTTCCAGCTCGTCGACGACACGCGCGGCGTGCGCATCGTCTACACGGCACGCGGGATGAGCAACCTCGAGGACGTCACAGGCGCCGTGATCTCGGGCCGCTACGGCATCGCCGCCGACCAGTATGCGGACTTCGCGACGCTGCGCGGCGACCCCTCCGACGGGCTGCCCGGCGTGTCCGGCGTCGGTGAGAAGTCCGCCGCGACGCTCCTGCGCGCCTACGGCAGCCTCGACGGGATCATCGCCGCCGCGGCGGCGGAAGATCCCGGCATGACTCCCCGCATCCGCGGAAAGATCGCCGAGGCGCGCGACTACCTCGCCGTCGCCCCGGCCGTCGTGCGCGTCGCCGACGACGCGCCGGTGGCCGCGGCATCCGGCCGCCTTCCGATGATGGATGAGCCCGCCCGCGCGCGGGCGGCCGACCTCGCGCAGCGGCTCGGCCTGGGCGCTTCGATGACCCGCATCGTCGACGCGCTCGCCGCCGCGACCGTGTGAGCACGCCGTACTCCCCCGGGAGTACCCGGGATCACTTCGCACGGCCGACGAGCCCGACGCCGGCGCGCGGGTAGCCTTGCCGCATGCCGGAGCAGCGCTGGGACGAGTCCGGTCCGCGGTGGCGCCCGCCGCCCGGGGTCACGCTGTACGCGCCCGTGATCGTGTCGCTGCTCGTGCAGGTGCCGGCGACGATCGGCGTCTCGTCCTGGATGCACGCGGCACCGCGCTGGCTGCTGCTGGGCACCGCGCTGGCGACGGCATCCGCTCTCGCCCTGCTGGCGGCGCGGGCCCTGCCGGGGCCGACGGTCGCACTGGTGGCGGCACTGGCCGCCGCAGACCTGTTCGTTCCCCCCGACGCGGGGCCGCCCTTCATCGCCCTCGCGTTCGCGATCATCGGCGCCGTCGTGCGCGGCGCACTGGTGTGGGCGCTGAGCTCGGTCGGGGCCGCCTGGCTGGTGGCGGTGGTGGCCAGCGGCATGACCGGCCAGCTCTGGCATCCGTTCCGGATCGCCCTGGTGACACTGGTCCTGGGGCTGTGCTTCGCGGTCGGCGCCGGCATCCGCACCCGCGCCGACCGGGCCGCCCGGCACCGCGCCCAGTTCGCCGAGCGGCGCCGCGCGAACGAGCAGGAGGAGCGCACCCGGATCGCCCGGGAGCTGCACGACGTGCTCGCGCACTCGCTCAGCCAGATCGCGGTCCAATCCGGTGTCGGGCTGCACCTGTTCGACCGCGACCCCGAGCGCGCGCGCGAGGCGCTCGCGAACATCCGCGGGCTCTCGGCCACGGGGCTCGACGAGGTCCGCGGTGTGCTCGCGATCCTGCGCGGTGAGGGCGCCGGGCCGGGGACGGCGCCGCTGACCCCGCAGCCGCAGCTGGCCGACATCGCCGCGCTCGTGGCCGCGCGGTCCGGCCACGGCCTCGCCGTGGCGCTCGACGACCGGCTCGACGGCCACCTGCCGCGCAGCGGCATCCAGACCACGGCCTATCGCCTCGTGCAGGAGGCGCTGACCAACGTGGTGCGCCACTCCGAGGCGACCCACGCCGCCGTTCGGCTGCGGCGCGAGGGCGCCGACCTCCTGGTCACCGTCGACGACGACGGCATCGGCATCGGCGGCCGCCCGGAAGGCGGCGGGATGCGCGGCATGCGGGAGCGCGCCGCGCTCGTGCACGGCACCGTCCGGACCATCCCGGGTCCGGCCGGCGGCACCCGCATCCTCGCCCGTCTGCCCTGGGAGGGACCGGCATGATCCGCGTCGCGCTCGCCGACGACCACCAGCTCGTCCGCGCCGGGTTCCGCGCTCTGTTGGACTCGGAGCCCGACATCGAGGTGGTCGTCGAGGCGTCCGGGGGCGAGGAGCTGCTGCGCCTGGTCCGTGAGACGCCGGTCGACGTCGCCCTGCTCGACATCCGGATGCCGGACGGTGACGGACTGTGGACGACCGAGCAGATCGCCGCCGATCCGGCCCTGTCCGGACTGCGCGTGGTGATCGTGACGACGTTCGAGCTCGACGAGTACGTCGCCCGCGCCATCCGAGCCGGGGCCAGCGGCTTCCTCGTCAAGGACACCGAGCCGGTCGACCTGATCCGGGCCGTGCGGGTCGTGGCCGCTGGCGACGCGCTGCTGTCCCCCGGGGTGACCCGCCGCCTCCTCGAACGCGCGGCGGGCGGGCTGCGGGATGCCCCGGACCAGCGCGCCCTCGCGCGGCTGACCGAGCGCGAGACGGAGGTGCTGCGACTGGCCGCCCACGGGCTGACCAACGACGAGATCGCCGCGCAGCTGTTCCTGTCGCCGCTGACGGCCAAGACGCACGTCTCGCGGATCATGCAGAAGCTGCACGCGCGCGACCGCGCGCAGCTCGTGGTGATCGGCTACGAATCCGGGCTGATCACGCCCGGCTGGCAGTAGCCGTACTCCCGGCGGAGCACCACAGATCACTCCCGGCGGCGGATTCGCGAACGCCGCCGGCGGCGTTGACTCGGAGCATCCGGTCGCGAGAGTCGCGACCGGTCCCCGAAAGGCACACCATGTCCCACGCACTGACCGCCATCGCCGCCGCCCACTGGGCCGGCCCGTTCTTCGGCCCGTGGTTCCTGCTCGTCCCGCTGTTCTGGATCCTCGTGTTCGTCGTGCTGTTCGCCATCTTCGGGCGCCGCTGGCGCCAACGCGCGATGGACGGCGGATACGGCCCCGACGGCGGCGTGAACCCGGGCCGGCAGGCCGAGACCACGCTCGCCGAGCGCTACGCGCAGGGCGACATCGACGAGGTCGAGTACCGCAAGCGCCTCGAGGTGCTGCGCGCGAACGCGCCGGTGCGACCCGGGCGCTGACCGCATCCGCGCCGCCACGCCGAACCCGGCCGGCGGCGCGGGCCGCGCGGTCCGCCCTCAGCCGGCGAAGGAGTGCGTCGCCGCGACCCACTCGTCGAGCTTGGCCGCCGCCGCACCGCTGTCGATCGCGCGCGCGGCGACCACGATCTCCTCGCGCAGGCGGTCCAGGATCGGCCGCTGCACCTGTCCGGGGTCGCGGAAGAGCCGGTAGGCGACCAGCCCCGCCGCTGCGTTCAGTAGCACGATGTCGCGCACCGGGCCGGTCTGACCGCCGACGGTGCGCCGGACCACGTCGGCGTTGTGGGCGGGGTCCCCGCCGATCAGGTCCGCCAGCTCCGCCAGCGGCAGGCCGAGGTCGGGCGGGTAGATGTCGTGCTCGTGGATGTCGCCGAGGCTGACCTCCCATACCCGGCTGTGCCCGGTCGTGCTCATCTCGTCCAGGCCGTCGTCGCCGCGGAACACCAGCGCCGTCGCCCCGCGCGTGCGGAACACCCCGGTGATCAGCGGCACCCGGTCCAGCTGCGCCACGCCCACGGCGTTCGCCTCCGCCCGGGCGGGGTTGCACAGCGGCCCGAGGAAGTTGAACACGGTCGGCACGCCGAGCTCGGCGCGGGTCGGGCCGGCGTGTCGGAAGCCGGGGTGGAACGCCGACGCGAAGGCGAACGTGATGCCGGTGCGATGCAGCGTCTCGGCGACCTGCTCGGGGCTGAGGGTCAGGTCCAGACCCATCGCCGACAGCACGTCGGAGGAGCCGGACGCGGAGCTGGCCGCCTTGTTCCCGTGCTTGACCACGGGCACACCGGATGCCGCCGCCACGATCGCCGACATCGTCGAGATGTTCACGGTGCCGACACGGTCCCCTCCGGTGCCGACGATGTCGAGCACGTCGGCGGCCACCGGCAGCGGGAGGGCCGCCTCGAGGATCGCGTCGCGGAAGCCGACGATCTCGTCGACCGTCTCGCCCTTGGCCCGCAGCGCGATCAGGAATCCGCTCAACTGCGACGGCGTCGCGTCCCCGCTCATCACCTGGCGCATGGCCCAGGTGGCCTCCGCGACGCTCAGATCGCGGCCTTCGAGAAGCGCTGTGAGGATTCCGGGCCACGAGCTGAGTTCTGCCATGACCATAGATCCTACCGATCCCCGGCATCCGCCTATTTCGATCGGCAGCGCCGCCGGTGACGGCATCCTCGCCTTCACCGGGGATTCTCAGTGATGACTCGGCACATCATCGGCGGATGCACCACCGATATTCGGCTGGCACTAAGGCGGACCTAACTCGCACGAGGGGCCAAAATGGGCACGTCGATGCGAATATCCCGGGCCGGAATCGGCCATAATGGGTTGCGTGACGACCCCAGCGACTTTCAATCAAGCTTTGCGCACAGTGAAGCGACCTGATCCCGTTGCCGTCGGCACGATCGTCTGGCTCGGCAGCGAGGTGATGTTCTTCGCGGGACTATTCGCGATCTACTTCACACTGCGCAGCACCTCCTCCGGTCTGTGGGCGGAGATGACGCAGCACCTCAACGTGCCGTATGCCGCGGTGAACACGATCATCCTCGTGCTCTCATCGGTGACCTGCCAGATGGGCGTGTTCGCGGCCGAGCGCTTCCAGCCGTACTCCACGAAGAAACGTGGATGGCTCGGCTGGGGCATGGTGGAGTGGTTCTTCCTGACCTTCGCAATGGGCGCCGTCTTCGTGACCGGGCAGGTGTGGGAGTACGCCCAGCTCGTGCACGAGGGCATGCCGATCTACGCGAACGCCTACGCCTCGGCGTTCTTCCTGACCACCGGCTTCCACGCCCTGCACGTGACGGGCGGCCTGATCGCGTTCCTGCTCGTGATCGGGCGCGCATACGCGGTGAAGAACTTCGGGCGCAAAGAGATGACCACCTCGATCGTGGTGTCGTACTACTGGCACTTCGTCGACGTCGTCTGGATCGCGCTGTTCCTCGTCATCTACTTCCTGAAATAAGAAGGACGCACCGCAATGGCACGTGTTAAGAAGCGTCGCGCCTCCGGGCGTCGCAGTCCGATGGCAGCCGTCGTCCTGATCGGAGTCGGCCTGCTGTTCACCGGCGGCATCTATGCCGGCGCATCGGCGGCGGTGGCCGCCACCACCGACAGCCCGGCGACCGCGGCCGCCCTGTCTGTGGACGACGGCAAGAAGCTGTTCCAGGCGAACTGCGCGACCTGCCACGGCATGGACCTGCAGGGCACCCCGAACGGTCCGTCACTGTACGGCGTGGGCGAGCTGGCGGTCGAGTTCCAGGTCGCCACCGGCCGGATGCCGCTGGCGATGCAGGGCCCGCAGGCCCAGCAGAAGCCGCCGCAGTTCACCGAGGACCAGATCCGCGCAATGGCCGCCTACGTACAGTCCGTCGCACCGGGCCCGACCTACCCGTCTGCGCAGACCCTGGACGGCAAGGGCGACGTGCCCAACGGCGCCGAGCTGTTCCGCACCAACTGCGCGATGTGCCACAACGTCTCGGGCGCCGGCGGCGCCCTGACCGAAGGCAAGTTCGCGCCCGCGCTGAACGATGTCAGCGCGCTGCACATGTACGCCGCGATGGTCACCGGGCCGCAGAACATGCCCGTGTTCGGCAACCTCAACCTCAACCTCGACGAGAAGCGCGACATCATCTCATACCTGCTGTACCTGCAGCACAACGAGTCGCCCGGCGGCTACGGCCTCGGCTCCCTCGGCCCCGTCTCGGAGGGCCTGTTCGCCTGGATCTTCGGCATCGGCACGCTCATCGGCGCGACGGTGTGGATCACCGCGAAGTCCAACTGATCGTCTTATACCCACCCACGAGGAGCACCATGGCACACGAGGAAGACCCGCTCGAGCACGAGAGGGCTTCGTGGAAGCCCTCCACCGGGCTCGCCGTCGCGGTCCCCGACCCGGTGCAGAACAGCGATCTGCCACCGCACCGGGAACGGCTCACCGACTCCGACCCGGCCACGATGCAGCGGGCCGTGCGCACGGTGTACACGCTGTTCTACCTGTCGGTGGCCGCCAGCATCTGGGCGGTCGCGGCCTACATGATCTTCCCGATCGAAGACGGCCAGATCACCAGCATCCGGCACAACAACCTGTTCATCGGCCTGGGGATCGCCCTGGCGCTGCTGGCATTGGGCATCGGCGCGATCCACTGGTCCAAGGCGATCATGTCGGACAAGGAGTTCGTCGAGCCCCGGCACGCGACCCGCGGCCGTGATGCGACCCGCGACGCGGCCGCCGAGGCGTTCGCCGCGGCCAACGAGGAGTCCGGCTTCGGGCGTCGCGCGGTTGTGCGCAACTCGCTGTTCGCCGCGCTGGTGGCATCGATCATCCCCGGCATCACGCTGTTCCGCGGGCTTGCGCCGTTCGGCACGCCGTCCGACGCTTCCGCCGGCGACCCGGTGCACCTGCTCAACCACACGATGTGGAAGAAGGGCATGCGGCTGGCGCACGACCCCAGCGGCGTGGCGATCAAGGCCTCGGACGTCACCCTCGGGTCCGCCTTCCAGGTCATCCCCGAGCCGCTGGCGAAGATGACGCACGCGGAGGGGTACCTGGAGCAGAAGGCCAAGGCCATCGTGCTGCTGATGCGCCTGCCTATCGACGACCTGCATCCGGAACCCGGGCATGAGGACTGGGGCTTCGACGGCATCATCGCCTACTCCAAGGTCTGCACCCACGTCGGCTGCCCGGTGGCGCTGTACGAGCAGCAGACACATCACCTGCTGTGCCCGTGCCACCAGTCGCAGTTCGACGTCTCGCACGGCGCCCGGGTGCTGTTCGGCCCGGCCGCACGTCCGCTGCCGCAGCTTCCCATCGAAGTGGACAGCGAAGGCTACATCGTCGCCAAGAGCGACTTCCACGAACCCGTCGGCCCGAGCTTCTGGGAGCGCCATTGAGTACCGCAACCACCACGCGCCGGTCCCAGAATGAGACCAAGGAGCAGCCGCCGCTGGGGGGCCGTTTCGTGGGCTGGGCCGCGAACTACATGGATGAGCGGACGAGCCTTTCGGGCTTCGTCAAGGAGCTCGGCCGCAAGATCTTCCCCGACCACTGGTCGTTCATGCTCGGTGAGATCGCCCTGTGGAGCTTCGTCGCGGTGCTGCTGTCGGGCACCTTCCTGACGTTCTTCTTCCAGGCGTCGATGACGCCGACCCTCTACGCCGGCGCCTTCGTGCCGATGCGGGGCGTGGAGATGTCCGCCGCGCTGGATTCCACGCTGCGGCTGTCCTTCGACATCCGCGGTGGACTGCTGGTGCGCCAGATCCACCACTGGGCGGCCCTGGTGTTCATCGCCGGCATCGGCGTGCACATGCTGCGGGTGTTCTTCACCGGCGCGTTCCGCAAGCCGCGCGAGCTGAACTGGGTGATCGGCTTCATCCTGTTCGTGCTGGCATTGGGCGAGGGCTTCACCGGCTACTCGCTGCCCGATGACCTGCTCTCCGGCAACGGCCTGCGCATCATCGACGGAATGATCAAGGGCCTGCCGCTGATCGGCACCTGGACGTCGTTCCTGCTGTTCGGCGGTGAGTTCCCGGGCGATCAGATCGTGGGACGCCTGTACACCCTGCACATCCTGCTGCTGCCGGCCATCCTGGTCGGGCTGCTCGTGCTGCACCTCATGCTGATGGTGATCAACAAGCACACCCAGTTCGCCGGCCCGGGCCGCGCGCACAGCAACGTCGTCGGGTACCCGATGATGCCGGTGTACATGTCGAAGATGGGCGGCTTCTTCTTCATCACGTTCGGTGTGATCGTGCTGATGGCCTCGCTGTTCACGATCAACCCGATCTGGGCATACGGGCCGTATGACCCCTCCCCCGTCTCGGCCGGCACGCAGCCGGACTGGTACATCGGCTTCGCCGACGGGGCGCTGCGTCTGATCCCGCCGCATCTGGAGTTCGAGTGGCTCGACCGCACCTGGTCGTTCAACATCATCATCCCGGTGCTGATCCTGGTGGTCTTCATCGTCCTGGTGCTGATCTACCCGTTCATCGAGGCGTGGGTCACCGGCGACAAGCGCGAGCACCACATCGCGCAGCGTCCGCGCAACGCGGCGACCCGCACCGGCATCGGTGTGGCCGGCGTGATCTTCTACGCGGTGCTGTGGGCCGCGGCATCCTCGGACCTGATCGCCACCCACTTCCAGCTGAGCATGGAGGGTGTCATCCACACCCTGCAGGTGATGCTGATCCTGGGGCCGATCATCGGCTACTTCGTCGCCAAGCGCATCGCGATCGCGCTGCAGCGCAAGGACCGCGAGGTGCTGCTGCACGGCTACGAGTCCGGTCGCATCGTGCGGCTGCCCGGTGGTGAGTACATGGAGGTGCACCGCCCGATCGACCATTGGGACACCTTCAAGCTGCTCAACGCGGACGGCTACGAGCCGCTGGTGGTGCGCCCGAACGCCAAGGGCCGCATCCCGTGGCACGAGAACCTGCGGTCGGCGATGTCGCGCTGGTTCTTCGAGGACCGGTTCACGCCGATCTCGCAGACCCAGCTGGACCAGGCGCTCGAGCACCAGCACCACACGCTCGGCCAGGTCACGTCGGTGGCCAACGCCGAGATCCAGGCGGCGCACGAACGTGCCGGGCACCCGGAATCGCCGTTGCGCCCCGCAGATGTCGACACGAGGGCCAGCGAGATCCCGACGCACTCCACGTCGGTGCTCAGCGACAAGGACGACACCAAGAAGCGCCGCGACAAGGATGCCGACAAGTAGGCACCCGCACGCATTGCAGCCCCCGTCCCCGCCCCGCGGGGCGGGGGCTCTCGTTCGGGTGGGCGGCGGGGGCTCGGCCGTGGTGGTGCGATGCTGCGGCACGTTGGGTGGTGCGGTGCTGCGTCACGTTGGGTGGTGCGATGCTGCGTCACGCCGCTCCCCTGAGGCCGTCTGCATGTCCCCTCCGCGCCCTGAGGAGCGGAGGCGCCTGGCCGAGAATGCGCAAACCGCGCGATCTCCGCGCCCACGCGAATAGTTTGCGCGTTCTCGGCAGACTCAGTCGCCGCGTCGCCTCCCCATGCCTGTCCCGGCACGTGCGCACAGTTTGCGCGTTCTCAGCAGGGCAGCCCCGCGCCGCAGCGCCATGCTGCTCCCCAGGATCGCGATACTCGTCGAGAATGCACAAGCCGCGTCACAGCGGACACTGACCACACAGTTCGTGCGCTCTCGGTGGGCTACGGTCGCGGCCTCGGCGCGTCGGTGCCCCAGGGCGGGCCCCTCACAACCCGCGGGGCCCCTCAGGCACATCGGTGCCCCACTGCGGGCCGCGCATCGGTGCCCCACGCCGGGCCCCTCAGGCGCGTCGGTGCCCGCGGCGCGGCCCGTCGGCCACGTCGGTTGGTCCGCGGTGCGTCAGTGGCCGGAGGTCGGGCACCGCAGCGCCAGAACGCGCAAACGGCGCGAGGATCGCCAGGAACACGCAGTTCGTGCATTCTCGACCGGTGCAGCCAGGGCGGTAGCGACTCCTGCACACCACCACGGTCAACATCCCCGCCACCGCAGACGCTTCGCGCCACATGGCGACGGCTGGCCTGTGCCGCATGGCGACGGCTGGCCTGTGCCGCATGGTGACGGGTGACCTGTGCCACATGGCGGCAGCCGGCTTGTCGGATGCAGCAACACGCGCGTCGGCGCACGCAGCCTCAAGCGCCTCTGGCGGATAGCGCCAGGTGACACAGACCGGGAGCACCCCGCACGGCCGGTGCGCGCGACCCGATGGGGTGTCTCAGTGGAGGCCGCACCCACGGACAGCGGCCCATGCGGCAGAGCTCCACGTACGATGCGGCTTCCGACCGAGCGAGCGCGTGTCGGCGGCGCTCGAAAACTGGACAGTTCCGGCGGTTGAAAAGTGAACACTCGACGATGGGAGAGTGATCACTTTGGAGGACTGGGCGTTGATCCGGC